>DATEPG010000501.1:0-20624 GCA_035273265.1 Polyangiaceae bacterium
CGAGGTCGCGAAGCTGTACGAGGCCGGTGCCGCAGCGCGCGAGCAGGGTGATCTGGACGGGATGCGAAAAGCCTTCGATCAGGTGCTGACGCGTAGCCCGGACTATCCGAAGCAGAACGAACTTTCGAGCGCGTACCTCGAATACGCCCAGAAGAATCTGCAGAAAGACTCGAAAGCCGCGCTCGCGGCGCTCAGGCGCGTCGAACGCCTCGGCAAGGGCAGTGAGTTCGAGAAGACCGCAACCAGCCTGCGACTCACGCTGGAGGCCGAAGCGCTAGCGGACGCCGGCATCGCGGATCGCACGCTGCTCGTGCGCGCGCTGGAAGCAGATCCGAAGAACTCGCGCGCGCGTGAAGGCCTCTCGCGCTTCGAGCACGGAGAGCCCAAGACCGACGACACGTCCCGCTATTACGGCGCGGGCGCGATCGCGTTGGTCGCGCTCGGCGGGATCGCGGTCGTCCTGCTCCGCGGTCGGCGCACCGGCAAAGGCCCGCCTTCGGACGAGGGCGAGCCGGGCTTGGGCTAGCACCCGTCCCTCCGTGCAATTTCCTGGGTCGACGCTTGTCCGACGAGCAGCAATCTACGCGAACAAAATGCAGAAAGCCCGCTTCGCTCGAAGGCGAGGCGGGCTTTGATGCGTCGAAACAGACTCGAGCGAGTGAATGAATGAGGCTCGAAAGCCTCACTCGTTCGGCTCAGCCAGCAGCGGCGGCCTTGGCAGCCTTCTTGGGCTTGGCCTTTTCGCCGGCTTCTGCCTTGGCCTTCGGCGCCTTCTCGGCGTCCGACTTCGGCGCTGCTGCAGCGCGCGGCTCGCCCTTGTCCACGAACTCGATCATGCTCATCGGCGCGTTGTCACCGCGGCGACGACCGAGCTTGACGATGCGCGTGTAGCCACCGGGGCGAGTCGCGAAGCGCTTGGCCAGGTCGACGAACACCTTCTCGATCAGATCGATCTTGGTGCTCTCGCTGCCCTCTTGCGTCACCTGGAAGCGACGTAGAAAGCCGCCCACCTGCTGCTGCGCGGCCTGACGGCGCGCGCGATCAGCGATGCTCAGCTCGGCGTGAGGCGTGTAAGCGACCGCACCCAGGCGCACGGCCTTGGTGATCAGACGCTCAGCCACGCGCCGCAGCTCCTTGGCTTTGGCGTCGGTGGTTTCGATGCGCTCGTGCGCCACCAAGTTTGCAGTCAACGCGCGGAACATCGCGCGCCGATGACTGGTGTTACGACCGAACTGCCGACCTGCTTTGCCGTGCCTCATGGAAACTACCTGACTAACTTAGAGCGTTGCTTGCGGAGTTTTGGGGCCGGGGCCCTAAAACCGAGGGTGGGGCCCCGCTGAATTCACTTCAGCGGGGAGGGAGCGGAGCTCCCGACGACAGAGTTGCGGCCGAATTGCCGCCCTGCTTTGCCGTGCCTCATGGAACTACTTTCTCAATCACGACGCGGATTGTTGCTGCTTCCAGCGGTCAACCATCGCGGGCCAGTTGTCGAACTTCATGCCGAGGCCGAGGCCCATCGTGGAAAGGATCTCTTTGATCTCCTTCAACGACTTGCGACCGAAGTTCTTGGTCTTGAGCATGTCTTGCTCGGTCTTTTGTACGAGCTCGCCGATCAAGGTGATGTTGGCGTTCTGCAGGCAGTTCGCGGAGCGAACCGAGAGCTCGAGCTCATCCACCGAGCGGAACAGGTTCTCGTTCAGCGGCTCTTCGTCGCTGCCGGTCACCTGGTAAGAGGTCTCTTCCGATTCCTCGAAGTTGATCCAGATCGAGAGCTGCTCTTTCAAGATCTTGGCCGCGAAGGCGACGGCATCCACCGGGCGCACGGCACCGTTGGTCCAAACCTCGAGCACCAGCTTGTCGTAATCGGTAACCTGGCCGACGCGCGCGTTCTGCACGGTGTAGTTCACCTTGCGGATCGGGCTGAACAGGGCATCGATCGGGATCGTGCCGAGGGGCATGGTCGGGCTCTTGTTGCGCTCTGCCGAGACGTAGCCACGGCCGCAAGCAACGGTGAGTTCGACCGAGAACGGGCCCTTCTTGTCGAGGGTTGCGATCTGGTGATTTGGGTTCAGGACCGTGAGGCCGTCGACCGTCTTGATGTCACCCGCGAGGATTGGGCCGGGGCCCTCCTTCTCGAGGCGAACGGTGAAGGTCTTCGGCGAATCCACCTTGAACACCACCTCTTTGAGATTGAGGATGATGTCCGTAACGTCTTCGACGACATCCGGAATCGTGGTGAACTCGTGCAGCGCGGTCTCCAGCCGAACGGCCGTGATCGCGGCGCCCTGCAGCGAAGCGAGCAGCACGCGACGCAGCGAGTTGCCGATCGTGATACCGAAACCCCGTTCGAGCGGCTCGCAGGTGAACTTGCCATAGGACTCCGAATTGGACTCCGGATCGAGCGTGATCGCCTTCGGGCGGATCAAGTCACGCCAGTTTCGGCTCATCATTTGTGTAACCATTCGAGCTGCTCCTTTTTTGGGGTTTCGCGCGACCGTCACGACCTGCAGAGGCTCCAACGCCCACTGTCAGATCCGCGGTCTGCCCGCGTTCGCAAAGGGCTGAGGTGCCCTTCGCTAGAATCACTTATCGAGAAGATTGTTTTGGGGTTGGGACCCCAAATCTCAGGGGTGGGGCCCCGCTGGACTCACTCCAACGGGTGCGGGGGTGAAACCCCCGATAACAGAGGACCGAGCTCGACGCTCAGACCGCGATGCTTCAGCGAGAGTAATATTCGACGACGTACTGCTCACGAACCGACGGCTCGTTGAGTTCGTCGCGGACCGGCATCGACTTGAAGGTGCCGGAGAAATTGCCCTTGTCGACTTCGATCCAGCTCGGACGCTGGCGACCTTCGGCAGCGGTGAGCGCGGCGGCAATATAGCCAATCTTGCGGCTGGTCTCGCCGATCTCGATCTTGTCGTTCGGCTTGACGCGGAAGCTCGGGATGTTGACGCGCTTGCCGTTCACGAGCACGTGATTGTGGCGAACGAGCTGACGACCCTGCGCGCGGCTCGAAGCGAACCCGATACGCAAGACCACGTTGTCCAAGCGGCGCTCGATCAGGCCGAGCATCTCTTCACCGGTGCGGCCCTTGAGGTGGGTCGCTTGCACGTAGTAACCGGCGAACTGCATCTCGAGCAGACCGTAGATGCGGCGCATCTTCTGCTTCTCGCGCAGACGGAGGCCGTACTCACTCAGCTTGATGCGTGCCTGGCCGTGCTGGCCGGGCGGGTAAGGACGACGGCTTACTGCACACTTTTCAGTGAAGCAGCGCTCGCCCTTCAGATAGAGTTTTCCGCCTTCGCGACGGCACAACTTGCAAACAGCACCTAAATAACGCGCCATAATCTCTCCGTCACACGCGACGACGCTTGGGGGGCCGACAACCGTTGTGCGGGATCGGCGTAACGTCACGAATCAAAGTCACTTTGAAGCCCACTTGCTGCAAAGCGCGGAGGGCGCTTTCGCGACCAGCTCCTGGACCCTTCACGAACACGGCGACCGAACGCACGCCGTGCTCCATCGCACGACGACCGGCCTCTTCAGCCGCGAGCTGCGCCGCGAACGGCGTGCTCTTGCGCGAACCCTTGAAGCCACGCGAACCCGCGCTTGCCCAAGAAATTGCCGCACCATTCACGTCCGTGATGGTCACGATCGTGTTGTTGAACGTCGACTGGATATGAACGATGCCAGCGAAGACGTTCTTCTTGACTACTTTTTTCTGAACACGGGCTTTGGGAGCTGCCATGGGTTTGCCTTAAAGGTGCCGAGCCGCTTAGGAGCGACGCGCCAAGCTCTTGCGCGGACCCTTGCGGGTGCGTGCGTTGGTCCGGGTGCGTTGCCCGTTGACGGGCAAACCTTTGCGGTGACGGAGGCCTCGGTACGAACCGAGATCCATCAGACGCTTGATGTTCTGCTGCACCTCACGGCGCGCGTCACCTTCGACCTTGATCGTGCCGTCGATGGCGTCGCGGATGTTTTTCACGTCCGCTTCGCTCAGTTCGTCGACCTTGCGGTCTTCCGGCACCTTCGCCAGCTTACACAGCTTGCGAGCGGTCGCGTCGCCGATCCCGTAGATGTACGGGAGGGCATAAACAATTGCCTTACGGCGGGGGAGATCGATACCAGCAATGCGCGCCATGACTTTTCCTTCTCAGCCTCTCAGCCTTGGCGCTGCTTGTGGCGCGGGTTATTGCAAATTACGCGCAGGACTCCGCGGCGCTTCACGACTTTGCACTTGTCGCAGATCTTCTTCACACTCGGTCGCACCTTCATGATGTCCTGCCTTCAGTCGAATCTAGTTACTTCTAGCTTAGCTTCTTGATGATTTGGCCTCGGCCGGGGTCGAGCTTCGAGAGCTTGACCACGACTCGAGAGCCGCTGATGAGCCGTACGACCGCGTGACGAAGACTGGGGGCGATGCCCGCGCGAACGGTGCGACCATCTTCGAGAGTCACCCGAAACAGTGCGTTCGGTAAAACCTCTTCGATGACACCTGTTCCAGTCGAATCGTCCTTCGTTCGTCGCCTCCTTTAGTTCAGTGAGTTCAGTGTTCGAGCGCTGCGAGAATGCGGCTGGTGATCTCGCTGGGAGATCCGACCCCATCAACTCGGCGAAGCAGCCCGAGTTTTTCGTAGTGCGGTAAGAGCGCCGCGGTCATCGCATCGTATTGATCGAGACGCTTTTTGACGGTTTCCGGTTGATCGTCGGCCCGATGATCGAGCTCAGCGCCCAAGGGCGGGGGACTATACTTTAAGTGGTAGATGTGTCCAGTCCGAATGTCCGTGCGACGCAGGGTGGCGCGCTCTTCCAAAAGGTCCCTAGAAACATCGATTTGGACCACTTTGTCTAATGGGGTCCCTAGCCCTGTGAGCAGAGCGGCGAGCGCATCCGCCTGCGGCACGGTGCGCGGGAAGCCATCGAGAATAAAGCCGTTTTTGGCATCCGGCTGGGAAACCCGCTCCTTCACCAAATCGATGACGACGGAATCCGGAACGAGCTGGCCGGCCTTCATTAGGCTATCGGCCTGCTTGCCGAGCTCGGTTCCAGCGGCGACGGCGGCACGGAGCATGTCCCCGGTCGCGATTTTCGGCACGCCGAATTTCTCGCACAGGATGGCTCCTTGGGTGCCTTTACCGCTCGCAGGAGCGCCGAGCAAGATCAACCTCATGCCGGCCTCCGGCCGCTGAGGCGAGTCACACGCGGGCCGGTCAGGCCCTCGTAGCTCCGAGTGATCAGGTGCGCTTCGATCTGATTCACCGTCTCGAGCGCGACGCCCACGACGATGATCAAGCTGGTCCCGCCGAACTGAAACGGGATGTTGAACGAGCTGGCGATCACGGCCGGTACGACGCAGATGGTCGCGACGTAAACCGCGCCGCCGACCGTGAGGCGGGTCAACACGCGATCGATGTACTCGGCGGTCTGACGTCCGGGGCGAATCCCCGGAATGTTCGCCTGCTGCTTCTTCAGATTGTCGGCCACATCGATCGGTTGGAACGTGACGGCCGTGTAGAAGAAGGAGAAGAAGATCGAGAGCGCCGCGAACAGCGTGTGAAACAGCCAGTCACCGCGGTTGAGCAGCGAGCTGAAAGTGTTCATGCCCGGGATGTTGAAGCTCGCCAGCGTGGCCGGAAACATCAACAAGCTGGAGGCGAAGATTGGCGGGATCATGCTCGCCATGTTCACCTTCAGGGGCAGGTGCGCGGTCTGCCCGCCATACACGCGGCGGCCGACTTGGCGACGCGAGTACTGAATCGGAATCTCACGCTGGGCGCGTTCGAAGAACACGACCATCGCGATGCTGACGAGCAGCACCGCCAGCAGCACCGCGATCGTCAGCGGCTGGAGATCGCCGGTGTGACTCGCGTAGTAGTTGCCGATCGACTGCGGGATACCGCTCACGATGCTGGCGAGGATGATCATCGACGTGCCGTTGCCGATGCCTCGCTCGGTCGCCTGCTCGCCCAGCCACATCAACAGGCCTGAGCCGGTGGTGAGCGTGATCACGGTCATCAGCCGGAAGCCCCAGCCGGCGTCGATCACGACGTCCCCGAAGCGGCCACCGCCGACGTCGGAGTTGTTCATGTGCTCGAGCGAGAGCGCGACGCCGGCGGACTGCAAGATGCTGAGCAGAATCGCGCCGTAGCGCGTGTACTGCTCGAGCTTGCGCCGACCCGCCTCGCCCTCCTTCTTGAGCTCTTCGACCTGCTTACTGATCAGGCCCGCGAGCTGCATGATGATGCTCGCCGAGACGTAGGGCATGATGCCCAACGCCAAGATCGAGAGGTTGGCGAGCGCGCCACCCGAGAACAAGTTGAACAGGCCGAGCAGACCGCCCTGACCCTTCACGATGTTCTGCATCACCGAACGATCCACGCCCGGGATCGTGACGAACACGCCGAGGCGGTAGATCGCCAGTACGATCAGCGTGAACGCGATACGGCGCCGGAGCTCCGGCACCTTACCGATGTTCGAGAAACCTGAAAAGGCTGCCATGGCAGAGCTCTAGAACGAAGCTCAGCCCGCGGTCGCGTCTTGCGCGTCTTTTTGCTTCACGACAGGCACGACCACGGCTTTGCCGCCCGCGGCTTCGATCTTCTCGAGCGCGGACTTGCTGAAGCTGTGAGCGTGAATGGTGAGCTTCTTGGTGAACTCACCGTCGCCGAGCACTTTGATCTGAACGCGACGCCCCTGAACGAGGCGAGCCTCGCGCAGCGCGAGCTCGTTGACCTCGGTGCCCGCCGCGAACTCTTGCAGGTCCCCGACGTTGACGCCCACGACCGTTACCGGGAACGGAACGCGGAAACCACGCTTGGGCAAGCGGCGCTGGATCGGAGTCTGACCACCTTGGAAGTGGAGCTTGCCGATGTTGCCACCTTTGCGAGCTTTTTGACCCTTTTGACCGCGACCGCAGGTCTTACCGAGACCCGAGCCGACGCCGCGCCCGAAGCGCTTCTCGAGCTGACGGGCACCTGCCGGGTAGGCGAGGTGAGATAGAATTTCGCTGCTCATGGCTTCTGCTCCTGAACCGTGACGAGGTGTAGCACCTTCTTGATCATGCCACGGAAGGACGGGGTGTTCTCCACCACGACCTTGGAACCGACCCCGCGCAACCCCAAACCATCGACGACGCGACGGGTGGTGTGCGGGCGGCCGATCACGCTGCCTGTTTGAACGACTTCGAGCTTGCTCACGGGGTGGGTCCTCCGCCGTTGCCGGAGACGATCGACGAACCGCCGCCCGCCTGCACGGACACCGCTGATACCGGATAGTCGCCCGCGATCTCGTCGAGCTGCTTGCCGCGAGCCTTGGCCACCACTTCGGGACCGCGCAACCCTTGCAGGGCCGCGATCGTCGCGTGAACGACGTTGTGCTTGTTGGTGGAGCCGAGGCACTTGCTCAGAATGTCCTGAATGCCCGCGGACTCGACCACCGCGCGCACTGCGCCGCCGGCGATAACGCCGGTACCGGGCGAAGCCGGGCGGAGCAAGACTTTACCGGCACCGAAGTGACCGGTCACGTCGTGCGGAACGGTCGCGCCGATCATCGGCACCTTGAACAGGTTCTTGCGAGCCTGATCGTTGCCCTTGCGGATCGCTTCCGGAACTTCGTTCGCCTTGCCCAGGCCGACGCCCACGTGGCCGGCTTCATCGCCCACGACCACGAGTGCGGAGAAGCTGAAGCGGCGACCGCCCTTTACCACCTTCGCAACGCGATTGATGTGGATGACTCGCTCTTTGAGCTTCTCGTCGTCAATGTTGTTATCGAACGCCATGAATGATTCCTCGGCTCAGAACTTGAGCCCGGCTTCGCGCGCGGCTTCTGCAAGAGCCTTCACGCGGCCGTGATACAGGTATCCGTTGCGGTCGAAGACGACCTTGTCGATTTTCTTCTCGAGACAGATCTTGGCGATCAGAGCGCCCACCTTCTTGGCGGCGTCTGTCTTGGTGTCTTCGCCCAGCGTAGTCTTGAGATCGCGAGAGAGCGTCGAGGCTGCGGCGACGGTCGTGCCGTCCGAGTCCACGACGACCTGAGCGTAGATGTGGGTTGCCGTGCGGTACACGCTGAGGCGAGGACGCTCCGTGCTGCCGGAGATCTTCTTGCGGATGCGGAAGCGGCGGCGTTCGCGGCCAGTGAGTTGAGTTGCCATGCTTACTTGCCCTTGCCCTTGGCGGCTTTACCCGCTTTGCGGCGGATATTTTCACCGCGGTAACGAACACCCTTGCCGCCGTACGGCTCGGGCGGGCGAAGCCCGCGAATCGTCGCTGCCATTTGACCGAGCGCGGCTTTGTCGGCCGAGTTCAGCACGAGCATGGTGCCCTTCGAGTCCGGCGGGACGTTGCCCGTGATCGAAGCGGGGAGCTCGATCGAGGTCGGATGCGAGAAGCCGAGCGACAAGGTGACGACTTTGCCCTTCACCTCGGCGCGGTAACCGGTGCCGACCAGTTCGAGCGAGCGCTCGTAACCTTCGGCGGCTCCCTTGACCATGCTGGCCAAGAGCGCTCGGCTGAGCCCCTGCAGGCGAGCCGCATCGCGGCCCTCGGCGCTGCTCTCCACCAGCCACGAGTCGCCATCCTTGCGGACGGCGACCTGTGCCGGCAGATCCAGAACCAACTTGCCCTTGGGACCCGAGATATCGAGCTTCTGGCCGGATTGGCTGACCGTGACGGTCTTGGGGACGAGAACGGGACGCTTGCCGACGCGCGACTTCTTGAACGAAACGGGCGTAGCTTGTGCTTCGGCCATCACCAAACCTCACACAGGAGCTCGCCACCCACTTTGCGGCGACGGGCTTCTTTGTCGGACATCAGACCGGTGGAGGTGCTGATGATCGAGATACCGAGGCCGCTGAGGACGCGCGGGATCTGATCGTGGCGCACGTACACGCGGCGACCGGGCCGCGACACGCGGCGGATGCCCTGGAAGGCAGACGTGCGATCTTCGCCGTATTTCAGGACGATGGTCAGCGTCTGGTGCTTCTTGGGACCCCACTCCTCTTGACGGACGTCGGCAACGTAGCCTTCGGCCTTGAGCAGCAGGGCGATGTTCTTCTTGAGCTTGTTCGCGGGGACGCGGGTCAGCTCGTGGCGTGCCATGGAGGCATTGCGGATGCGCGACAACAAGTCCGCGACGGGATCGGTCATCATGGGATCACCAGCTCGCTTTCGTGACTCCGGGCAGTTCGCCCTTGAGTGCTAGCAGCCGCGTGCAAATGCGGCACAAGGCGAAATCCCGATAGACACCACGGATACGGCCGCAAACGCGGCAGCGGTTCACTGCACGGGTCGAGAACTTGGGCGGCTTATTGGCCTTCGCCCATTGAGATGCGCGTGCCATATCAGCTCCTGAACGGCATACCGAGACTTCCGAGCAGCTCTTTGGCTTCTTCGTCCGTCTGGGCGGTTGTAACGAAAGTGATGTTCATGCCCTTGATCTTGTCGACCTTGTCGAACTCGATTTCCGGGAAGATGATCTGCTCTTTGAGGCCGAGCGTGTAGTTGCCCGAGCCGTCGAAGCCGCGGGGATTGGTGCCGCGAAAGTCGCGCACGCGCGGCAAGCCGAGCGTCACGAGGCGGTCCAAGAACTCCCACATCTTCTCGCGGCGCAGCGTGACCTTGACGCCGATCGGCATCCCTTCACGGAGCTTGAAGGTCGCAATCGCCTTCTTCGCCTTCGTGACCACCGGCTTCTGACCGGTGATGGCCGTCATCTCCACTACTGCGGAGTCGATCAGCTTCGGGTTGGCAACGGCTTCACCGACGCCCATGTTGACGACGATCGTCTTCAGGCGTGGCACCTGCATGGGGTTCGTGTAGCCGAATTTCTTCATCAAAGCGGGCACGGAGTCCGCCTTGTATTTCTCGTGAAGTCGAGGTGCGGCTGTCTCGGCCATCACTTCTCCCTTGTCGCCGGAATGGCGGTACCGCTCTTGGCGACGCGGATTTTCTTGTCGTTCTCGACCTTGATCGAGACGCGAGTAGGCTTGTTGGTGGTCGGATCCACGAGCATCACGTTGCTTTTCGCGATCGGAGCCTCGACGTCGAGGATGCCGCCCGGACGTTGCGGAGTCTGCTTGAGGTGGCGCTTGACCACGTTCACGCCCTCGACGACGACTCGATCGGCCGTGATCTTGCTGATCTTGCCGCGCTTGCCCTTGTCGTTGCCGCGCGTGACGACGACCTGATCACCGACGTGCAGGCGCTCCATCACAGCACCTCCGGGGCGAGCGAGATGATCTTCATGAACTTCTTCGAGCGGAGCTCGCGAGCGACCGGGCCAAAGATGCGGGTGCCGACCGGTTCCTGCTGGGCATTGATCAAGACGGCGCTGTTGTCGTCGAACTTGATGTAGCTGCCGTCTTGGCGACGGTACTCACGGCGAGTGCGAACGATGACCGCGCGAGCGGTGTCACCCTTCTTCACTTTGCTGCCAGGCAGTGCTTCTTGGATGGCGACGACGATTACGTCCCCGAGACCCGCGTAGCGACGGCGCGAACCGCCAATGACTTTGATGCATTGAACGCGCTTGGCGCCGGAGTTGTCGGCGATGTCCAGGTAGCTTTCGGTCTGGATCATGTGACGAGGCCCTCTGCCGGACGGTCGACCAAGCGAGCCACTGCCCAGCGCTTCTCGCGCGATAGCGGACGGCTCTCGATGATCTCTACGCGGTCACCAGTCTTGAATTCGTTCTTCTCGTCGTGCGCTTTGTAGCGCTTACGAACACGAACGTACTTCTTGTAGATGCCTTCGCGCTTGAAGCGCACGACTTCGACGATCACGGTCTTGTCCATCTTGTCGCTACGGATGCGACCGATGAGCTTGCGGCGGTAGACCGGATTCCCGGACTCTGCAGGGGCGTTCACGACTGGACTCCTTTGCTCGAGGCGCTCTCTGACGAGACGGCGCGCTCGTGCAAAATCTGTTCGAGGCGCGCGATGTCTTTGCGCGCCTTGCCGAGCAGGCTCGTATCACCGAGCTGATCGGTTGCATTCTTCATGCGATGCGAGAAGAGGTCCTTCTCGATCGACGTTTTGAGCTCGGCCAGATCTTCGGTCGAGCGCTCACGCAGGTCTTTGGCTTTCATCACAAATCACCTCGGGCCAGCATGCGAACCGCGACCGGCAGCTTGGTGCCGGCGAGGCGGAAGGCCTCGCGAGCGTCGGCTTCCGGGATGCCCGCGAGCTCGAACATGACTTTGCCTGGCTTGACCACGGCAACCCAGCCTTCGACGGCGCCCTTACCGCTACCCATGCGGACTTCGAGCGGCTTCTTGGTCACGGGCTTGTCCGGGAAGACCCGGATCCAGAGTTTGCCAGCGCGCTTGACGTGGCGCTGAATCGCCATACGACAGGCCTCGATCTGACGTGAAGTAACGAAGGAGGACTCGGTCGCTTGCAGACCGAAATCACCGAAAGACACGTCCGAGCCTCGCCATGCGATGCCTCGGTTCTTGCCCTTCTGCTGCTTCCTGAATTTGGTGCGCTTAGGTTGAAGCATCGCTCATCACTCCGGGATGCGACGCGCTTTGCGCTGAAGCACTTCGCCCTTGAAAATCCAGACCTTGACGCCAATCGTGCCGTAGGTCGTGCGCGCTTCGGCCAGGCCGAAGTCGACATCGGCGCGGAGCGTGTGTAGCGGAACGCGACCTTCGCGGTAGGTTTCGACGCGACCCATTTCGGCGCCTGCCAGGCGGCCCGCGCAGCGTATGCGCACGCCCTTGGCACCGAACTTCATGGCCGTTTGCAGCGATTTCTTCATCGCGCGACGGAAGGCAATGCGGCGCTCGAGCTGCGTGGCGATGTTCTCGGCCACGAGCTGTGCGTTGGTCTCCGCCTTGCGGACCTCTTGCACGTCGATGAAGACCTCGTTCTGCGTGAACGACTGGACGCCGCGAAACTTGGTCTCGCCCTTGGCGGCGGTGTCGAGGTTACCGATCTTGAGGATCTCGATACCCTTGCCACCCTTGCCGATCACCATGCCGGGACGCGCGGTGTAGACGATGACCTTCGCCTTGTTGGCGGCGCGCTCTACTTCGACGCTCGCCACGTTGGCGTTGTACAGGTACTCCTTGACGGCCCGCTTGATGCGGATGTCCTCATGGAGCCACGTCGTGTAGTGCTTGTCCTCGTACCATTTACTGGTCCACGTCTTGATGACGCCGAGGCGAAAGCCATACGGATGAGTTTTTTGTCCCATTAGTTCTTACCGCTCCTGAGCCCGCGTGAGCGGTTCAGCGCTGGTCCAGTTCGATGTGGATGTGGCTGACGCCCTTGGCGATGCGAGTCGCACGCCCTTGAGCGCGTGGACGCCAACGGCGAAGATTCTGGTTGCCCGCCTTGTCGACCGAGGCCTTGCTGATGAACAGCGCGTCGGTGTCGACATCGGGACGCTTGAGCTTCGCGTTCGCGACGGCGCTGGCAATGAGCTTCTTCACGAACGGCGCACCGGCCTTGAACGTGAAATCGAGAAGCTGCAGCGCGTCGGAGGCGTCTCGCCCGCGGATCAGATTGACGATCATCCGCGCTTTACGCGGACTAATCCTCTGAAAATTGGCTTTGGCGTTGCTAATCATAACGACAGTTTCCTCGTGAGACCCGTCGACCCCGCGAACAGCCGGAAAACCCGTCTGCTCTGAACAACCACCTCCGAGTGGCCGCGGTTCGACACGTTCGCGGCCCGCTGAGAAGGCCGCACCGCGAGCCGCTTAGGGCGGCTGGCGAAACCCGACCCGGACTGGCCGAGCGAGCTTCGCAAAGGGGAGCGCCTCACTAGCAAAGCGAGAACGGAGACGCAAGCGAATGGAGTCCTAATTTCTCAGAACTGCTCCATTATTTGCTCCCGACGGGCTCTCGGCGGCTCACGGCCTGGTAACCCGTTCAGCGGATCGGGCGCGGTGCGGCTGCGGCGGGCGCCTGGGCGGCGGGGCAGCGGATAGGCTAAAGCGTACCTTATAGCAGCGGTGCTCCGCACCCGAGGCGGCGCCGGTTCGCGCTGGAGTTTGGCGGTCGGGTGAGCTGAATGGGCAGCGAGCCGGGCCGCCTCGCCGCTTCGGCGAGGGCCACGGGGTCTCAAGTCAGCCCGTAGCATTAGCGAACGTAGGCCCACGGGCCAAGGCGAGGGCGGGCAGCTCCGTCGTCAGTCCCGGCGATTGCACCGTCAAGATTCAAAGTCTACGGTTCAGCAGGTGGGCGGGAGGGGCAGCTTGCGCGAGGAGAACACGGGATGGGCATGGGAATTACCGTAATCGACGATTCCGACTACGTAGGCTGGTCCGCGTCCGCGCTGCGGGAGAACGAGATCTACATGGTCAACGTGCCCAGCATGGTGGCCAACGTGATTGCGGCCCTGCGTATCTACAGTCGGGTCTGCACCCCCACCGTTCAATACAACAAGATCTCCAGGCTCAACATCTTGGACCATGGAAATGAGGAAGGCATCGAGCTCGGGCAGGACTGGGTCACCATGCGCACCTTGCCTCGCTACGAAGCCTCTCTCAGGCAGTTGCGAGGGCGCCTCGAGGCTGGCGGTTTCGTCCACGTCCAGCACTGCCATGCCGGTAAGAACCGGGGCCTGCTAGTCGCCTTGGCCCGCCTTTGGGGCGCCGCCGTGTATGCGGGCACGGGGTATCACAATCCGATCTATCGCATCAATTACGGCGAATACGTGCGCGCCGAGCCAAACGGCCAGGTGACCTCCGGCGTGGCTCGGCCGTGAATTCCGGACTGCTAGGCCGAACCCCGGGCCTCGTCCTTTGGAATCTTGGCTTGACCCTGCTCGCGCTACTGCTGCTCGGCTCGAGTTTCGTCTTTCGACTGCGAGGCGGCGCTCAGAACCCCTCGCTCGACGCCGCGCAGCTGTTGGTCGTTTGGGGCTATCTATTGGGGACCCCGCTGCTCTGTGCGCTGGCGTGGCGTGTGCCGAAGACTCAAGAACTGAACTGGTGGCCAAACCGAGTGCTCTTCGGGCTTTGGCTGTTGATAGTGGTCGGAAGCTCGTTCGTGCACCTCTAGCTCCGCGCTCTTGAGGCGGGTTTGGATCGCCTGGCCGGCGTAGGCAGAACTCGCTAGAATCTAGCCATGGTCGCCGCTACCTCGCTCTTCCCGCTTGAGCCGCGCCGGGCCGAGGACGAACAACGGATCCTGCTGTCGAACGTCACGTGGGAGGCCTACGAGACGCTTCGAGACAGCATCGAGAGCGCTTCGGTGCGGATGACCTATCTCGAGGGGTGGCTGGAAATCATGAGTCCTTCACGCGGACACGAGGTGACGAAGACGCAGATCGCGCGGCTGCTCGAACTCTATTGTCTCGAGCGGGACATTCCGCTCTTTGGCTACGGTTCGACCACCTTCCGCAAGAAGGAGAAGGAACGCGGGCTGGAGGCGGACGAGTGTTACGCGCGCGGCGAGGACAAGCCGATTCCTGACTTTGCGCTCGAGGTCGTGGCCACGCGCGGCTCGCTCGACAAGCTCGAGGTCTATCGCGGGCTCGGGATCCGCGAAGTGTGGGTGTTCGAGGCAGGCGTATTCAGGATCTTGACCCTGCGGAGCGGTCATTACGAGGCCATCCCTGCGAGCGAAGTGCTGCCCGAGCCGGACCTTTCGCGCATCGCGCATTTTGCCGAACAGCCCGACCAGCACGCGGCGCTGCGCGCCTTTCGCGACGAGCTGCGCAGCGCGCCCTAGTGCGCCGAGAACACAGGCTCAAAGCCGACGTACGAAGTGCGCAGGGCGGCGGGCTCGCGGCTAGTTCGGGAGGCGGCAGTCGCGGTTGAGGAGTCAATCTCAATCCGGCTTTCTCAGCGAGGTGAAGCTGGAATCACGTCTGATTCATGTCGCTGTCGCAAGGGCGACCCGCACGGGGGGAGCCCCGAAGCAGCAGTCGCCCGTGGCGCCTCAGATTCCGCGCCTCGCGTCGAAAGCTGGGTGCCATGAGCCTCCGCTCGTGGCATCCAAGCCGAGAGCGCCACGAGCGCCACGAGCGCCACGAGCGCCACGAGCGCCACGAGCGCCACGAGCGCCACGAGCGCCACGAGCGCCACGAGCGCCAGCGTGAGAGTGTCCCGCAGACCGAGAGCCGGTCGCGGACGGACGTGGCTCTCGCGAGCCACGAACGGAGCCAGCGCCTGCTCAGGCACGGTGTTGTCGCTTGCCAGCGATTCGGCGCAGGCAACCGGGACCATCTCAGGGCAAGCGCTGCTCAACGCGCAATGCATCGCGCGCGCGTTTGGCCAGCGCGCGGAACGGTCGAACGCTAGCGCGCGGTCGATCACCTGCGCGACTTCTGGCGGAATATTCGGTGCTACCGAGCGGATGGGCCGCGCCGGAACCGTGGCGGCTGCCACGATCATCGCGTTGTTGCAGGACACCGAGTGCACCAGGTGCTGGGTCAGCAGCTGGAACATCGTGGCACCGACTGCCCAAACATCGGTGAGCGCATCAATCTCGTGAACCCGGCCCGCGGCCTGTTCTGGAGCCATGAAGGCAGGCGTGCCCACGGCCCCACCGGTCTGGGTGACCACACTCGACGCCAAGCCTGCAACTTGGGCAACGCCGAAATCGAGCAGCTTGATCCTGCCGTCCGCAGTGGCGAAAATATTGGCGGGCTTGACGTCGCGGTGGACCACGCCGTTGTCGTGAGCGGCTGCCAACACCTCGAGCGTAGAAAGGGCCACTGTCACGACCTCCGCCACAGGCAGGGCGCCGCGTTCGCTCAGCACCTTTGCCAGCGATTTTCCTTCGAGCAACTCCATCACTAGGAAAGCCGTGCCGTCGGCCTCTTCACCATCGTCGAGTATTGCGACAGCGCCAGGATGCTTCACGCGATTGGCCGCGTAGCCTTCGGACGAGAACCTCTTTCGTATCCTCGGATGGTGTGCGAGCTCGGGGTGAAGCAACTTCACGGCGACGCGACGCCCGTTGCGATGCACTGCCTCGTACACCGTGCCGGTGCCGCCGACACCGAGCGTCTTCGAAAGTGTCCAACGCTTGGCGAGCACTCGGCCGCTGGCCGAATCCCGATCACTGCGAGCGAGACGAGACCTTTGCTGGAGCCTAGTGCCGCTCCTCGCTAGCGGGTGCTGTTCATCCTGAGTCGAGGCAGCACCGTACCCATCCAGTGAAACGACGGAGGAATTCACACGCGGCCTGCTCATGAGCTCCCCTCCCCTCTTGCCGCATGCTGGGCATATGCAAAAGTGGCGGTAGCGACTTTTAATATGCCGCTCTGGCCAAATCTGCCGGGAGGAACCAGCATTCGATGAAAAGCATCGCCATCTTGGCCTATCCAGGGTGCTCCGGCGCTCAAGTGCTCGGCCTGCACGACTCGCTGTTGCTCGCAAATCGCGTGTCGTCCGAGGTGCTCGGTCGAGAGGCCGCATTCGCTGTGCGCGTGGTCGGGGTGACTGGCAGGTCCGTGCCCGCCGCTGGCGGGATTCGTCTGAGTGTGGAACGAGCTTCTTCTCATCCCGACCTGCTGATCGTGCCGGGCTTCGCTTTGAACGAGCAGGGGATCGACGAGAACCTGACCGCGCTGGCCGCGCACGTGCGGTTCATCTCGGAGACGTTTCGGCGTGGCACGCCCATCGCTGGCGTGTGTGTGGGGGCATTTCTTCTGGGGGCGGCGGGCCTCCTCGAAGGCCGCCGAGCCACGACCGCCTGGATGTTCGCACCCGAGCTGGCGCGGCGACACCCGACCGCGCAGATTGAGGCTCGCGCCATTCTGATCGAGGATGGTGGCGTGATCACGACCGGTGGCTTCAGTGTCGCGTTTGATCTGGCTGCGCACCTAATCCGCCACGCGGGGGGCGAAGACCTCGCCTGTGCGTTCAGCAAATTCGCGATGCTCGATGTGCGGCGTGACAGTCAGCTGCCCTTCACGGACACGGCGTTGCTCGCGCAGGCGAGCGGCGCTTTTTCGAAAGCCGTCCAGCAATGGCTGGAGAAGCGGCTCAAAGAGCCCTACCGCCTGGATCGCCTGGCGCAGGCGTTCGCGGTCAGCCCGCGCACATTGCTGCGGCGCTTTCTAGCCGACACCGGCGAGTCGCCGTTGTCCTTCTTGCAGCGCGCGCGCATCGAAATGGCCAAGGGTCTGCTCGCCTCCACGGCCCTCAGCGTCGCGGACATCACCGAGGCGGTTGGCTACGCGAACGTCAGCACCTTCGTGCGCCTTTTCGGTCGTTACATGGGCTCATCGCCCAATAAGTATCGCCAGCAATTTCGCCTAGCGGCACGCTCGCGGCCAAACGCCGTGGGCAACGAGGCTGCCCTTGGCGGCTAAGCGATCCCCTGATCGCCGCGGACCCGGCGCTCGAGCGGCGCGCTGTATGGTTTCCACGAGCCGATCGTGACGGACGTGCCCGTGCACAGAAACCTGCGAGCGACTCGGTGCACCACGCGCTCGACTCGTCTACTGAACTTGGCACGAGTTTGCCGGTGGACGTGTACCGGACTCAAAGGCGACGGACCAAGTCGGCGGGTACCCCGTAGGAGGCCATGTCCTTGGGGGCGCTCGTCCACACGAGGCTGTTCGTCGCACGCGTGACGAGCGCGACTTGAGCGTCCGCAATGTCGGGCCTCACGCGGCTCGGCAGCCGCACGCTGGCGATGAATTCGCCAATCTCCCGCGCCGAGCGCTCGTCCACCTGGACTACCGCGCAACGCTGCTTCAGCAACCAGCAAGTGCCGCGCTCCGAAGTCCGCCGCGCCACGACTGAGCCAGGCCCCTGCCGGGATGCGGATCGGCAGCCCAAGCGCGTGAGTCTCGCTGCAGGTCGACCAGCAGCCGAATGGGACGGCTTTCGAGGGCCTGGAGGGCGCCGGCATCGAGCACCAGCCCAGGCTGCGGCGACTGAACGGCAGGCGTGATGGGATGCACGTCCGCGACGCCGAAGGCTAAGCCGAGCGCGACGCGCTCCGTGACCATCAATCCAACAAAACAAAAAAGGATGCGACGCGACCTTTCGGGCGCAGCGCATCCTTTTCTTTACGCTCGCGTTGAGCGGTTACTTGCGACCGGCGGCGGGCGCTTGCGAGGGCTTGGCGCCGGGGCCCGGCTTGCCCTTCTTGTCGCCCGCGTGACCGTGGAAGGTACGAGTCGGCGCGAACTCGCCGAGCTTGTGACCGACCATGTTCTCGCTGACGAACACCGGCACGAACTTGCGGCCGTTGTGGACGGCGAAAGTCAGGCCGACCGCTTCCGGAAAGATCGTCGAGCGGCGTGACCAGGTCTTGATCACCTTCTTCGAGCTTTGAGCCTGGGCGTCTTCGATCTTCTTCTGCAGGTGACCGTCGATGAACGGACCTTTTTTGATACTACGTGCCATAGCTCAGCCCTTCGCCTTACGATGCTTCACGATCATCGCGTCGGTGCGCTTGTTGTTGCGCGTCTTCAGACCCTTCGACAGCTGACCCCAGGGTGAACAGGGATGGCGACCGCCGCTCGTGCGGCCTTCACCACCACCCATGGGATGGTCAACCGGATTCATCGTCACGCCACGGTTGTGCGGACGGCGCCCGAGCCAACGGGCGCGACCCGCCTTGCCCAAGCTGATGTTCTGATGTTCGAGATTCGAGACCTGGCCGACGGTGGCGCGGCACAGCACGTGGATCTTGCGAACCTCGCCGCTCGGCAGTTTGACCTGCGCGTAGGTGCTGTCTTTTGCCATCAGCTGAGCCGCGGTGCCGGCCGAGCGAACCATTTGGCCGCCTTTGCCTTTGCGCATCTCGATGTTGTGGATCATCGTGCCGGCCGGGATGTCGCCGAGCGGCAAGCAGTTGCCGGGGCGAATGTCCGCGAGGCGGCTCGACACCACGGTGTCGCCCTGCTTCAAGCCATCGGGCGCGAGGATGTAGGTCTTCTCGCCGTCAGCGTAGTGCAAGAGCGCGATACGCGCGGTGCGGTTGGGATCGTATTCGATCTCCGCGACACGAGCCGGAATGCCGATCTTGGCGCGCTTGAAATCGACGATGCGATAGCGCTGCTTGTGGCCACCGCCGCGAAAGCGCGAGGTGATGCGCCCGTAATGATTGCGGCCGCCGGTGCGGTGCTTGCCCTCGGTCAACTTCTTGACCGGAACATCGGTCGTGATCTCCGCGAAATCACTGACGGTGTAGAAGCGCCGGCCTGCGGAGGTCGGCTTAAAAGCTCGGATACCCATGTTCGTTACTCCTTCGACTCGTCGAAGAATTGAATGTCGTCGCCTTCACGGAGCGTAACGACGGCCTTCTTCCAGTTCGGGCGCTTGCCGAGGGCACGGCCAACGCGCTTCACTTTTCCGCGTTGAATCAGCGTGTTCACATCGGTCACTTTGACCGAGAACAACGCCTCGACGGCGGTCTTGATTTCGATCTTGTTCGCCGCGATGGCGACTTCGAACACGACCTGATTGGCTTCCTTCAGGCGCGCGGCCTTTTCGGTCAGCGCAATCGGCCGCTTGATGATGTCAGCGGGTTTCATTTGCTCTCCAGGCAGCGGGCTTCGAGGGCCTTCACGGCGCCCTTGGAAAGCACGAGATGATCGTGACGAAGCAGGTCGTACACGTTCACGCCTTCCGGGGGCAGGAACTGATTCTTTTCCATGTTGCGGATCGACAGGCGAAGCTTCTCGTTGCCCTTGTCGTCCACCACCAGCGTCTTCTTCGCGTCGGCTTTGAGGATGCCGAGCACGGAGGCGAGCGCCTGGGTCTTCACTTCACCGAGCTCGATGCTGTCGACCACGGTGAGGCGGCCCTCTTTGAGGATCAGGCTCAGCGCGCTGCGCAAAGCGCCGATGCGCACCTGGCGCGGCGGGCGGTAGCTGTGATCCTGAGGCTTCGGCGGGTGAGCGCGACCACCGCCGACGAAAATCGGCGCGCGGATCGAGCCGTGGCGCGCTTGGCCCGTGCCCTTCTGCTTGTAGATTTTCTTGGAGGAGCCGGAGACCGCCGAGCGCTCCTTGGCAGCCTTGGTGCCAGCGCGGCGGGAAGCCAGCTGAGCCACCACGACCTCTTGGAACAAATGCTCTTTGATCTCGGTCGCGAAGACTTCGTCAGCGAGGTCTAGGTCGCCGACTTTCTCGCGCTTGAGATTGAAAACGTCGATCTTTGCCATTGTCGTGTTGCCCTCAGCTCTTGATCTCGACGTCGACGCCAGCCGACAAGTCGAGCTTCATCAACGCGTCGAGCGTTTGGGGGGTCGGCTCCAAGATGTCGATCAGGCGCTTGTGCGTCCGGACCTCGAACTGCTCGCGCGACTTCTTGTCGACGTGCGGGCCACGGAGGACGGTGTACTTGCGGATCGAGGTGGGCAGCGGGATCGGTCCAGCGACCCGAGCACCCGTGCGGCGCGCGGTCTCGACGATGTCCGTGGTGGACTTGTCGAGGAGCTGATGATCGAACGCCTTCAGGCGGATGCGAATCTTCGTTGTGTCAGGCATGTGCGTCTTTCTTGCTCGAGCCGCCTGCACTCGAAGGAATGCAGGCAGTTCGAGACTACTCACTCGATAATCTTGGTCACGACGCCGGCGCCGACGGTCTTGCCGCCCTCGCGAATGGCGAAGCGCATTTGCTCTTCGAGGGCGACGGTCGTGATCAGCTCGACCTCCACCGTTACGTTGTCGCCCGGCATCACCATCTTGACGCCCTCG
>DATEPG010000502.1:0-5200 GCA_035273265.1 Polyangiaceae bacterium
TGCCAGCAGGCGACGCTCGGCGGCAGACACGTGCCTCCGTCTTCACACGAGATCGTGTAGGTGATGCCGTCGCTGCCGCACAGCGTCGCCTGCCCCTCCTTGCAGGAGCAGAGAACCGTGGTCGTCGCGCCAGCGTCCGCGTCGGTTCGCACGTTGGTCGTGGTGCCTCCCGAGAGGATGATGAACCAATCACCACCTTGAGGATAGGCCCCGCCGGAAGTGCCGTTGCCGGCCGCACTCTCGCTCGAGCCCGAGCTCCCGGAGCCACCGCTGAGGCCGCCCGTGTTCGCGCCCCCCGCGTCATCGAGTGCTGCCACCACGACAGGGTCGACCGAGCAGGCAGCGAGAGCTAGAGCGCCAATCAATCGCCAAGTGTTTCGCATGAACCATTCACCTCACGATGGGATCGAAGCCGATGCCGAGTTCGAGACTGCCACCCGGGGAGAGCGCGGAGCTGACGCGGGTCTCACTCTGACCGCTCACCTCGTAGGAGGTCGTTTGCAGAGGGACTCGCAAGTCGGCTCCGGCGGCGATCCAGGCCGGCCCGAGTGGCCATTCGAAGATGGCAGCAGCGAGCGCGTAGACACGCTCGAAGTCTTGCGCGGGCAGCGCATGGGCTTTCGGCTGGTCGACGACGATCGATGCTTGCGCGTGCCCCCACAGGACGCCGAGCCCGGCCTCGAGCCGGACCCGCATCTGCGCGGCGTGGTTCGAGAGCCAACCGCCGCGGACCTCGCCAGAGACGCCGCTCAAACGCACCTGGGCTGGTGGCAGGGCGAATTCGGCTGGGACGAGATAGCGAACGGCGGCCCGCAACGAAAGGTGCGTGCGAAATTCGAACGCGAGGAACGCGCCAGGCTCGTGTAGCCAGCCTTCCGCGCCCGAGGCATGCACCGAATCGCTCGCGCCGAGACCGAGTCGGACCGAGCTTGCCCTGGGGTCGGAGCGTCGCGCTGCGGGACTCGCCAGTTCCGCTGATTCACGAACCGACACCGGTTCGATCGGCACGGCAGCGATCGGAACCGATGCGCCGGGCGGAGCCGCTTCTCGTTCCAAGGCGGCCACCAGGGTTTGTCGCGGAGTCTGTAGCTCGCGAAGCCAGAGCGCTTGGGCGGACGAGTGTGCCACCTCGGCGAGCGTCTCACCGCCCACTTCGTCCAGCCCCGCATCCAGTCTGAGTTCGCGGAACAAGTAGCGCGCCCGGCCGGCTTCCTCACTGATGGCGAGGTACACGCGCGCATTCGTTCGTTCGGTCACGCGAATCCAAATGTACACGGTATCTGCGCGTTGCGGCAGCAGCACCGCGCGCTGGTCGATGCGATCCACCTTGCGTTGAACGATCCCAGTTTGCGCGGGAAACAGGCTGCGAATTCGCTCGAACAGCACCGGGTCTCGCTCGCAGTCGCCGAGCAAGGCGATTTCGACCCGAGCCAGCTGGCTCGGCTCGTTCGAGCTTTCGTTCAACCCTGGGCTGGCTTGCGCGTTTTCTTCTGCTGCCCACAGCCCGCACAAACAAAACGCGATGACTCGCCAGCTTTCACGGCAAGCCATGGGTCGTTCGCGCCCGTGCGACCTCGGCATAGGGAGAATCGGGAAATTCGCGAATCAGATCCCCGAGCGCTTGCGTCGCGAGCGAGCGCTGACCCAAGCTGGTCGCGCTTTCCGAGATCCCCCAGAGCGCTTCTGCACGAAGCGGACCGCCGCCGCTTGCCACCGCGCGATACTGTGCGAGTGCTTGATCGGGCTGCTTCGTCTGAAAGTACTTGGCCAAGGCCAAGCGAGTGGGGGCTACCTCGCGTGAGTTCGGATGACGCTCGAGCAGGAGCTGATAGAGCCCGGCCGCCTCGATGCCGCGGCCTTGGCGGCGCAGCAAGTTCGCGCGCGCGAACAATTCGCTCGCAGTGCCCAAGCTAGCCGCCGGCTGACCCGTACGGCGTTGGACGGAGCTGCTCGGCGCTGGCGGAGGCTGACTGCTGGGGACTTGGTCAGCGGCAATATCCGGCTCGTCCTGCACGCTTTGACTCGGAATTGGCTTCACACTCGGCAATACGCTGGGCGGACGTCCGGGTTTCGCCGCTTTCCAAGGCCAACCCCCGAAAATAGTCTGCGAATCCTCGACTGCTTGCCGTTGGCGGGCGCGGCCGAGCAAGGCGCTGGCCAAGCTCGCCATCAGCAACACCGCCGCGGCCACGAGCAGCATGCTCAGAGCGCGACGTTTGGCGGGCGCCTTTTTGGGGGAGGCTTTTTCGGGCGCACCCAGCGCTCGAGCGGTGATGCGTGCGAGCAAGGCGTCATCTCCCGGACGCACGCGACTGTCTTGCTCGAGCTCACCGAGCACCTGGCTCATCAGCTTGACCTCGAACGAATGCTGGAGGCTCTCGTTCAGACGGCGCTGCTCATCAGCGCTCAGATCCTCGCGCCGGCTCCGGCAAAGCAGATCGGTGGGTTCAATTTGGCTCATGCCATTCCCTCCACCAGGTCGCGGAGCCTGGGATCGGCCAGCGCACTCGCCACCAACGCTGCCTTGGCAGTACGCAAGCGGCTGCGCACGGTCTCGAGCGGAGCATCGCAGATAGAAGCGACTTCGTTCATGGTGTAGCCGAGCACGCAATGGAGCGCGAGCGCCTCGGCCTGCGCTGGCGGCAGTGAATCACACAATGCTCGGGCCAATTGCACACTGGCACGTGACGCTGCCAGCGAGTCCGGGGAAGCGTCGTTGCTGGCTGTTTCGTCGGTGTCCATCAGGTCGGGAGTGCCGTGGTTGCGTTTGGCCGCGCGTTGTCTGCGCCGCGCGTTCATGGCAGACCGCAAAGCGACCCGCGCCGCGAAGTGCCGAATCGAGGATTCGCCGCGGAAGCGTCGTAGTGCGCTGACGAATTCGACCGCGCACTCTTGAGCGACATCCTCTACGTCCGGGTGGGAGCCACCGATCACACGCCGCACGACGCGCAAGAGGGTCGGCCCGAGAGTCGTCAGCAGCGTGCGCAGCGCCACGCCGTCCCCCTCGATCGCAGCCTGGGCGAGGGGCAATAGCTCGTCCTCTGCCCTCGGGCCGGGCTCCGGGGGAGCGTTTTGAAAAGACAGGGCGCGTAGCATCCGTAGTGGCCTGTGTAAGCTCGACTCAAAACGGGTGAGTGCGGCGACAGGCCGAGGAAGATTCTCACAACTCGCTCGCGAGCGAGGCGAAATACGCTCGTGTTGTGCGAACGCTGTTTGCGTCTCTTTCGAACGCAGCCGTCGGCGTTTTCGAACGCAGCGCCGGCGCGCGGTAACGTTCAGGTGTCGTAAGCCCGACCTGAGCGCTTGTACGTGCCCGGGGTCTTGCCTGTCACCCGCCGGAAAGCTCGCGTAAACGAGATCGCCGAGTCGTAGCCGACCCGATCCGCGACGTCGGCGATGGCCACACCCTCGCGGATCAACGATCGAGCGCGATCCATTCTGAGGCGCGTCAAGTACTCGAGCGGTGCTTGACCAACCGTGCTGCGAAATTTCGCTGCGAAGGAGGCTCGTGACATGCGTGCGCTTCGGGCAAGCTCCTCGACCGTCCACGGCTGTGCGATATCGTGATGCATCTCGCTCACGGCACGGGCCAGCTGGCTGTCCGCGATGGCGGCAAGGATGCCTCGTCGGGGAGCGTCGGCGTCTTGCAGGTGCGCGCGTACGGCAGAGACAAACAATGCTTCCGCGAGTCTGCGCACGATCGCGAGGGTACCGATCTCCGAGCAGCAGATCTCTACGCGCAGCAGATCCATGAGCGATTGCAGGGCATGACTTCGGTTCTGATCCATGCGGAGATGAATCAAGCGCGGGAGGGCGAGCAACAGTGATTCCGCCTCGGCCGCGTCGACCGTGAACGCCACACTCACGAGATCGGAACGAACTCCGTTGCCTCCGTAGCGAATCAAGTATCCGTCCCGGCGATTCTCCAATTCGATACAATTCACACAGTTGGAGTCCGCCGAATCCGACACCGCGTAGGGCTCGCTATCGAGCACGACGAAGAGGTCGTGGGGAAGGAGCAGTATCGGCTCGGACAGCGCCCGCGTGCGCAGCCAGCAAGATCCACTGACGACGAAAACGAATTTGATCTGTCCGTTATGGGTGACGCGATGTCCCCAGGGTGCGCTGGTCTCGAAGCGCGTGTAGCGCGCGTCCTCGAAATGGAGGGTGCCCAACAGCTGACTGAGTGCATCCATCAGTGTGTTTCGGGGTGGTTAGACGTAAGGTTCAGAATTTAGGAGATAGAATCATAGGCAGTCTAGCTTGGTAGATGAATAGTGCAATGGCTGGGCGGCGCAACGAGTCGCCGCCGGGCTCTCATCCCCAACCCCAGAAAGCGACTCCGATCCATGCGCACTTTCAGCCAATGTTTCGCCTTTTTCGCGCCGTCACTGTTGCTCGCAGCGACGCTGTCGATGTTGCCTGCGTGCGCGTCCGCTCCGGCACTCGCCACATCGTCGGCCGCTCAATCCGACGCGGGCGCCTCTGCTCAGGCCAGCCCCGACACGGCGCAGGCCGGGTTCTACCGCACCCGGGTCGGGGCTATCGATGTAACGGTGCTGTCCGACGGCACCGCGGGTCTCGACCTAGAGGGTCTAGTCCTCAACGCCAAGCCCGGAGAGGTCGATCGGCTGCTCGCGCAGGCGTTCCAAAAGTCACCCATCGACGCATCCTTCAATGCCTTCCTGCTCAGGATCGACGGACGGACCCTGCTGATCGACACGGGGGTCGGATCGAACTTTGGCCCAACCGCCGGCAAGCTGCGTGATTCGCTGGGTCGAGCGGGCATGCGGGCCGAGGATATCAGCGATGTCTTCCTCAGCCACGTGCATCCGGATCACAGCGGTGGACTAGCGGCCGATGGCAAGCGGTTATTCCCCAACGCGACCCTCCACGTCGAACAGAAGGAATTGGACTACTGGTTGGACAAAGACCGAGCGGCTCGAGCGACCGGCATGGAAGCGTCATTTTTTTCCAGCGCAAGCGCGTCGCTTTTGCCTTATCTCGACGCGGGGCGAGTCGAAGCGTTCTCTGGAGCCAGTGAATTCGCCAGCGGTTTCAGTGCCGTGCCCGCGTACGGCCACACCCCCGGACATGTGATGTACGTCCTGCAGAGCAACGGCGAAAAGCTGCTGTTCTGGGGCGATCTGATCCACGTTGCTGCGGTTCAGTTCGACGATCCGGGCGTGGCCGTCGCCTT
>DATEPG010000503.1:0-10684 GCA_035273265.1 Polyangiaceae bacterium
GCCCGTGTTGTTCCAATCGATGCCCAGCTTGACGAAAGTTCGATCGCCGTACTTGGCGGAGTGGAAGCCACCACTTTCGTGAGTGAAGATGAAGTCGATTAGCTCGCGAGGGGCCGTCTTTTGCGGCAGGCTCGCCATGACGAAATCCATCTCATTTTGAAGAGCGGCCTGATCCTTGCTCGAAAACTCGACCAACTCTGTCGGGCCTGTCGCTCCGTTGGGCAGGCCCATGGGGGTACGAAAGACGGGTTGACCGTTGAGTACGCCGTCCATCGCCATGCGACGGATGTAGCGAGCGGTTCCTGGATCGACTTGCCCGAAATCTTGGAGCAACTTCAGGTATGCAGACATGAGTGTCGTCGCATCCGATTTCTGAATTTCGTCGTGGTAAGCGACCAAAGCGTCATTCAAAGCAGATAGCGTTTCTTTGACCGTTTGCCATTCAGGGGGAGGCGAGAGGGGTTGGGCGAGCGCTGCCCAGCGAGCCTCCAAGGCGGTCATGCGCAGCAAGAGCTTCGGGATCGTCCCGTCCGATTTTGCGGTCACCGCGGGTACGGCGGGGGTTTGCGGAGTGGCGGGCACCGCCGGGATGGCGGGAGCGGCCTGTTGAGTCCAACCGTTGGTATCCCTGAGCGCTGCATTGCGCAGTTGAACGAATGCTTGATCCGGTTTGCCAGCCGTCGGAGCGCCGTTCAAGAACGCAGCCGCGGCCTCTGCGTCGTTCGCTTGTTCTTTGATCGAGTCGAGCAAGCCCGTGATCAGATCGGCTCGTTCGTCGCGAGTCACCAGATCCTTCGGCTTGGGCGCTTTGCCCTTGAGCGCGGGCTCATTCGTGGTTTCCCAGAGCTTCGCCCAAGTCTCGAAAGTCCTCTGCAGAGTGCCGACGCCACCGGGAGGGAAGCCAAGTGAGGTCACCCAACTCCGCACTGGGTTGTAGACCTCAGCCGGATTGGCGAGGCCGCCGCTCGGAAAGAAGATGGGGAAGGTGCTCGTCGGGATGTTCGCTGGCGCCGAGCTGGGCGCACTTGCGGCGCCGGTCGGCGCAGTTCCGGTGCCAGCTGGAGGCGACGGAGGCGTCTGTGCGGCGGCCTGTGCTCGTTCGGCTTTGTCGGCAGCGTCCGCGCCGTCTTGAACCGTCTTGAGGTTATCTGACGTCGGGATGCCGTAGAAGGTGGTCAGGTGGTGTTTGAAATCCAGCACACTGCCCATCAAATGGTTGGAAAATCGGCCAAAGGTCTCGCCACCGCGGGCGGGGCCGTAGAAGGCGAGCCGTAGTAGGTCGCGTTGCAACTCACCGACGTAGCGTGCGCCTTGATGGTGGGGATCATTCACGGTTTGCCCTCCCCACAAGCTTTGCGCATCCTCGTCGCCCAGGCGTAGCGGCAGTCCACCGTACGGCAACGCTGGGAGCACCACGCCGATGCTATTGGGAACGAGCGGCGCGTTCGCTGCTTGAGTCAGATCGAGCTGGCTGATCTTTCCGACGTGGCATTGCGGGCAGGTCCCGCCCGATTGAAGGCCGGAGGTGGCTGGCCGCGTTCCCACCACGAAGCTCGCGTGGTTGTTGCAGTTGACGTTGTCGCAGAAGAAGTACTCCACCTTGACGGTCGTGGGGGCCTTCGCGGGTGCTTTTTTCGAGGCAGCCATGGTCGTTCCAATCCCGTGAGGAAGAGCCGGCTCAGGGCAGCGGGCTGTCGTCGAAGCCGAGCGCGGACATGCTCGAGTTGTATGCGTCTACGTCCATGTCGAACAGCTCACTTCCCGAGAGCGCACCCTCTGGCTCTTGAGTCATCTGGTTCAATTCACTGATCGGATCGTGCTTGTAGTCCGCATAGCTGCCGCCGAAAGTAACCATGCGGCCATCGGGGAGTTCGATGGCGGTCACGCCGACCGGCACCTTTTCGTTCAGTAGCCCGTCTGCGTCGGTGACGACGGTGCGGGTCGTGCCATCGGTCAAAAACAGCACCACCGCGGTATCCGCGTAGGCCAGACCCAAGTGATCCACGAGCGTGAAATTCAGTATTTGGCGTTTGGCGTTCGTCAACTCCGGCAAGGGCCCGCGTTGGTAGTGCCCGGGCAGGTACAATTCGCTCGTCTCCGGATCGTCTGCTGCGTGCGCCAGATCCGGTTCTTCTCCGCGATCGAAGAACACGATTTCCGTGCGCCGATTGCTCTGGCTGCGAAAGTTGTCCACGCCCAGCTCCTCGATCGGAAAGTATTCGCTGAAGCCGAGCGAGCGGTGGTCGGGATCCGCGAAGGTGATGCCGCTGCGCAAGTTGGTTACGTCGGCCTTGGGTTCACCCAATTCTTGGCCGAGCGCGAACTCGTAGCAATCGAAGATGGCGCCCCAGCTCAGCTTGCCCAGCGAGCCATCCGGCTTCAGATCGGCTGCCGACGAGCCGAGCGTCGACTTGTTGGCATTGAAGGCCCTTTGGAAGGCGGTGACTGGGCCGGACAATGTGCCGCCGTTGTCATCGATCTTTCCCGGGTCGCAGTCGAAGGGAAGACCCGTGCCGCCTTGGGCAAGCCAACTGAGGATTTGCTTGATGTCGGCGACCGTGTGGCGCGCATCGCACAAGCGGGCGAAGGAATCGCGATCGCCCGTGAGCATTGCCAGCGTTACGGCGGCGCGCTCTTCGCTGAGCTTCTGGTTGTAAGCGATATCGGCCGTGCTGTCGGTGTGGCCAGCAACGAGTACGGTCTTGTCGGGGTTGTCTTCAATGAAGCGCAACGCATGCGCGATCACGCCCACGCTGGTCAGGCTTTGGTGCTCCGTTTTGTCTGGGAGTTCGCCCTCCGGCAGCACGACGGCGCTGTCCGTCCGAAAATGGGTGTCGGCGATTTCGGCAAAGATGACCTCGGGCACGTCGTTCTCGCCTGCGACGAGGTCGACTTCATCGCTCAGGCGCTCGCGCCACTTTGGGTATTCCTGGCTATTGGCGGCCGAAACATCGCTGGGCGGGGGCGGGTTGATACCGAATTCGGGGTCGAAGAAGAATAGCTCCACGCGACGGTCGAGCCGATCTCGCTTCTCGTCGCTGGGGTCGCGATCGAGCTGCTCGGCCGTGTCGTCGAGCGGAAAGTGCTCACCGCAGCCGTGGGCAATAGCCTCGATTTTGCCGTGCAGATCCGCGAGGGATGCGCCATCCAGCGCCATGTACTCAGCGATCAGCTTGGTTCGAGTTTGCTTGCCTGCCTGATTGTCGACGGTGAGCTCACGCGTGCGTTGGTACCAGTGAACGGGAGCTTCACCCTTGGGCTTGGTGACGAAGTCCGCCATGGCGGTGATCATCAGGTGATCTTCGACTTTGCCCCAGCGTTGCTTGGCTTCGACGCCGGTCTCGTAGAATTTCAACCAAGCATCGACGTCGTCTTTCAAGTACGCGATCGTGGCTTCAGCGCGAGCGAGCGCTAGCTTGTCGTTGTAGGGGACGCCTCCAGCGGTGTCGGCGTGACCGACCACGAGCAACTTGCTCGGCGTGTTCTGCCCGTAGAGCTCGCGCAGCTTCTGTACGGCGGGCATTGCACTGGGCAGCAGAAAGGCTTTGTTGGTGTTGAAGAACGCATTCAGCCGCGCGAGCGTCGAGTGCGGCAGTGCGCCGATCATGCGTATTTCAGTTGCACCTGCACCCTCCGCGAACGCGACGACTTGCGTCGTTGCAGTCTCTACGATTTCGTCCGGATCACCCTGATAGCTCACCAAGCTGACTTCGAGCGTGTAATCCCCGGGCGTTACTGCTTCGTGGAGCAGCTGCCCTTGTTCGTCGGTCTCCCCCTCGAAGGCTTCCGGTCCGGTGATGGTGTACTTGCGCTTGGCGTGCGGTGTGCGCCCTGATTTGTCCCACAACTGGAGCGACAGTTTGGCCAGCTTTGGCTTGATGACGACGGTGTTCGGAGTACCCGCCTTGATCGCCAGCGCGCCGAAAGTTTGCCCGTCGAAGGGCTGCGCGGTGGTGTTCAAGCCGCCGGGTGCTTTGCCGATGCGTCGTTTGCTCCAGCGTGGCTCTAGGACCTTCTCGAGCGCTGCAAAATCGAGAACCTTGACCGTGCCGCTGCCTTCCGTCGTTCCCTCGAGCAAGGCCACGCCGGCCGCATTGGTGGTCACGTTTTCGCGGCGATCACCGACGGCGAGCAACACCTCGAAACCGCCGATTGCTTGGCCAATTTCGTCGACGAAGCGCACCTCGAACGAGGTCTCCAGCGGCGGCTCGCGACGCGGCACGAGGTCGCCAGGCGGCTGCCCTTCGAGCCGAGGTCGCCTGACGGTGAGCTCTTGCTCCGGCACGTTGGCAATCGAGGGCTCTTGGCGCACGACCAGCCCGCCTGCCTCGAGCTGCTCTTCCAGGAAGTCGCGCAGCTGATCGAAGGAGCGCTGCGTCTCCAGCGTGGACCCGAACCTTTGCGGGCGTAGCGGGCCAGCGCCGAGCAGCGCATGCTGCAAGCGTTGCGCGGCGAGCTGCAAATCCGGATCGCTGCTCAGTCCGAAACGCAGCTCTGCGGCGAGGCGGCGGGCGTCCTCGCGCTGGGTATCCGTCAATGGCTCTTGACGGTGACGGTCAGCGCGAACCTGAAAGGTTCGAAATGCCGTTCTGACAAGGATTTCATCGTCGTCCAGCACTCGCCCTCGGGGCCAACCTTACTCAGAACCGAGGCGCTTGACGAGCTTCCGTGCGCGGGGCCAGTCAGACAGCCAAAGCAGCCCTCAACGCAAAACCAATCGCTCTGGCCTTGGCTGAACGAGCATCATGGCCGAAGCCGGCTCGCGGGCTAGGGCTGGTACGTATAGAGCTCGACCCAATCGTAGCGCGCTTGTGCCGAAGCGGTGTCCTCCCCGACTGGGCCGGCCCAACTGGCGGTCGAGGATGCCCAGATGGTGAGCAGCACGTTTTGCGGCAATTTGAGGCGCGCAATGTGCTTCGTCCAAGTGTAGAGCAGCGCGCCGTCGACCGAGAAGCGCGCGCTCGCTGGCGTCCACTCCATTTCGTAAACGTGAAAGTCGGCGGTCGGATCGAAGGCGAGTGTCGGCTTGAAGGGCTCCTGCGTCGGGGTCACCGGCGTGGTGACCGGCGGCGTGGTTGGCGCTCCCGTGTAAACCATGGTGTTGAACTGAAGCTTGGCCGGTGCCGAACCCAAACACTCGATGTCGAGCTCGTTCCAATCGTCGGCCGGCCAGGGCGTGTAGATGGTGACGAGCGACGAGACGACCGCCGAGCCTTGCGCGAACTTCATCCGTGCGCGGACTCGTCCGTACGTGAGAGTATCGATCGAGCGCACCTCTGCACCCAGATAGGGCTTCGGTAGGTTCGAGTCATCGACGGTATTTTCAGGGGCTCGCAGCAAGCGGATCACTAGCTGGCCGTCTTCGATGGTGGCGGTCTCGGCGGAGAACAGCGCCAAGTTGGTGTCCCAAGAGTGAGTCATGAGCTGCCAACGCGACGAATCGAGCTGCTCGAAATCGTCACGATAGAGCAGAGAGAATTGCCCGCTCGTACCCGGCGCCGCGCCTGCTGTCCCAACGGAGGCTCCAGCGGCTCCGGCTGCCCCGGGGGCTCCGGCCGCTCCCGGCATGCCTGCGGCCAACGACGCGCCACCGGCAATCGGCGCTCCTGCGCTCCCCGGAGCGCCCGCCCCGCCCACGTCAGGGCTCGACGAGCCGACATCGCATGCCCAGCTGGTGCAGGCCAGGGTCAGCAGGGTCAAGGTCCTTTGCAATGCTCGCATCGGTCATGAGCTTGGAGATCTCGAACCGTGCCGGCATCTCACTTCTTGCGTTTTCTGGCACGGTGCTAGCTTCTAAGCGTGCCCGCCCCCGCCGAACCGCTGCTCCAGCCGTTTCCGATGGAAGGGCGGCGCCGGGCGCAAATTTGGCGACATCAGCCAATGTTCCGCCGGCCGCGGCATTTTCACGACGAGCCGGAGATCAACCTGGTGGTGCGCGGGAGTGCGCGCGTCGGCGTGGGCGGGCAAGAGCTGGTACTCGGCCAGGGACAGGCGGTCGTGTTCCAGCCGGGGCAAGATCACGAGCTGCTCGTCGCGAGTGAAGATCTGGAGCTCTACGTCGTGGCAGTGCGGCCGGAGCTGGCCGGCCAGGAGCCGAGTCTATTCGCGTGCGCCCGCGGCACCGCTCAGCTAGCGGCAGAACAGCTGGTGCAGGTCGTACGGGCATTGCAGGGCTTGGGCCAAGTCAGTGCTGCCGATGCAGTCGAGCGCGGCGTGGTCGACGTCTGGTCGCAGGTGGTGGCCTGCTGCGGCAGACCGCCAGTGGTCGCGCGGCGGGCGATCGCCGTATTGAAAGAGGAGCGCAGTGTACCTGGTGACGAGCTGGCAAGACGGCTCAACACCACACCGAGCGAGCTGAGTCGTGCGTTCCGTCGCGGCTTCGGGCTGCCGATGGTCGAATACCGGGCGCGCCTGCGGCTGTTGGAGTTCGTGCGTTTGGTGGATGCGGGCCAAGATCTGACCGTCGCGGCGCTGAACGCCGACTTCGGCAGCTACGCACAATGCTTTCGCGTCTTTCAACGCAAGCTCGGCTGCTCCCCCAGCGAGTACTTCCGCGGTAAACGCCACGAGCTGAGCCAGCGGCTGCGCTAACAAAGAGTTGAGCCAAAACTGTCGCGGGCGGCGAGTGCGTGACGGAGCAAGTCCATGACGCCCATCTCGATGTTGGAGGTCGGAGGCATGGCGGACTCGCCGACCGTCCAGCGCGCCGTCGATTTTTGACGCAACTGGTCCCGCGCCGCGGCCGAGCGGTGTGCATGGCACTCAAAATCCGAAACAAGCGTTGGCGATGGCTGGGGGTATTTCTGTTGGCGGGTTGCGGCAGCGGGCCGGGGAATGGCGGCCCGGATGACGCGCCAAACGCACCGACCAAAACCTGCGCTCGCACTCAGTGCGACGTCGAGTACGAACAATGCCGCAAGCCTCGCAGCCTGTGCGATCGGTGCTGGGACACTTGCGATGGTATCGACGTAGATCTGGCGCTGGTCTGTGTTGCCACGTGCACGGACGTATGCACCCGCGAGTCCGCTACTTCAGCTTGTGCTACTGCCCTGGCGCGCTGCAGATCCACGTCGAAAAACGATTCTTGTCTCGACGGGGGCGACGAGACAGGGGGCGCTGGCAATGCGGGTCGCTCCGGACCTTCAGCCACGAGTATCGCAGGCGGCGGCCCTGTCGCGCACGGCGGGGCTTCGGGCGACGCTGCGGGTGGCGCAACCGACTCGAGTCCGAGTGACGCTCCTTCCGCTGGCTCCACCGGCCCCAGCGGTCCAAGTGCGAGCGGCGGCCGTTCAAGCGGACCTGGCTCGGGTCCAAGTGCCGGCAAGTCGGGCTAACCCCGGGTTCTGCCTCGACCGTCGGCAGCAACAATGGCGCCGTGTGCCCCATGCGCGTTAGAGCCGCGAGCCGCCGCGACTCGCCGAAGGGGCTCAGCAGCCGGTGGCGAGCTCAGAGAGTTGATCGAGTCTCGGTCCGGCGACCCAAGCAGACCAGGCGCCGGTTGGAGTGCTCGGGTGGAGTTTGAGTGCGAGCTGAACGAACGCCTGCCGATACTCTAGCCAGTGTCGCTGCGTCTCGGCAATTCCCGTGTTCTGAACCATGCCGGGCAGTGGTTGCGTTGCTGCCGACAAACTCGCACAGCTCTTGATGCGCGCGAGCAGCGCGGCAAGACTCGCGTCGACCGCGTGCGGATCGGCCATTGGTGGAGCGAACGAGGGCTCGCGCACTTGCTCGAGCGTTCGGACGAAGTCGTCCTCGAGCCGAGTCCGCTCGGCGATCACGAAGCCTGCGGCTTGAGTTCCGGAGCGATCGATCTCCCGTTGCGAGCGCGACTGAAAGTAGAGCCGTGCAGCGCGCTTCAGCGCTTCGACCTCGGCTTTGGGCATGCCGGTCGTGGCGCTGAGCAGGCGGGACTGTCGCGTGCTGGCGGCTCTGCGCTCTTGAAGCTCAGCGCAACGTCCGACGAGCAAGCCGCTGCTGGCATCATCGCACTGATCGAACGGCGTGCTCGGTGGATTGCCGTCACGCGCGGCCAGCAGGCGCGCGATCCGCGAAGAAAGCTCGGCTGGGGCACCGCCTGCTTGGCACGCAAAGCGGATCGCCAGGTCGTAGTCCTTGGGCACGCCGAGCCCGTTGGCGTAGATCATCATCAAGACTTCGGCGTTCGTGATCGCAAACGAACCATCTGTCCCTCGCTCACCGAGCGCACAGAGGCGAGCGCGCCGCGGATCGAGCGGAGCGCCGAGCCCGTAGTAGGCGGCCTCGGCGTCACAGCCCGCGAGCTTCAGCTCGCCTGCAGCACGCTCTCCGTCGGCTTTGGGAATGAGCGTATCCTTGTGCTCCTGGCACACCACATCCACGGTCGGCGGCGCCGCCGGGGGCGCTGCGACGGAGGCGGGCGGGATGGCGGCCGCCCCTGAGGCTGCGGCCGTGCCCGCAGTGTTCGATGACTCGGGCGCGCGCTGGGCACGGTTGCACGAGCCCAAGAGCCCAAAGCAGCAGGACAACGACCAGACGAGGCGATTTGCCGAACTTCGCACGGGCTCCTGACTCGAGACTAGCCGGCTTCGGACGCTAGGGTCTAGCAAGAAGAGACTGCCATTTCCGTGTGCGATGTAGATGACGCAGCGACAGCGAGCGGAGTGGTGTTATTCTAGCCAGAGTTCGCGGGGAGGAATGGCGCACGATGCATCAATCAGCACGAGACCAAATCGTCAGTCACTTGGCTTGGTTCGAGGGCAGCGTCCCGTATATGTACCTGGATTCGATCGGTCTCGTCACGACCGGTATCGGCAATCTCCTGGACCCTTACAGTCAGTATGGCAAGCGCGTCCGCTTCTCGCACAGTGATGGAAGGCCAGCGACCGAGGCCGAGGTTCGTGCAGAGTTCACACTCGTGAAGAGCAAGACCGTCGCCGGTGGCAATGCTCCGCAGGCGGCTTTTCGCTCGTATCGGGCGTTCGAGCCCATCACCAAGCTGCGCATCGCCCCGGCGGATTTGTCTGTCGCAGTTCAAGATGCATTGCGAGCGCACGAGGCTGCCGCGGTTTCGTACTTCGGTCGCGATTTCGACACGTTCCCAGCGGATGTCCAGGTCGTGCTGCTCCAAATGTCCTACGCGGGCGGCCTGTATTCACGACGCGTTCAGCTGTCGCCACTGCTCAAGCGTCGGGATTTCGTGGCGGCGCGCGAGTACACGTACTTGACCAACGCCAAGCAAGGAAAGGCCGGGTACAAGACGTACAACGCCGCCTTTCGTATGATGATGATGAACGGCTCGATTCTAGATCAGTGTGCCAAGTTGAAGATGGTCCATTGGTCACCGAAGGACATCTCCGTGTTCTATGGTTTCAAGCGTGGCCTGCAACTTTCCCGATGGTACACGGGCAACGACATGAGCCTGGCCGTAAAAACGAGCGACGTCGTGACCGAAGGGAATTACGAAGGGTGGCTGCGCAATCAGCAGTGAGAACGAGCCCGCCCGCCGGATCAACCGCGGTGGGCCCGCGTTTGGCTCTGCGAAGCGGCACGCTGACCCACATACTGGCTCGGTGTCACGCCTGCAATCCGCTTGAAGTGGCGAATCATGTGGCTTTGGTCAGCGAATCCGCAACGCGCCGCCACTTCGAACGCTGACGCGCCCTGCAGCAATAGTGGGCGCGCGCGCGTGACGCGAAGACGCAGCTGATACGCGTGTGGCGGCAGTCCAAAGCACTTCTTGAAAACCCGCAGCGCCTGAAACCGATCGAGACCCGCCGCTCGGGCGAGGGTATCGAGATCCACGTTCAAGCCCTCGTCCTCGAGGCACTCCCGCATGCGCATCGCCCGGCGAACGGCTGGGCCCGCGTCCGGGGGATTGTCGGTCGCGCCGGCGATCAACTCGGCGACGATGATGTCGGCCAGCTCGACTGCGCGAGACTGCAATTCCAAGTCCGAGGTCCCAGGTTGTAGCGCATTGGAAAAGCTTTGAAGCTTACCCAGCAGATTGTCGGAAATTGCCGGAAATAGGGTTCTCCATTCGGCCCGAAGCGGCTGCTGATGGCGCTCGCTGACCCAAGTTCGAAGTAGCTCCGGAGTCACGATGAATGATTGGAACGTGCCCGGAGCACCTTGCTGGGGAAAGGCCGTGACCGGTTCGTCCGCATAATTGGCTGAGACGCCCGCGTTGGTCGAGGCAGCGGTTGGGCATAACGGCCAGAGCGGATACTTGCAAGGGTGGGGGGAGGACCGAGTTGGCCCCTCGATCAGCCTGCGACGACCAGCGTAGTCTGGCCAGGTCTGGCAATCGAATGCGGCCAAGCGACTGACGAATCGACGGCACGCACGCCCGAGGTGGGCAGCGTGCGCCTCCACTCATCACCCGGCCCGCCTCGCCACTGGAGAAGACATGCAATCAAGAGTTCATCGCGTCTGGCGCGCGCTTGCGATCACGGTAGCGCTGCTCGCTTCCACCGGCTGTACGAGCTCCAGTGACGGCCCGAGCAACATGGGCGGCGGGGGCTCGAGCACGACGGCCGGAGGAGCGTCGTCCGGTACGGGCGCGACCAGCGGCCTGGGCTCTGGCGGCACGGTGGTCAGCAGTGGCGGGCAAGTCGGCGCTGCCGGCCTGAGCGTTGCCGGCAGCAACACTGGCGGCAACCTGAGCTCGGGCGGCACGCCGAGTGGAGGCCAAGCTGGCTCGATGAGC
>DATEPG010000504.1:0-4191 GCA_035273265.1 Polyangiaceae bacterium
GCCAGCTGTCGTGTTCGTTGGCTGCGCATCGCGGCCAGAGCAGGCGACGCAGGTTAGCGCAAGCAAAGCGAAAGGGAATCGAACCATGGACCGGCCATACCTGAAGCGAAAGCCTTCGCGAAGCCCAATTTGAGGCCCAGCTACGGACGCTTGCTGCCCACTTTGTCGCGCAGCGCACGCGCTATGCGCGCACGTCCGCAATGAGTGACTCGGCGGCACAGCCGCCAACCGACACAGCAATGCGCTCGGGGTCGGACCGCGACGCCGAAGGCTTTGACGGTTGCGACTTGGCGCGTGAGCCAGTCGAGCGCCACGCCCGGGAGCTCCGAAGCCAGAATCGGCTCGCCGGAGCCGGGCGCGTGCACGCTGCCGAGTTCGCGTGCATTCGGGAATGCGTCCAAACGGTCGAGTGACTGGAGCGGTTCGTGTCCATCGACATGATCGCCAGGTGCCCGGGGATCTGATCGAATACACCCGCGCGGCTCAGAGGCTCCTGCGCGTGGCGCTAGCGCCGATTCGGCAGGAGCGCTCGGTCCGCGGCGGGTGCGCTACTTCGCTGGCAGATAGCTGCTGATCACGCCGTAGAAGGAGCCGCCCAGTACGGCGTAGCCCGCGCTGTTCGGGTGCAGGCCGTCCGCCATCAGCGCGGTCTTGTAATTCGAGTTCGCCGTAAAGGCCTGGTAGTTGTCGACGAAGACGACGTGCTTCCCAGCCGCAGCCGCGGCTTCGGCCTTTCCTTTGATGGCAGTGTTGTATGCGCGCACGTTGTTGTTGGTGCCATCGTTGGTCGTAGGGACGATGGCGGAGACCACTAGCAGCGCATTCGGCGCGTCTTTGCAGATCTGGTCGATCAAGTTGGCCAAGCGGGTCGGAGCATTGGCAATATTGTCGTTGCCGTTGATGTCGTTGGTGCCGATCTTGAGGAGCACGATATGTGGCTTGGAGCTGCTGATCGCACTGTCGATGACGCCGGCAATTTGCGCAATCTTCCAACCACCGTGGCCCTCGTGGCGTTGTGGGAATGTCTGGCCATCGACCGTTCCGGGACCGTTGGTTAGAGTCCCCACGAAGGTGATGTTCTTCTGGTTCGTCAATGCTTGGCGGAAGAGCTCAATGCGGTAGCCGCCCCCCGGGTTCGTGCAGCAGCCTTCGGTGATCGAATCGCCGACGGGCATGATGTTGCAGGGCGTACCCGCAGTCGTGGGACAGTAGCCGGCCGTTCCGCCAGCGGGCGCGCCTCCCGCATTCATGCCGCCCCCCCCTGTGCCAGCCCCGCCTGTCGAGCCAGCGGCTCCTCCCCGTCCGCTCGTGCCGGCCGCTCCCCCGGCGGTCGCCCCACCGCCGTTCCCTCCGCCCGCGTCACCGCCTCCGCCGCTTGGCGAGCCTGCGACTCCTCCGAGTGCGCCGCCTCCCGCGCTGAACCCACCTGTACCCGTCGCCCCGCCGATGCCGCTTGCTCCCGCGCCTGCCGCCCCACCCCCCGTCTGCCCAGCGCCGCTCATGGTACCGGCGCTCCCGTGGGGCGCGCCTCCGCTCGTACTGCCTCCACTAGTTCCCGGATCGCTGGAGTCGCTCGAACAGCCGGCGGCCAGGAGCAGGAAGACGCAACCCAACGCCGTCTTCACTCGAGCTTTGGGGTCGATCAACGAACGAGAAGCTTCGATAGGCGTCGGCCAGGGACTTCTTTGAGCCATTGACGGACGGTTTGTGCCCACGCGCCGATTTTGTCGCGATAACTACCGTAATTTTCAACACTCGTCGCCGCGCGCGGTGCGCTGCTACCCGGCCAGCGCAGCGCGGCGCGCGACACCGCAAAATTGAGTGACTGATGGAAGAGGCCCTGCGCGTGCACTCCAAGAACGACCGCCCGGCCCGGTCGCGAAGGCGAAGCCCTACCCGCGAAGGGCGGGACCGCGTCTGGTCCGCAGAAAAGTCAAAAACTGAGATGCTGCAGGCATCGCCAGCAGGCATCGCTCAGGCATGCGAGTCTCGCTCTGCGCCCCGGCGCTGCTTTTCTTGGCCTGCTCCGGCGCGCCCCGTCCGGGCGAGGGAGAAATTGCGCACGGCGGCGGGGGTCTTGGTGGCTCGAGTTTCGCGCTCGGAGGCTCGGCTACCTCGCTGGGCGGCTCCAGTTTCGCGATGGGCGGCTCGTCGTCTGCCGCGCTGGGCGGCTCCAGTTTCGCAATGGGCGGCTCGGCTACCTCGCTGGGCGGCTCGGGCGCAGGCGGAGTGCCTGCAAATGCTGGTGGCGCAGGGGCGACCGGCGGGAACGGCGGCACCAGCGCACAGGGTTTTGGCGGGAACGCCAAGGGCGGGAGCGCCGGCGGCGCAGGCGCGGCCGGCACGGGAGGCACGGGAGGCACCGCGACGGCTGGAGGCTTCACGCTGCTTTACCGCGACGACTTCGACAACCTGAACCGCGCTCGGTGGCAGCTCATGACGCATTCGTGGGACACGAATCTGGCGTTGTTTTCCGAGCGGAGCGTGACGGTGGAAGCGGGGCAGCTCGTGTTGCGCTTGCTGCCCGCGCCGACGGGCACCTCGGACTCTTCCGGTCCGAAGTCATTCTACGGTGCGGAGGTGCGCTCCACGGATGCCGTGAAGTACGGTCGCGTGCGCACGCGGGCCAAGCTCGCGCGCGGCTCCGCTGTCGTTTCGGCATTGGTCACCATCTATACGCCGTGGCCGGCGGACAATTGGAATGAGCTCGACATCGAGTGCCTCGGCGCCGAGCCGCAACGCGTCCAATTCAATGTCATGACCTACACCGGTCCTGCCGTCACCAAACCAGTGACGCAGTCGGTCACCCCAACTCAAGATCCGTTGAAGGTCGACTTGGGGTTCGACGCAAGCCAGGATTTTCACGTCTACACCATGGAGTGGACGCCTGCGTCGGTGCAGTTCCTGGTGGACGAGCGAGTGCGCCGAACGTGGTCGGGCGACCTTGCGCGGCTCGGTCTAGCCCAAAATGTGCTGCTGACGATTTGGGCGTCATCGACCACGGATTGGGCTGGCTCCGTCGACTCCGGCACCGGCCAGGCAGTGGCTGCGTACGACTGGGTCGAACTCTACCGCTATGACGGGCCTTGACGCGCTGGACTGCCCCGGACCAAGCAGATCTTCGTGGCGACCGACTCGATTGATGAAAACATCGCCCGCATCGTGCAGCGCGCCCAAGGCGGCGGGCAGGGAATCGAGAATGGCTCGGTTCCGCGGTTCTCTTTTGTGCTGTGATCTCGCGGTATGCAGCCAGTGTCGCGATTCTTACGTCGACCATAAATCGGCGAGCCGAATCGACAAAGCTTCGAACGGTTCGCACTGCACGACTGCTTCTGCGCGCCAAGCGCCGACGATGCGATACCCTGCACCATCGAGCCGAAGAGCTTCCAGAGTCTGAAAAAGCGGGTCGACGAGCCACACATCCCCGACGCGCTCTCGGGCATAGATCGGTAGCTTCTCGGTTCTGTCGATCGACGCCGTTGATGGCGAGAGGACCTCGCAGACCCAGTCCGGCGCCAATTCGAATGCGCTCGACTTCGGCAGCGCCGGCATTCGCTCGCGACGCCAGCCAGCGATATCCGGAACTAGCACGTCGCCGTGCAGGTGAAGCTCTGGTTCGATCAGGATGACCCAACCTCGTCCGAGAGATGCAACGCGGGCAGCATGGCCGCGTGCAAGAACGCGAACGATCAAGAGCTCGCCGTCCGGGGTGACCCGGTAGAAGGCGGCATGCTTGCCGACGAGCGCGCGAAGGTCGGGAGGGATCTCAAGAAACGGCCGGCGGAGCTCGGGCCGATCCACGAGCGTCTGGAACCCTGCGAAGAGCCCGATCAGGTAGCGCTCAGCCTGATCATCGCCCCATCGGTCTCTGTGAACGCGCCAATGTCGAGCAGATCGACGAGTGCCCTGCCTAGCAGTTGGAAACAGCCATTGTTCAGCGAGCGCGAGTGGCACGGAGTTCGGTGAGGATGCCCTCGTTTGGTCTTCTTATACTCCACCCGAAGCCGCCGAACACGCGGCGGCGTCGGCTCACGAAAAGCCGCCCGCGGCCGCCAGCGCCCGAGCCGTGCTGGCTACCAGCAAACCCTCGCCCTCGGCGTCTGCCGCAGCCCCCAGCGCGACGGCGGATGCCGGCTGGGTCAAGCCCGCCTGGCCCATCCCAGATGACGAGCCTCGTCGCGTGCACGACGA
>DATEPG010000505.1:0-3116 GCA_035273265.1 Polyangiaceae bacterium
CGGCAGCGGCACAGGCGGCGTCGGCTCGAGCTCGATGCCCTCGTCGTCGGGCAGAGTCGCGCCGTCGATCACGATTCCGTCATCGCGATCCTTGCCGCCCGTCGCGCCGACGATCTCGCTCAGGCTGCGCGTCGCGGGCCGTGGCGGCACCTGGCGCTTCGCCGGCATGGCGCTCGGATCGCGCTCCCAGCCATCGAGGGTGGCGATCAATTCGACCAACTCGGTCACGCGCACCCGCTTTTCGTAGGCGAGACCGCGATCCAAGATCTCCTGCAACGCCGGTTCGTCGATGCCGAATGCGGACAAGGGCTTGGGGCGCCCCGAGAGCATCTGTTTCAACAGTGCGTCACGCGTGGGCGCGCTGTACGGCGCTTGCCGCGTGAGCGCCGCGTACAGCGTGGCGTGTAGTGCCCAGACGTCATCGGGCGATGTCTCAGCCGAGCCCTTCAAGCGTTCCGGTGGACAATAGGCTCCAATTGCCGGAGCCACCAACTGCGACAACACCGGAGCGATCGCCCGACCTTCGGGCACTGCGATTACGCTGCGGGGAGAGAGAGCGCCATGCACCGCACCCGCCGAATGCAGCGCTTGCACTGCGTCAGCGACGCGCAAGACCCAAGCCACGGCCTTGGACGGGTTCATTCCCGCACGTGCGAGTTCGCTGTGTAAGGTCGTGCCTGGCACGAACTCGGCGACCGCCACGCCGAAGCCCGGACGAAGCGGTTGTCCGCTCGGAAGGCTCCCCGCTTCCACGTCTCGAGCGATCTCGAGCACGGAGGTCAGGTGGCGGTGCTTCACGCCTCGCGCGGAGTCGAGCGTCGCCAAGCGGCCGGCATCGGCGACCGCGAGCACCACGCGACGCCCGTTGTCTTGCTCGATACCCACCCAACGCTCGAGCGCCTGGCTATTTTTTAGCGCACCAGCAAAGGTGTAGCGCCCAGCTACTGGAATTCGTGGATCTGCCATATTGAACTAGGGGGCTGGCACGATCTAACGGACATACCCCAGCGCTCGATTACCCGATATTAGCACTAGTCGCATCACTCGAAGCTATTTGCGCCCGCAGGCTCACTTATTGAAACGCAAGAAGCGACCGGCTCGAACGTCGGTCGTTCTCCCACCTTCGGCAGCAACCGCGCCATTGACGAGCACCAGCTCGATCCCGGCCGGATACTGCTTGGGATCACCATAGGTGGCGCGATCAGCAATGGTTTGCGGGTCGAACAGCAACAAGTCCGCGAATCGCCCGACCTCGATCCGGCCGCGGTCGCGCAGGCCGAAGCGCTCGCACGGCAGGCCCGACATTTTTGCTATTGCGGACTCGAGCGTCAACAGCCCACGCCTCCGCGCGTACTCCGCGAGCACGCGCGGGAACGTCCCATATAGGCGTGGATGTGGGCGACCTTCGGGGCTCGGCAGTCCGTCAGAGCCCACCATCACCCGCGGATGACCGAGGTTGGTTTCGACATCTCCCTCATCCATCATGAAGGTGATCGCGACCGTGCGCTCGGCACCGGGCAAACTCAGAACTGTTCTGACTATTTCGGATAAACCGAGGCCCTCGCTCGCCGCAATCTCGGTCAGCCGTCTGCCATCGTACGCTGGGCGCGCGGGGCATGAGGCAACCTGAATGATTTCAGCCAACGCCAGATCGATCTCGTTCAGATCGAAGTACTCAATCATTGGACCGCTGCCGGCAATGTAAGGATAAACATCGAGGCTCACGTCGGCGCCGGCCTCGTTGGCCGAGTCTACGCGCGCGAGGGACTCTTTGACCTTGCCCCAGTTGCGACGGCCGCCTGCCTTGTGATGCGAGATTTGCGTGCGGCATCCCAGCGCCGCCGCGATACTGAGCGTCTCTTCGACCGACTCGAGTAGGCGATCGCCTTCGCTCCTCATGTGGGTGGCGTATAGCGCACCGAACTCCGACAAGGGCCGCGCCAACTCGATGATTTCCGAAGTCGTCGCCACGCGCCCGGGGCGATAGATGAGGCCCGTCGAAAAGCCCCCCGCTCCTTGCTCGAGCGCCCGGCGCACGTGCTCGCGCATGCGGGCGAGCTCGTCATTGCTCGGCTCGCGCTCGTCGTTGCCCATCACGTGCGAGCGGACCGCGTTGTGCCCGACCAGAGACAGCGCGTTCACTGCTGGACGCGCGGCCACGAATGCCTCTCCGTAGGCGTCCAAATCAGAAAAACGCCCCGAGAACCCCGGAAATAGGCTGGCATTGCCCGGTGGCTCCGAGCCGCCCGGCGAAAGCGGTGCGAGACTGAAGCCGCAGTTGCCAATGACCACCGTGGTCACCCCTTGCAGCAACTTGAACTCCAGGCTGGGAGTGCTCAGCAGCGCTGCGTCGTCGTGAGCGTGCACATCCACGAAGCCGGGCGCGAGCGCCCGCCCACGCGCGGCAATCTCCCGCTTGCCGCTCGGCCCGCTGCCGATCAACGCGATTCGGTCACCCTCGATGTGCACGTCCGCAACTCGCGGCCCCTGACCACTGCCATCCAGCAACAGCGCGTCACGAATGCTGAGGTCGAAAGTCATCTCGAGACTGTAAACGTGGCACTCACGCTGACGCTCACCGCCTCAGCGCAGCCGAGGAAAAAAGCGTTGCCCAGCTTGCTCGCGCTCGCTGCAAGGGTCGCTGACGAGGCAAGGTTCGCCGGCGCCACCGGCATTGCCGCTGCTGCCAGCACTGCCAGGCGTGCCACCACTACCGCCGTTGCCGGCAGAGCCGCCACTACCGCTATCACCGGCAGAGCCGCCACTCCCGCCGTTGCCGGCAGAAGCGCCACTCCCGCTATTACCGGCAGAACCGCCACTCCCGCTGTTACCGGCAGAACCGCCCTTGCCTGCGGCCCCAGCATTGCCGCTATTGCCCCCACTGTCGCCTGCAGCGCCACTGGCACCACCAACGCCGCTACCTGCAGCGCCACCCTTGCCTGCGTTGCCTGCATTGCCGCCCTTGCCGCCGCTCCCCGCGAGGCCTGCGCCGCCGCCGCCGGATGAACCCGCGTTGCCCCCGTGATTCGCTCTGCCCGCGCTACCACCGGAGCCGCTGGTTCCGCCCGTGTTCGGCTGCGCCCCACCCTGGCCAGAGCCGGCGCTGTTGGCGCTTC
>DATEPG010000506.1:0-47313 GCA_035273265.1 Polyangiaceae bacterium
CGAACACGAAGTCGGTGCCGACGGGCAGCGGCTTGTCGGTGGCGATGAAGGTGCCGCCCCGGGAGATGTTCTTGGTGTAGTCCGCGAAGAACGTATTGAGCCGCTTGTATTCGACTTTCAGCTCGATTGGCGCTCGGAAGCCCGATCGCCGGTCGTCATGTTCGCCTGAGCCCATTTAGGTCGAAGGGTAGTCTATTCCGGGGGCCTACGGCCAAGAGCGGAGCAAACGGGGGAAAACTCCAGGCGAAAATGCTACACCCGGCGGGTGCGCGACCCCTACGAGGTGCTCGGCGTTGGCCGAGAGGCTTCCGAAGCCGAGATTAAAACGGCATTCCGCCGTCTGGCCGCGATCCACCATCCGGACAAAAATCCGGGGGATCCGGACGCCGGCGTGCGCTTCAAGGAAGCCAACCTCGCGCATCAGATCTTGAGCGACAAGGACAAGCGCGCCGCCTTCGATCGCTACGGTGAAGCCGCGTTTCGCCCCGGCGGGGGAGCACCGGGTGGGATCGACTTCGGTGACATGGCCGGCTTCGAAGATCTGTTCGGCGATCTGCTGGGTGCGTTCGGCATCCGCACCGGCGACCGCGGTGACATCCGCAAGAGTCTGGAGTTGAGCTTCGAAGAAGCGGCTCTCGGCTGTGAGCGCGAAGTGAGCTACGAGCGCTTCGACACCTGCGGAGGCTGCGCCGGGCGCGGCGCGGAGCCGGGCACGCGCGTCGAGACCTGTTCAGCCTGCGGCGGACGCGGCAAGGTGCGCTTTCAGCAAGCGCTGTTTCCGATCGCGGTCGAACGGCCCTGCTCGCGTTGCCGCGGCACCGGACAAATGGTGATCACGCCCTGCCGGATCTGTAACGGCAAGGGCCTGGCCAAAGGCGAGCGCACGCTGGCCGTGGAAATCCCCGCGGGCATCGAGGACGGCGCGACGCGTACCGTGAACCAAGCCGGCAATCGCGTGCGCGTCGACAAGCCACCCGGCAACTTGGAGCTGGTGATCCAAGTCGGTAGCCACCCGTTCTTTCGCCGCGTGGGCGAGGACGTAGTGTGCAAGGTGCCGATCAGCTTCGCGCAAGCTGCGCTGGGCGGCGAAATCGACGTTCCGAGCCTTTCGGGCAAGCTCAAATTGCGCGTGCCGCCGTCCACTCAATCGGGCGCCGTGCTGCGCGTACGCGGCAAGGGTTTTCCGTATCGGATGCGCACGGGTCGCGGCGATCAATTGGTCGAGGTCACGGTCGAAGTTCCGTCGCGCTTGAGTGATCGCGCGCGCGAGTTGATAGAAGAATTGGGTCGCGAGCTGGGCGAAGACGTGCAGCCACAGCAGCACAGCTTCCTGGAAAAATTACGGGGACTCTTTGACTGAAACGCAACCACCGAAGATGCGCGCCGTGACCTTCGATTTCGGTCAAACGTTGGCCGAACTCGATCATGACTTCTTGATGCGGCGTGTGCATACGTTCGGCGCAGAGCTCGATCCAGTGGCTTCGCACGCGGCGACAGTGACCGCCTGGCACGCCTACGGCGCAGCCAAATCACTCGGACACGCACGCGCTTGGCAGGCGATGATGCTGGCGATACTCCGCGGCGGCAACGTGCGGAAGATCCGGGCCGAAGTGGCCGATCCGGCGTACGCCGAAAAGATCGCGCAGCTTTTGTGGGACGCACAGCCAACGCAAAACCTGTGGCGAAAGCCGATCGCGGGCATGTTCGAGCTCGTCGCCGAGCTCGCCCGAGCGCAGGTGCCGGTCGGCATCATCTCCAACTCGGAGGGGCACCTCGCCGAGTTGGTCGAGGAGCTCGGCTACGGCGCGCTGTTCCCGGTGATCATCGACTCGGGCCGCGTGGGCGTCGACAAACCGAACCCGCGCATCTTCGAACTGGCGGCGGAAGCGCTGCGCGTACCGCTCGCGGAAATCGTGCACGTGGGCGACGCCTGGGAGGCGGACGTACTCGGAGCGCGCGCGGTCGGTGCCGGCGCCGTCTGGTACGCGCCCACCGACGATCGCGCGTTGCCTGAAGGCGTTCGGGTGAGCCGAAATGCGGGCGAGCTGCGGCAGGCCCTGCGAGACTTTGGCGTCAGTTGACGCGCTCTGGGAGATGCGATGGAAAACCGAAAAATTGGTCTGCTCGGCGCGGGCAACATGGCAGGGGCCCTGATCCGGGGCCTGCTCAACTCGAGGACGCTTGCGCCAGAGCAGATCCGCGCCAGCGATCTGCGCGGCGATCTGCTGTCTCAACTCGAGACGAGCTACGGCATCATCACCCACGGTGACAACTCCGAGCTCCTGGCTTGGGCCAACGTCGTGGTGCTGGCGGTGAAGCCGCAAGTCATGGGCCAGGTGCTCGAGCAAGTGTCGAGCGCGATCGACTCGAACACGCTGGTTATCTCGATCGCCGCGGGCGTGCCGCTGGCCGCGATCGAAGCTCGCTTGCCAGGCGGTACACGCGTGCTGCGCGCGATGCCCAACACGGCTGCCATTGCCTTGGCCGGCGCCACCGGTATCGCGCCCGGCTCGCACGCCACCCCCGAGGACGTTCGCTTCGCGCAGACGCTGTTCGACGCCATTGGCCGTTCGGTGGTGCTCGACGAATCCGCGTTAGACGCCGTGACCGGCCTGTCCGGCAGCGGTCCCGCGTACGTGATGGTGATGATCGACGCTTTGGCTGATGGCGGCGTGAAGGTCGGGCTGAACCGCGAGACGGCCTTGCTATTGGCCGCACAGACCGTGTACGGATCGGCCAAATTACTGCTGGAAACCGGCGAACACCCGGGCCGCCTGAAAGACATGGTGACCAGCCCCGGCGGCACGACGATCGCGGGCCTGCACGCGCTCGAAGCCGGCGGGCTGCGCCACACGCTGATGAACGCCGTCGAGCTGGCGACACGCCGCGCCACGGAGCTCGGCCAGGCGATGGCCGCGAAGCTGAACAAGCGCTGACACCGCCGAGAACGCTCTCTCTTCCGAACTCGATGGGGAGCTCGATGGGGAGCTCGATGGGGAGACGGAGGCGGAGATTGCAGGGCGCTAAATAATAGTGTCCGCGCAAAGGGGCCGGGGGGGGACAGCCTCGCTCTGCGCGGACGACTAGTGTTTAGCAGCGAGAAACAGGAAACGCAAACCTCCAATGATCAAATAGATGCGCACATTCATACTTTGGAGCGGCGTGGTCACACGCGGCGTGGGGCGTTTCAAATCTGAAATGCTCGACGAACATTTTCGCGGCAGGAGTTCCGCAACAGCATGGCTCGCCGTGCGTCAGGGTGCGCAGACGTAACCCCAGCGCCGCCCTTGCGGACGACGCTCGCTGACCGTGAGCGGCACGGCGGCGGCCGATGTTGCCAGCGGATTGCCGCCCCCGCGGCTGAGCGGGCCATCGGTCTCAGCCGCGAGTGCGCGGGTGCACAAGCCGCGCGCCGACCAGATGAACTGAGCCTCCACGCGGCGCACGCTGAGCGCCTCGCTGGCCGGGGAAAAGCGCAAATTTGGCTCCAAAGAGGGAGCGCCGGAGAGCAAAAAGCCGTCTGCGTCCGGGGCACAAGGCGGCGGCATCACTGCCAAATCTGCGGGGCTCAGCGAGAGCGGGGCTTGCAGCGCGTGGCTCACCGAGTCGATCGGGAAGAGGTACCAGCCGCGGCCCGTGACCCAGACCCCGAGCTCGTCTCCGCGCACGCCGTGCACCAGGCTTGCCGCGCTGATGTCGTGTCCGGGGTCTGGGTATTCAGCAAGCCGCTCGACGCGACCGCCTGTCATCTTGGACAGGACGAAGCTGTGATTTTCGTTGAACGAGGCCAGGTACCAAGCATCACTCAGTTTTGCCACGCTGCTCAGCATTCCAAAATTGAAGCCGAGGCGCCCCGCGTTCGGGAGGCGGGTCACCGTCTTTCCTTCCTCGAACAGGAGTAGGTCGAGGAGGCCGCGCGAGCTCGCCAGTACGGCGGCAGCGCGCTGGTTCGGGTCGAGCACGGCACGCCAGGAGGTGGGGTTGCCGGAGGCGTCGAAGCCGAAGGCCTCGGCGGCGGCAGTGGCGTCCGGCCAAGGGCTGCGCGTGACCGCGCTCTGAAAGACTCCGCGGCGGACTTGGAAACGATCAAAGAGGCGCAACTGCAGGCGACCCGCGCGCGCCCAGTCCGCGCCACGTTCGCCCCAGGTGTAGGCGCGAAACGCTACCCCCTCAGTGTCGCCGGGGGAGGCGTCGTAACCGACCTCGCCGGCTCCCAGAGCCGGCGCTGGGAGCTCCCAAAACGGCGCCCAGGGCGGGCGGGCGCCCTCTTCCGAGTGCCCGCTCAGCCGCGCGCGCGGGACGGCTGGAAGTGCCACCTCGCTGGCTTCGCCGGTCGCCGAGCAATGCAACAGCCAACGACTTCCCCCCGGCTGTAACATGCGCGTGCTGTCCGGCAAACTGGCGATGCGTAGCCGCGGCGCGCTGCTGCCGGTGCGAAAGCCCACGCGCACGAAGCCGGCAAACGCGCAGCCGAGCTCGGAGCAGCCCTGCAGGCGGGCGTCGTCCCGTAGCTCGCGGCCCGCGTCGAATTCGGACGGCAACTCGACGTCCGTCCATTCGAAGCCTCCGTCGATGCTCTCTCGGGTGCGACCGCTACGCCCCACGAGCAGCGCGTGATTGGCGGAGAGCAGCGCGCGATCGATGCCGCTTTCGGGACGGGCCATGGTGACACTGCCGTCGAGCGCCACACGCACCCCCGCGAACGGCTCATTGCCCACCACCCAGCCCCCCAGCCCACCGCTGTGTTTTGTCACGCTCGGGCTGCCGGTCGAGCTGGGCGTCGGGCTCGGCAGCTCGACAAAGCCGTCCAGCCAGAGCCATTTTTCGAGCAGCGCCGCAGACCCCGAAGTCGGTAGCTTCAAGGGCACACGTTGCTCCCGCCCGCTGCTGTCGATCAGAGACAAGAAGCCGGATGCGCCGAGCCGCGGCGGCACGATCACCGCAACGCGGCCGTCAGCGAGCGCCACCACGCGTTCGGCTCCGAGATCGCCACGCACGCGGATCTCGTTGAATTCGCCGGTTTTTTTGGCAATGCAGTAGCTGCCGGGCAAGTCCGCCTGGGCCGCGGCGCAGGAGCCGCGAATGACCAATGCGCCGTTCCCGCTGGCTGCGACGTAGCGCGCGCCGCTGAACGTGCGCACGCGCCGCATGCGAAGCGGTGGCTCGAATTCGTACAGCGCGGTTTGGTTTGCACCGTCGCTGCACACGAACCCCGCGCTCGAGCCATAGTGCAATGCGCTGCACTCACCGCCGCCGGGGTAGGCGTGCTGGTCGCTTTCGAGCAACTTGCCGTCGCTCGCGCGGATGCGGAGCAGCATGCCCGAGTTGGCGACCACCAGCGAACCGTCCGCGGCGCGGAAGCCGCGCAGCACCGCTAACTTGAGCGCATCGCGTCCGAGTCGTTCGCTCGCGTGGCTGTCGCCCGGCCCCGCACTGCCGCCACGCAAGGCTTGCGCGACCTCGTTCTCACGTGCCGCTGCCCGGGGCTGATCCCGACGCGTGAAGGTGCCGCTGCGGTCCAAATCGAGCACGCCGTCCGGTCCTGTCAGGCGCAACGCGCCGTCTTGGACCTCGATGCTGGTCGGGGTCAGACCGAGTGGATGCCAAGACCCCCCGGCGTCGAAGCTAGCCAAAGCGCCACGCAATGGCAGCGAAAGCGCCCCGAACCAGCCGTCGACGAACGCCATTTTCGCGTAGCCGGGTGAAGCCGGCAAGCTGCCGAGGGTTTGCGCCGTGCCATTCTCTGCGTCGAGCGCGACGATCCGCTCGGGACGGTTCGCGAGCACATACAGCCGATCGAAACCGGGAATCACCTGAGCGGCCTCGAAATCCAGACGCGCGAATGGCTCGAGAGCGCCCGTGAACGAGCGCGCCCGGAAGAACAAGGTCGCGCTGGACGATTGCACGTAAAACAAAAATCCCCCACCGAGCCGCGAGGGCAATTCCAGCGAGCGCACGCTGCGCGCGCTGGGCAAATATTCGCTCGCGAGCTCGAGCGCGCCATTCGGTCGTGAGAGCATCCGCAGGCCGTAGCTGACGAGGCGCTTACTCCCATCTTTGTCTTCGCCGACGGCGTTCACTGCCGGCCCCTCGAGCGGAGGGAAGAGGCGCGGGCCTTGCTCGTCGACCGGCGTCCTTCCACTCGCAGTCGTCACCGGTAGCGCGCGCTGCTTGGCCGGAGGTTCGGGCTTTCCCTCGTGCGGGGCCAGACCGCCGGCTGCGCACGCGCTGGCGACTGCAGAGGCCAAAACGCTGGCCACGAGCCAGAAATACCGCGCACGCAGAAGCATCGCTTTTAGCGTAGCGCCTCGGCGGTCGCCCGCGTAGTGGTAAGCCCAAATGACCGAAACACGACGCCCCACGTCGCCTTTGGCCGAAGAGATCCTCGGGCTGTACTTCCCCGTGCTGGACCACGGCTTCGTGTCGTTGGTGGACTACATGGGCACCGACGAATGCATCGAGCGTGCAGCGCGCGTGAGCTATGGCTACGGCACTCGGCAAACCAGCCAGACGCGCGGGCTCCTGCGCTACCTGCGCCGGCACATGCACACCACGCCGAGCGAGATGATCGAATTCAAGTTCCATTGCTCGATGCCGATGTTCATCGCGCGCCAATGGATCCGGCACCGCTCCGCCAACGTAAACGAATACAGTGGGCGCTATTCCTTGATGCCGATGCTCTTCTACACTCCGAGTGAAGAGCAGCTGCAAACGCAGAGCAAAAAGAACAACCAAGGCCGCAGCGGCACCGTGGTCGAGGCCGCAAAGTATAGCGAGGCCGTGAGCCGTTGGAACGAGATCCGCGAAAAGAGCCGCGAAGCCTACGAGTGGATGACGCTCGAAGACATGGCCCGCGAACTCGCGCGCATCGATCTGCCGCTCTCCACCTACACTCAGTGGTACTGGAAGATCGACCTGCACAACCTGCTGCACTTCTTGAAGCTACGCGTCGATCACCACGCGCAGTGGGAAATCCAAGAATACGGGCGCGTCATGGCCGGCATGTTGAAGCGCGTGGCGCCGCTCAGCTACGAAGCCTGGATCGACTATGACGTGTGCGGTGATCGCATCAGCCGCATGGAGCTCGATGCGCTGCGCAAGCTGGTCAGCGCCGAGGACGAAACGCTGCGCGCGCGCGATGGCGTGAGCCTGGATTCGGGAGCATTGGCCGAAGGCGGGCTCGCCAAGCGCGAAGCCGCCGAGCTATTCCTGAAATTGCAGCCCAAGACCGTGCCGGACTTCGAGCTGGATTTAGCGACGGCGAGTTCGGCCGAGGTGTTCGCAGAGAGGTTCGCAAACGCAGTGCCCAAGGTGGACAAAGCGAAGCCCGTCTGAGGCTGATTGGGGGGGGCTCACGCGGGGGACGGGCACGCTTCGCGAGAGAGAGCGGCCCGGTGGGCTGCCAGGCAGTGCGCGCGGAATCAAGGCAGCCGCGCCTGCCCGACGCGGCAACGGGTCCGGATGCGCCTCGCGAACGAGGGTGTGTTCTGAGTCCGACACTCACAGCACCAAACCCAGCACGCTCGGGCGTCAGTCTTGGCAGTGTGTCGCGCGGCGAAACGCGCGGCGACGACGCACGCTGAAGAACACCGTGAGCGCGAGTGCGCCTGGGAGCCAGTACAGCAGTGGCCTGCGTTCGGGGAGCGGCGAGGAAGCGACCCGCGCACCACAGCCGTAGAGGGGGCCACAGAGCTCGGCGTTCGGGTTTTGCGTGTTCGGATCGGTTCCCGCCGCGAGCTCGTCGACGTCGAGCTTGCCATCTCCGTCGGTATCAACGCGGTTGGCACGCAGATTAGCGACGACAGTGTACATGCTGCTGGGGTCTCCTGGCTTCACGCCACTGCGCAACACCGTCAGACCGAAGGGTTGCTTGAGGTTGGCGATGTTGCCGGGAATTTCCGTGTGACACAAAAGGCACGTCGGTGCGCAAGGAATATCGGCCGCTTGTTGAATCGCTCCCGGGAAAAGCTCCTCAGCGCTGACGCGCAGCGTGAGCAACATGAAAAAAAAGAAACCCGTGATTTCGCAGCGCATGACTGTCCTCACCTCATCACTACTCCCGCCGAGCCAACGGCGAACAGCTTAGATGGGATCGATTCCAGCGAAAAGGGCCCAGCAATGAGCGCGCGGCTGCTTGCGGTGAACGAGCGCCTAGCTTCGCTGGGCAGCCACAATGGTTGATTTCGGAGCGTGCGCCGCACAGCCAGCGCGCGCGGCTGGCGGAGGGGGCGAACGCGACTTATAAACGGGGTAACCCCATGGCCTCGCCTGCTCAGAGCCTGACTCCGGATCTTTCCACGCTCGATTTGGACGACGAAATTCGTCGGCTGAAGCGCGAGCGCAACGCGGTGATTTTGGCTCACTACTACCAAGATAGTGAAATCCAGGATTTGGCGGATGTGATCGGGGATTCGCTGCAGTTGGCCCAGGCCGCGCAGAAGACGACGGCGGACGTGATTTTGTTCGCGGGCGTTCACTTCATGGCGGAGACGGCCAAGATCTTGAACCCGGGGCGGATCGTGCTCGTGCCGGACATGAAGGCCGGTTGCTCGCTGTCTGACGGTTGCCCCGTGGATCGCTTCAAGGCTTGGAAGGCGCGGCATCCGGGCGCGGTAGTGGTCAGCTACATCAACTGCTCGGCCGCAGTGAAGGCGGAGAGTGACTACATCGTGACCTCCAGCAACGCGGTCAAGATCGTGAATGCAATCCCGCGTGAGCAGAAGATCCTGTTCGCGCCCGACAAGAATCTGGGGCGCTGGGTCGCCAAGCAGACCGGGCGGGATGATCTGGTGCTCTGGCAGGGCAGCTGCATCGTGCACGAGACGTTCAGCTTGCGGAAGCTGGAGGAGATTCGCATCGCGCACCCGGAGGCGAAAGTGATCGCGCACCCGGAGTGTGAAGAGCCGCTGCTCGATCGCGCGGACTTCATCGGCTCCACCGCCGCGCTGCTGCGCTACGTCGAAAACGACAACGCGCGTGAGTTCATCGTCGTGACCGAATCGGGCATTTTGCACCAGATGCACAAGCGCGCGCCGGGCAAAACGCTGATCCCGGCGCCCCCGCTCGCGAATTGCGCCTGCAACGAGTGCCCGTTCATGCGCCTCAATACGCCGGAAAAAGTCTATCTCGCCCTGCGTGATCTCGAGCCGCGCTTGGAAATGCCGGAGGAGCTCCGCGCGCGGGCACAGGTGCCGATCGATCGCATGCTCGCGCTGAGCTGAGCTGAGCTGAGCTGAGCCGAGCTGAGCCGCGCTCGGCTTTCGCGACGCGCTCGGAACTCGAACGCGCTTCGAGCTGCGCTGCCGGATCGCGCTCGCCCCCTCCCGCTCGCTGACCAGCCGCGGCTGCTCCGCAAGGACTTTCGGTCAGGTACGGCCTCGCGGGCCAGCGAGCGAGCGGAGGGCGATCCGACTTATCAGGTTTGGCGGCGAGGCCGTTCTGCGGTGGCCGCCTTCTTTCCCGCTGGCCGCAGCCATGCGACGCAACCCGACATCAGCTCCCCCGCCCGCACGAGGCCGAAGCTATTTTGATCTCGTACTCGGCCACTTCGTTGCCACACGCGGATTGCTGCCATTTCTCGCGGCAGCGGTCGCCATTTTGCCGGGCTGTCCGCTCAAGGACGACTACTACTTCGAGACAAATGCTCCCGGTGGCGCGCAATCGAGCGCGGGATTGGACGCCGGAGGCACGCCTGGCGCGGGGCACGGCGGTGCGTCGGAGGCGGGAAGTGCCTCGGAAGTGGGCGGCGCGGCGGATGCCGGAGGCACGCCTGGCGCGGGAGGCACGCCTGGCGCGGGCAATTCAGCCGGATCAGGCGGAGATAACGGCTCCGGGACGGCCGGCTGCGTCTCGCTCACCAACCAAGGGCACGAGTACGCCTTCTGCTTCGACGAACTGATCCAGGCCAACGCCAGGGCCAGCTGTAGCAGCCGGGGGATGACGCTCGCGATGATTGAGGACCAAGCAGAAAACGCTTGGATCGCGCAGACCTTTTCGGACGAGTACAAGGGCGACGGCACGCGCGCCTTCATCGGCGCCAACGACGGCACGACCGAGGGCGAGTGGCGCTGGGCGGACGGCACTTCGTTCTGGAGCGGAGATGGCAATGGCGATCCCCTCAATGGCCACTTCACGAACTGGGGGGACGGGGAGCCGAACAACGAGAGCCCCATCGCGGGCCCGGCGGACTGTCTGACGATGTATCTCTCGGACGGCGCGTGGGGCGATCTGAGCTGCGATGCCGAACTGCCGTACGTCTGCGAGACGCGCTGACCGGACGCTCGCCCCGCGCACTACTTCTTCGGGATGCCCTGCCCCGGCAAGCGGCCGTACGCTTCATCCGCTAGCTTGACGAGGTTGCCGCACTCGCTGAGGTCGAGGTTGTGGATCTCGAAAGGATCCTTGGCCACGTCGTGGCACTTCCAGCCGGTGTCCCAAGCGCGCGATTCGACTTTGAGGTTCTTTTGCATGATGCCCCAATTCTCGAACGCGCAACTCCACACTCCGGTGCAATTGCTCATCAACAACGGCTGGTCGCTGAGCGGGGTGCGCAGCAAGCTGTGGCCGGGCATGCGGGCCTGAAAGCGCGCGATAGCGGGGTCTTGGTCGACGCCCATCAGGTTCAAGATCGTGGGCGCGAGATCGACGTGGAACACGTATTCGTGTTGCTTGGCGCGCAGGGCTCGCTCCTCGTCCGTGGTCAGTGTGCCGGCCGGCGCGTCAATCCAGCCGGGCACATGGATCTCTTCGTCGAAGATGCTGAAGGTGTGCCCCATCTGGTTGTGTTCCCGGAAGGCCTCGGCGTGGTCGCTCGTGTAGATGATCACCGTGTGCTTGCCGGCTTCGGTGGAGCGCACGTGGCTGAGCATCTTGGCTAGGTGCTGATCTTGTTGGTAGATCGCATTCTGGTAGAAGTTCTTGAAGTACGGATTGTCTTCCGGCGCCTTGCTCGTGGTCGACGGCTGAAACGGCTGCGGCCCGCTGGGGTCGAGGTAGTAGGGGTAGTGCACGTTCGAGAGTTGCACCACGGCCATGAACGGTTCGTGAAGCGTGTCGAACTCGCGAATGACGCGGTCGGCGAGTAGCCCCTCGGGCGCACCCATGTCCAAGTCCGAGGTGGGATCGAGATCGGTGGCACTGACGAATCGACGCACGCCCAGATTCTTGACCCACAGCCGGGCGTTGCCGAACAGCATATTTTGGCTGGTCCAGAAGGCGGTGTCGAAGCCGGCCGCGTGCGCATAGTCGAAGATCAGCGGCCAAGTGTGGAGGTTTTCGCGCGACTCCACCGGACTGAGGCCGGACCAGAGTACCGCGAGCGAGACGGCGGTGGTGGAGTCCATCGAGCGCATCTGCGGGAAGGCAAAACGCTCGGGAAAGAGTCGATTGGTGGCTTCCGTGCGCCGGCACTCGGGCTCGTAGCCGATGCAGGTCGCGTCAGCGCGTACGCTCTCCAAGATGACGAACAGCACGTTGCGCTTGGGCGTGGCTGCCCGCTTCAGCGCGGGGACCGGCAGCGATTCCCGGGCGCGGGGGCGCATCTGGTTGGCTTGTTCACTGAATCCGAGCTGCGTCGCGAGCAGGCCACCGACGGCGTTCAGATACAGTACGTCCGGTGGCGCGGCCTGCAGGTGTCGGTGTTGCGCGGGGATGACGAAGCTTGCCGCGACCAAGGCCGGGGCCAGAAAGCCGGTGCTGCGCACCCGCACTCGAGGGGCTCGCAGCCAGCGTCGAGCCAGCCAAATCAAAACCAAAGCGATGCCCAACGGCGGCAGCTTGGCGCGCAGGTAGTTGCCGTAGTCGGCGAGCAGCTGATTGACCACGCTGTCTTTGAAGTTCGATGCGAACAGCGAGACATCGAGGTTCAGGTACGCGTTGTATTGGCTGTAAAAGTAGCTTTGGCCGCCGATTGCGAAGGTGAAGGCGATCACGAACAGCAGCGCCGCAAGCCAGCGCCAGGCGCCACGACGCCGCGACGCCGCGTGCAAGAGCACGCTCCAGAGCAGCAGCCCCTCGCTCAGGGAAGCGAAGTAGTAGCCTTGGTGCCAAAGGTCGAGGCCGGCCAAACGCCCGCTGCGGCGCGCGAGGTCCATCCCGACCACGAGCGCCGTGGGTACGAGTAGCAGGACCGGCGACAGCAGACGGCGCAGACGGGCCACCCGCCGCAAACGCGCGAAACGATTGGAAGCGAGCAGCGGCACCGGCAGTGTCGCGGCATCGAGCTCGGTTTTGGGGGCTCCCGGCACGGCGAGCGGCGCAGTGTAGTCCAAGCGGCGCAAAAACGAGCACTTCTTTGCTTCCGTCAGCGACGGGGGCGCGCGTACTCAAGTCCCGGGCCAAGCGTCCGTTCTGTCGGCATGGGACCGCTGCGCCTGCTGCAAATGACCGCTACTTTGCTGTTGCTCGCTTCGGCCTGCAGACAGCCGGCGGCGGCCATCACGGCCGAGGTCCTCCCCCAGCAGGCAAAAGAGGGGAAGAGCCGCGCACAAGCGAGGGCCAACAGCCAAGACGGTCCGGGCGAGCAGCAGACCGAACCTTTGCCCCCGAAGTACGACGTGCCGTTCGCCTGGGGCCCCTCCAAGGGCGAACCGTTAGAGCTGACCCGCGCGTTCCTCAAAGAGTCCGTCGAGGACAACAAGACTTACATGGAACGCGGACCGAGGTTCTTTTCGGCCTTCGCCGATGCCGAACTGCCGCGCGCCACCGTGGTCACCTGCTCGGACTCGCGCGTGCAGCCCCAGGCCTGGGACGGGACCAGCGAGAACGACGATTACACGGTGCGTAACTTCGGCAATACCCTGGCCGGTGACGAAGCTTCAATCGAGTACGGCGTCGAACATCTCAATACGCCCCTCTTGTTGATCATCGGACACACGGGCTGCGGCGCGGTCAAGGCCGCCAGTGGTGACACTTCGAAGCTCAGCAAGGCGATGCAAACGCAGCTCAAGGGTCTGCACATTCCGCGCGTCAGCGGCGCAACGAACGAAAATCAAGCCTGGGCAAAGGGCGTGCTCGCCAATGTCCGGAACCAGGTCAAGTTGGCGCTGAAGAAGTATGGCAAGCGCGTGCGCAGCGGCTCGCTCACCGTGATCGGCGCAGTGTTCGACTTTCGCGACGACCTGGCTCAGGGCGCCGGCAAAATGCTGATCGTGGACGTGAACGGCAACGGCGAACCCGAGCGCATCGCCGCCTTCATGGCCGCAGTCGAGGACGGTCCAGCGCCGAGCAAGAGCGGCAGTCCGTCATCCACGCCGGGCTTGGCACCAGAAGCTGCCCTGCGCTCGCTCGAACACGTAAAGGGAGTCATCACCCGCGAGGCGACTTCGCCCGCGCACGATTCGGAGCACGCCGGCCAGCACGTCGATTGAGCCCGGAGCGCCGAGCCCGCGCTCAGCCTGGATTGCCCAAAAGCAGGGTCGTCAGTAAGTAATTGGCGATCAGGATGGAGACCGCGCTGTGCACGACGGCCTGGGTCGTGGCTTCACCGACTCCGCGCGCACCTCCCGATGCGTAGTAGCCCCGGGTGCACGAGATGGCGGAGATCAGAAATCCGAACACGGCGGCTTTGATCAGCCCCATGAAAAAGTCGCTCGGCAACAGGTGTCGCTCGATGTTCAAAATGAAAGTACCCGGGTCGACGCCCAGCCACTTCACCGCCACGAGCCACGCGCCGCCCATGCCCACGCAGGTGTACAAGACGCACAACAGCGGCACGGTCAGCACTGCGGCCAGCAAACGGGGCGACAGCAGGTACTGCACCGGGCTCACCGCCATGGTGACGAGCGCGTCAATCTGCTCGGTGATGCGCATGTTGCCGAGCTCTGCGGCCATCGCGCTGCCGGCACGCGCAGCGACCATCAACCCCGCAAAGACCGGGGCGATTTCGCGCGTAAGCGAGACCGCGACGACCTGGCCGACGATGCCCTCGGCGCCGAAATCACGCAAACTGTAGGTCGTCTGTAAGGCGAGCACCATGCCGCTGAATACGCCGGTCAGCGCCACGATGAAGATCGAGCCGACGCCGATGAATTCCATCGCCAGCAGCAGCTGTCCGATGCGATAGGGCGGACGAATCAGCCAAACCAAGCTCTCGCCAGTCAGCGCGAGCACCGAGCCAACCATCTCCAAGAGCGCGATCAGCGGCTTGACGAGACCTGCCCACGAGCTCTTCGCCGCGTCTTCGCTCGATTCGGCGGGGTCAGCCACGGCTCAACCCTTAGCACTCAGCTCGGCGAGGATGGCGCGCGAACGACGCCCCGTAGCAGAAACCACAGCCCTCCGTGGATCGAGCGCAAATCGGAGCAGCAGCGCGTCACCACCGAGCTGCTCGACGTATGGATCGCCCCACTCCACGAGCAGTAGGCGCCCTTCGTCACGCTGCGCATCGAGGCCCAGCTCACGCAGCTGCTCCGGGCCATTCAGGCGATAGAGATCGGCGTGCGCGAGCGGCGGGACGGTATCGTACTCCTGCACGAGTGTGAACGTGGGGCTGGTCACGCGCTGCGTCCTGGGCAAGCCGAACGCGCGACACAGCGCGCGCACGAAGAAGGTCTTTCCCGAGCCGAGTGGCCCCGTGAGGATCACGAGATCGCTCTCGGCCAAGGTAGGCGCGATCAGTTGCGCCAATTTTTGGGTAGAACGGCGTGTGGGCAGGTCGAATTTCAATTCCGGGGAGGTCACGGCGATTTCTTGGGCAGCGAAGGGGACACTATCGTAAGCGTGCGGCTCAGAATTTGTCCCTTGGAAAAGCCGCGCTCCTCACTGGTCCAAAGCGGAACCTGAACGCTGCCCAGGGCGCGCTGAGCGCGCGCGTGGAGCTCGTGCACCGCGCGTTCTTCGTCTACCCGGCCATCGGGGAAGCCGTCCAGCGCGCCTTTGGCCAGCAATGCCGCGTCGTGGCCGAGGGCCTCGTACCAGTCGAGCGCGGGCATGGCCGGATTAGCTTCCGAATCCGGCCGAATCGGGCTTGGGAAGCTGCCGGCCCCGACCGCAAAGCGGCCACGCGGGGCGTCACTCGCATAGACGAACTCGGCGGCTTCTAGGCCCAGCGCGAGCTCCGGTGAGAACGCAGGAACGCCACGCAAGTCGCGCGAGACCTCGCTGGCGCAGGCGGCCGATCCCAGGACGAGCACCGCCGAAACGCGGTTTCTACGCCATTGTTGAACCGAAAAGCGCGTGCCGCCGGCAGTTTCCGGCAAACCGTCACACGCGTCCCCCACGCGTCCCACGCGCGCGATACGCAAGAGGCCTCGACGGGACAGCTCGGCGTCGATCGCGGCCTGCTCGCGGCTTCCGCTCTCGCCGAGCACGAAGGCGCTCTGCAATGGCCCGACCCAGGTCTCGGGGGGCTGCACGAGCAGCACCGGAATCGCGTTCTCTTCTGCAAAATGCGCGGCGATGTCGGCGGAGCGACCGTCGAGCCCTGCGACCAAGATCGCAGCGCCTTCAGCCGCGAGCGTGCGCAGCGCGGAGGCAGTGTCAGCAGTGTTGCCGCCGTCGTCTTGGGTGATCAGCTGGACCACGCCGGCCCCGGACGAAGCCGCCGATGAGCGCAGGCCGCGCGCGAGCCCCGCGGCCAAGCTCGCCGAACGCCGGCGCAGCTCCGGGTTACCCAAGGACAGCGCGATGCCAATCTCTCGGCCCGAGATCAACGGCCGGCTTTGTACGCCGCTCGCGATGCCGATCAGCGCCGAACCCGTCGCGCTCGCGCGCAGCGCGGCTGGCGCGGTATCCAACAAACTGCGGGCGAGCGCGGCGTCCTTCTCGCGCACCGCGATCGTGACCAAACGCTCTCGGAGCAGCCTGCGCAGCCATTCACGCGCCTCTGCGCCCTGGCTCTCGTCCGGCAACGCTTGCTCGAGGCGGGCCAGGCTATCGACCAAATCCGTCTTTTGTGCGCCTTGAAATTGCTCGCGCACCAGCCCTTCGAGCGCCGTGCGGGCATCGCTCGGCGCCTCGGTCAAGAGCTCGACGGAGGCCTGCACGGCGAGGGTATAGCGATGCGCAGACGCTGCCGCGCGCAAACGCAACTCACTGAACAGCAGCCGCTCGTCGCTATCGACGATCTTTCCTGCCAGCGGCTCGAGCACACTCCAAGCCGCGTCGGGTTTACTTTCACGGAGTAGCGCGTAGGCCTCCGCTACGCGCGAAAAGTCATGCACCGCGCCGACCGTCACGCGCACTTGAGCGATCAGCACGCGCGCTTCTTGCAGTGAGCCGCGGCTCACGCAATCGAAGGCCAGCAGCACGCGCACCATGTCGCTCGGCTCATCGTTGGGAAACCGCGCGAGGTAGCGGCGCAGGTCCGGTTCGAGCTTTCGTCGCTCGTTGGTGCTGCCCGCGAACCAGGCCGCGCGCAGTCTCCGAAACGACGCTTGGGCATCGGCGCTGGCCGAAAGGCTGGCTTCGGGTAGACCGACCTCGCTCTGCGCGTTTCGACAACCGGCCCCGAAGGTCACTGCAAAAAGAGCCAATGGGCCGCCGAGCGCAAGCGCCAAACGCAAGCCGACCGCCGTTTTCGTGCGGGTCGAATCTCGAAAAGTCCTCGGGGCCTTTGGCATATGCTGGAGCTCGTGACGGTGAAGGGTGATGCGCGCGACGAGCGCCAGTCAAGTTGGCTGAACGCTCGGGCTCGAGTGCGGGCCGGGCTGGCAGCTTCGACGCGCCCGCTGCAACTGGCCTTTGCCGGCTTCGTGCTCCTGCACTTCGCTGGGCAGGCTTATCGTGCCCACACGGACAGCGCGCTGCCGGAAGCCGGCTTCGAGCGTGCACCGGGGTTGGTTGTGGCACTGCTGCTGCTGCTGTGGCTGCCGTTCACCGTCTTTGGCGCACGCCACCTGAGCCGCTCGTTTTCGCGCGCCCGACCCGCGGGGCCAGCGACGACTGCGGCGGCTGCGCAAGACCGCGCCTTGGCGGTGATCGAACCGATTGCGCTGGCGATCGTGCTTTTGTTCGGCGCGGTGCACGGCGTGCGCATGGCTTGGCCGTTGCTCAGTGGCAACCTCGCTGAAGCCGACCTCCGGCAGGAGCTCGTCGCCGAGCTGTCGAGCACCTGGCACGGCCTGCCGATACACGGCATCTTTTACCTATGCGCGGTGGGCGCAGCCTCGTTTTGCGCGGCTCGGCTGACGCTCGCGCTGTTGCCCGCGGCGCGGCCTCTGGTTTCGCGCAGCGTCGTGAGCTTGGCCGTGCTCGCCTACCTGCTCGGAAGCTACGCCGTGATCCGCTGCGGCTCCGGTTCCCTTCTGCCTTGAGCCAACCCCCGACCTAACCCGCGAACCGGCCGGGCGGATTTCGCTCGCGTCGCCGTACATGCTATTGGGCGGCCCATGCCGCGCTGCTACTTGCTGACTCTGGCCAGCTCATCGAGTCTGGATCAGCAGTCGAACAATGTGTCTCTGTTCAACATCGTCGAACAGCTGAATCTGCCGCGCGGGGTCGAGCCACCGCCGGGCGCGCTCCTGCCGATCGAGATCCACGCCTATTTTTTGCTCGACCCGAGTGAGTTGAACCAGCGCTTCGAAATGCGCTTCGTGCTCGTCGCGAGCAGCGGGCTAGAAACTCCGACCGACCCCTTCCCGCACAAATCAGCCACCCAGCGTTACCGCACGCGGACCATGGGCACACCCATCCCGCCCATCGCCGATAGCTATCAGCTGCGCGTCGATGTGCGCCCCGTCGGCAGCGAGGATTGGTCGCGCGATCCGTTGGCTTGGCCCTTGGTCGTCGCGCTCGCCGAAGCGCGGCCTGCAATCACGCACTGACCCCCCGGCAAAGCCGAGGGGTTCAGAGCGCGCGCTGCGCGGGACGATCAGCGAGCGACGCTCGCCCAGGCCTGGTACGGGCTCGCAGAGCACGCGACAGCCCGCATGCTGCCGGTCGCCGCCTGCAGGCAGCGCAGATTGTCCTTCGAGCGCAATTCGAAGCCGCCTCCCGCTAAGGGCACGCGACGCCAAGCTTGGCTCACGCAGGCCCCGGCGAGCACTTGACCTGCGGTTGCCGTCTCTTGGACGCAGGTCGCCGCGCCCAAGCGTAACGACACGAAACCGCCGCCGTCATCGACGATCGTGAAGGATTGCAGCGCATTCGTCGCAGCACAAGCGGTAGCTCGGACGATGTTTGGTGTCTGGTTGGTTACGGTGAGGCAAACGCCCGCACTCGGGAATAGGCCGAGAGACTTCAAAGCGACCGTCGGAGATGCGCAACTGGGTGCAAGGTCCGCGATCCAGCGTCCGATCAAACGGAGACCCGCCTTATCCGTCACCGTCTTGGACAGCGGCGGCATCATCGACGGAGAAGCGTCGGGATCCAGCGACTCCATGCGAAGCATCAGCTTGCTCTGGTTCTGAGTATTTGGGTCCGGGTTTTCGATGTAGGGCGAGTGGGGCACCACGATCTTTTTTTGGTTTACTCCGAGATCCGGGTTGCAGACTTTCATACCGTTGAACGCGCCGTCGAAACTGGCGAACCACCCCTTGTTCATGGCCCCCACGGTGTTGTTGTGACAATAGGAGCAGTTGACATCCAGATAGGCACGAGCCTGCTCGGGGGAATAGTTGCGGCCGGCTACGCTGTCAGGGCGAGCCGGAAGGCCCGCGGCCAATTTCTGGCGATTGAATTGCGAATCGAACTTCAACAGCTGCAGCTTTTCCAGCGTCGTGATCTGGTTCGCAACCAGCCCGGTCTGGGGGTAGTTCACGTCGATATTGAACTGGGCGGCCTTGAGCCCGAGAAAGAAGCTGGGTCCGCCATTGTGGCAGGTCGCGCAGTCGTCGCTGTTGGGATAAGTCCAATTCCGATCAGCCAACTTAACGTCACCGGTGAGCGCGACGGTCCGCGATGTACTCGGGTTGACCGTCGGATCATCGACACGCAGGGCGTTGCGTTTGCCGGTAGCTGGGTCGATTCCCCAGGCGTACGTGTAAGCGACCTCGTCGCTTCCGACCACGCCGACGAGTCGCGTCTCGAACAAGCTCGCGCCAAACCGGAAATTTTTGATCATCACGCCGCCATCCGGCAGCGTCCATTCGCCGTTCGAATCGACCTGGATCCATTTGCCGTCAGGAATGGCCAAGGCACGCTCCTTGACCACGCCATCGGACCAAAATGGATGAGCCACTTCGTACGGGATTGTCCCGCTCACCGGGAACTCCGAAAGATTGCCATTTGATAGTAGGCGAAAACAGCCGGTTTCCGCGAGCGTCCGCGGCACACTCCCGTCGCTCGAGCGCAGCTTGCACTTGCCGTTCAGTGGCGTGGCCGGCGTGGGCAAGCCAACCACTGGGGTCGAGTCCAACCGGGTCGACAGTGTCACCGTACTGCCCGAAGCGATGTCCCCAAAGTTCGTGATCAGCAGCACGTCGTCTGACGTGAAGCGCAAGTCCGAGCGGATCTGAGGCAGTCCAGTTCCGCCGATGGCGAAGCCATCGTCATTGGATAGTCCAATGCCCTCGAACTGACCCGGAGCTCCCGCTCGGGGCGACAGGTGAAACGCGAACAACCAAGGATCCGCATCTGGGCTCGACGTGCTCGTCACTTCCAAGACGTTCTCTTGAGCCGCGCTTGCGATTGAGCCTACGACCGGAACCCGCGCCGGCGAGGGACAGCTGACACAGTTCTGAAAAGAGAGCACTGCACTGCCTTGCTGGGCGGTCGAAAACGGCATGACGATCACCCGGTAGGTGGAAGACCCGTCTGCCTCGAAGTCCGTCTGTGCCTCCCTCTCTGCGTCGGACGCGTCGTCGTTGTAGGCCACGATGTCGAAGCGCCCTTGCGCGGTATAGCGTGGAGGCTCGCCCTCGGAGCTGTACTGCGTGTCGCGCCAGCGAATCACCGCCAGCACGGGATCGCTATTGTCGAGTTGGTCCAGACGAACCGTGATCTTGCCTTTGGCCGGCTTCACGTCAGCCCAATGAGACTTGACGAGTGGAATCGAGGGAGTGACCAAAGCCTGACTCAGCTGAGCGAGCCCTTCTTCTGTGGGGTTCGCGTTGGACAGCTGCGTGTCGTCGGCACCTGGCCCGGCTTGGCCCGAACAACCAAGGCTCAAGCACAGCGCGATCGGGCCAGTCAAAGCAAGCAGTCGCGCTCGGCTCGCTCGCCGGACTGGGGATGAAGTAGCAGCGGGCACGGCGTGCCGTAGCCTTTCGCTGATTCGTGAGCTCTGAGCGTTCATAGCGTCTCCTCTACTGGGTTAGGAGCAGGGCGGACGCTGAGCCCACCTTGCCAACTACCTCGAACGAAAGGAGCCGCTCGCCTGTCGCACGGATGCCGAGCCAGCGACGACGATTTCGACGAAATCGACGAACGCTGGAACTTCAGTGCATTACGTAGACTGCGCCAGAGTTCAGCAACGCGCCGCCGTTCCCGGATTCACCCAGCGCGCCAATCGCCAGCTCCTGACCATCTGCGCTCCAGGCGAGGGCGCTTCTGCCATAGCCGCTATACGCATGGGGAAGCGGCGATTTGAGGGACGCTTCCTGGCGCCACTCACCAAAGCTTTTCAGAAAAACTCGGACTGCACCTGACGCGGGTGGATAGCCGAGGTCCCCCGAATCCACTGAACCAACTGCCAGGCTGGTGCCGTCTCGGTTGAGCGCTACGGAGTAGCCGAACCAGTCGTCCATGTGCGTAACTGGTTGTTGAATGAACTTCTGTTCACGCCAAGTCTGATTCGCCGATCGCCCAAACAGATAGACGGCACCTGCGCCCGCGTTGTTCTCGGCATCCCGGCGATAGTACGCCCCGACGGCGATGGTTTGTCCGTCACCGCTCAGCGCCAAACCGGTGCCAAACCCGTCCGAGTATGCTGCGTCAGACGCCTTGAGAAAAGCGCGCTGCTCCCAAGTCAGCTGCGGGCTTCGCGTAAACACGTATGCGGCACCCGAACTACCCACTGAATTGTCTTGCGGCGCAGCGACGCTGATCGACGACTCCCCCGGCGCGGACACGGCAAGGGTTGCCCCGTCCTCGCTCAACGCAACTTGCGTCCCGAAGGCGTCCCCTTCGTCTGCGTTAAAGGCCTTGACGCAAGCCTCCGCCAGCCAAGCGCCGCCGCTTTCGCGACGAAAGACACACACCGATTCAGAACGCGGCGAGGCGGTATTCGGCGCCACCATACCGTAGGCGCCCACCGCCAGCACAGCGCCATTGCCGCTGAGCGATAACCCTCCGCCGATCGCCTGACCTGCTGGAACCTTGAGGTACGCCTTTTGCTCCCATTTTCCCGAAGCAACCAGCGAAAATAGGTACACCGCGCCAGAGTCTTCGGCGAGTTCATCAGGCGCATTCCCGTTGCTGCCCGAAGTGGCGCTGCCATCCTCGCCGAGCGCGGTCACGGCGAGGACCGTTCCGTCGGCGCTGATCGCGACCTTCTCTCCGAAGCCGTCGTCGGGCCCGGAGGTTTCCGCTGAGACTTTGCCTTTCTCGAGCCAGCTTCCTGCTGGGCTTCGCTCGAAAATGTAGACCGCGCCGGTGTGGTTGCCTTTCGTGACCTCATCGTAAGGCGTGCCGACCACCAGCCGATTGCCGTCGGCGCTCAGAGCAACGCCACTGCCGAAAGTACCGCTCGTAACGGCGCTCGGCACATTCAGAGCTTGCACCGCTGCGCCACTCTGCACGTTCAGCGTGAAGGTCCGCTGAACAGTACCGTCGGCCAACAATTTCAGTTCGACTTTTCTGGTGCCGGAGCCGAGAAAAAAAGTCTCGGCAGAGTCGACAGCAGTAGTCCCCACTTTGAACGTTGCGTCCGGAGCTCTGGCCGTCAGCTCCAGAGTGTCGGTAAATAGCGGCAATTTCAGCGCGTAGCTGGTGTGCGCCGGGTCGAACGCGGGCGACAGGATGCCGTTGACGTTCAACAACCAGCCGCGTTCGATCAGGCAGGTCGCGCCACAGCCGTCCCAAGGCAGTTCATTGTGGTCGTCACATTCTTCGGGGGACTCGCTGACGCCGTTACCGCAGTCCGCCACGGTGCTCGGCCCTGCGCCGGCGCTGGCGCCGCCACCATCCGCTGTTGACGACCCAGCGGCATCCCCGGAGCTACCCGACGAGGAACGACCCGAGCTACCTGACGACGACTGACCCGAGCTACCTGACGATGACTGACCCGAGCTACCTGACGATGAGCCACCGTGGGCCAGTGCCCCGGCAACGCCGTCGCCACCCGCGTTGCCCCCGTGAGCTGCGGAGTGCGTACTGTCGTCGCGGTTCTCGACCCCGAAGATTTGGTTGCAAGCACTCGATGCAAGGCCTACCGCGATGAGTAGCGCAGCTCTCTGTTTCATCTCTCGCCCTGAACTAGACGGAATCTGTAGCAGACGAACGGCGAAAACCACTCGAGGTTTTCAGCTAAATTCGAGGATTGATCCAATGTTTCCAGCTCGTCGTTTTATTCGTCGGATCGTGCGACAGAGCAGTATCGAGCTTCGTTATTGGGGTTTGTCCGCGCGGGCGAGCCGCGGAGGCTACGCTTGGCTCACAACCCCTATCCCGCGCCGCGCATTCGGCTCAAGCTCCGCACCAGCTCACCCCCGGACGGAGGACGCCGCGCTGGGTCGGAACGCAAGCAACGAGCGAGCAAGTCACTCAGGGCCGGCGGAGCATCCGCACGCAACTCGGTGATGGGTCGGATGCTCAGCTCACCCAGAGCGCCCAGCGAGGCGCGCGAGCCGACATCCGGGCACGGGTGCTGCCCGCTCAACAGTTCGTACACGACCAAGCCGAAGGAAAAGACATCACTCGCTTGCGTCACCGAACCGCGCCGCAAGAGTTCGGGCGCCATGTAGTCGGGAGTTCCCAAGCGCAGTCCGGTGCCAGTCGTTTCCAGCGTCGACAAGCGATCGGGTGAGCGCGCAACGCCGAAGTCGAGAATCGTGCAGCGTGGCGCTTCGATCGTCCCGCCGTGAACGACCACGTTTTCTGGCTTGAGGTCACGATGAATGATGCCGTGAGCGTGGATAGCAGCCAGCCCCGCAGCGAACTGACGAGCCACGGACAGGACATAGGGCACCGCCACTCGGCTACCCCGATCGGCCGACAGCGGCCGGCCCTCGATGAACTCCATGGTCAGGTAGTAGAACGGAGCTCCCTCGGGGCGATGGGACACACCCAGATCGAACACGCGGCACACGTTGGGATGCGCTATCTTGCGAGCCAACCGCAGCTCTTGCTTGAAGCGAACCACCATTTGCGGGTCGTCGCTCAGTTCGGTGACAATGGTCTTGAGCGCCGCGCGCTCCTGAAGCTCTGTGTCGAACACCTCGTAGACTTCGCCCATCCCTCCCCGGCCGAGCATGCGCCGCACCTGATAACGCTCAGCAATGACCTCGCCTGGCCGAAATCCGGCGCACGCGAGCTCGGGGTGCTGGGGCTCGGACAACGTCGTGGCTCGCAGCGCGATCGCTCCTTCGCGGAGCAGCAAGCGGCACGCTTCACACGCCTCGACCTCGGCCAGCAATCGTTGCGCGTCAGCAACGGGGACCAGACCGGCGGCCAAGCGAACCACGAGCTGCTCGTCCAGGCAGCGATGCACCTAGCGCCCCACTTCCGACTCCGCGGCGGTCCTAAACACCTGCGACAAGCGCAGATCCAGATGGGTATTCATCAGAGAAAACAGGCGTTCTAGCTCGACCTCGCTCAAGTCGAGCCGCTCTCGTAGCAGGAGACGGACGTTGTCGTTCAAGCGCTCTTTGGCAGACGCTATCCAGCGCGCCGCGGTCGCCCGATGGATCTTCAAGGCTTCGCCAATCTGGCTGACGTTCCAGCCGGCAAGGAGATGCATCCGGAGTGCATGCCGCTCCCCTTCCGGAAGCGTCTGGACCACCTCGCGCAAGGCAAGCGCGAACATCTCGTCTACTTCATTCTTGATCAGCTGCGAGTCGAGCTCAGCGCCGGGGGATTGAAGCTGGCGCATCATCGATGGCACCTCGAACGGCACCTCGCGCGCCCAACGCACACCTCGCTGGCGAGCGAGATCTTGGCAAACTCGAAGCGCGACCACTTGCAGCCAGGCCCGCAGGTGCCCGGTGCTCTGATAGGACGAAAGGCGGGGGGCTTCGCCCAAGAGCAGTTTGTGGCGCAGTTGCTGCAGCGTCTCGTCAGCAAGCGTGGCGTCGCCACAGCGCCGCTCCAAGACTGCGTGGAGCGGCACCAAGTAGTCGAGCTCGAAGGTTTGGATGGCACCTGGCGCGCCGTCCAAACAAGCAAGACGTAGGAACTCCTCACGCAGCGCCTCGTCGTCCAACAGCACTGGATCAGCAGAATCTGACCCCGAACCGTGGCGAGCCCAGGCGGCCGCCAGGCGCGCTTGACTCCATTGCACGCGAGAAAAGCGCTGCGCGCCGAGCTGAAAACACTGCGCTTGGCGGTCTGGGCAATGGGGGCCCGCCGTCGGGTCGCAGTTTCCGCCTTCCCTGTGTGCCATAACGAACCCGATGAAACCCAATGCCGCAGGCTCTGCCCCGGCAAATTGCGCCGACGGGATGCGCACCCTACACCCTTCTCCCGGGTGCCGCTTCGAAAATTGACCCGCGCTGCTCGCGACACAGGCTGTCCTCATGCTCGCCACTGGAACGATTCTCGACAACAAATACCGGCTGGACCGTCCCATCGGGCGCGGTGGTATGGGCATGGTATGGCTCGCCGAGCGCCTGGGCTGGCACGCTCCCGTAGCGGTCAAGCTGATCCATCTCGAGTTGCTGCAGGCGAACCCCAAAAGCCCGCTGCGCCCGGAGCTGCGCCCCGCGCTCCTGCAGCGCTTCTTTTCTGAGGCGAGCACCACGGCGGCCATTCGCAGTCCCCACGTGGTCCAAATCCTGGATCACGGTGTCGACTCCACTCTCGGTCTTCCGTTCATCGTGATGGAGCTACTCGACGGTGAAACACTGGAGCAGCGTCTACATCGGGAGCCGAGGCTGAGCACCACCTCGATAGCGCATCTCTTCAGCCACGTTTCGCGAGCCCTGACGCGGCTTCACGAGGCGCGGATGGTTCACCGAGACCTGAAACCCAGCAACATCTTCTTGACCAAGAACGAGGATGAAATCGTCGTAAAGCTCCTGGATTTCGGCATTACCAAGACGCACGCGGGCGCGCTTTCCGAAGCGCCCATCACGGCAACGGGAGAACAGCTCGGCACGCCGTACTACATGAGCCCGGAGCAAATCCGCGGCTCGAAGCAGATCGACTTTCGCGCAGACATTTGGGCGATGGGCGTGATCGCCTTCGAGTGCTTCACTGGGCAGCGCCCGTTCGATGGTGACACGCTCGGTGATCTCACGCTCAAGATCTGCGTCGAACCAATACCGGCGCCCTCGGGCTTTGCCCCCGTACCCGAGGGCTTCGACGAATGGTTTCTGCGCGCGGTCAGTCGGGACCGAAGTCGAACGTTCGGCTCCGCACGCGAGGCCGTCGACGCGCTCAAAGTGGTTTCGACTCACACGGCTTTCGCTGGCACGACGCAAGTCAGCGCTAACGCAACGGCTGCCAACCAAGGTCCGACCCACACGCAGAAGCTCGAGATCGCGCTGACGACCGCCGCACTTTCCCCGGTTCGACCAGCGGCGACCAAAACTCGCTCCGCTCGCGTATTGGCCCTCGGCGGAAGCGCGGGATTGCTCACGGTTGCGCTCGCCTTCACTGCTTTCAACTGGAGCAACGAGAAGCCAGGGCAGGCGCCGACTGCCTCGGTCTCGATGGCCCCCAAGGATCAGCGCGCGCTTCCGCCCGTGCCGTCGGGGTCAACGGCGTTAGACACCGTTCGCGCCGTCGTTCCGCCCGCTTTTAGTGCGCGGCTCGCCCCGACGGCCTCAGCGCCGCCAAGCCGAGCCGCCGTCTCATCGTCCCGCTCGAGAGCAGCCGTTCCGGCTCCCAGATCTTCGCCACGGCGCGCACTCCCCGCACCCGCAGCGAGCAGCAACGGAAGCTCTGCGACCGCTCCTCCGGACCGTTTGCTCCAAGATCGACTTTGAGCCTCAGAATTCGTGCAGGAACCCGAATTGAACGCCATTGGGAGCGACCCCGACCGCGACCTTGCGCGCCAGCGCTGCGCTCGCGGCCTTTGAGTCTCCAGCAAAGAGCAGCAGGCCCAGTCCACTAGCGACGGCGACGCCGCCGCCGATCGCCAAACCGGTCGCCCAATTGCCGTATTCTCGCGCGTTCGGCGAATCGCCACTCTTGGTCTTAGCCGTGTAGGCCAAGGCAGCCGCAGCACCCCAGGCAGCTATCCCCACACCGAGCGATACGACACCGACCCGCTGCAACGTCGCCCAAGAGCGGTCATCCTTGCCGCTCACACCTGCTTCAGTGACCGAAGCGCTCATCGGGCGAGACACCGGGTCCAACGGCAGACCAGGTTTGTGTGACGCATCAGCGCTCGGCGGTGCGGGGGTGAGCTCGGGTACCCGCAGCGTCACCGCGTCGGACTCGTGCTTCACTTGGACCGCCGCTTCCCAAGCCAACTTCCCCGTAGCCGTCGCGCTGATCCGATAACTTCCGCCATCGACCGGCACCGCCACGTTCCACGCCTCTTTGCCGAGTAGCACGCCGTCACGACGCACCTCGACGCCCCGCAGCTCGCCCAACTCGTTCGGCACCCGCAATTCGAGCGTCGAGAGCCGGGGCTTCAAGGCGTCCAAACGCTGTCTCGCCCAACGCTCGCGCTCTACCTGGCCTTCACGCGCCGCGCGAGTCACCACGCCCGCGAACTCAGCCCAAGCCGAAGCCAGCTTTCCCTCCGCTTCGTGGCACGTCGCCAATGCCAGCAGCGTGCCCGTCGCGGGATCCAAGCGTTGGCTCTCGGCGAGCTTCGGGCACGCTTCGGTTACCTTGCCAGCCTTGAGCAGGTCGCGACCTTGTTCGAACAATGCCTGGGCGGTCGGCGCAAGATTGTCGGCTCGGCTCGAACTCGAGGACAGCGCGGCGGACAGCGAAAGTGACGCAGCCAGAGCGCAGGGCAAGAAGGCTCGATGTGACACGCGGCGAAGCTAGCAGACGCTGCGCGTCAAAGCAGCCAGACCGAAGCCGGACAGGGGACGCTCAGTTGCAGCTGCAGCTATTTTGGGACGCGATCGAGCAGCTCAACAGAGAGACCACATTGCCCATCGACTTTCCGGTCAGACCGCCGAATTGGTCGATCACCGATCGACAAGCCTGCGGTCCATAACAAGCCAGGCCTTGGCAGCCAGTCTGCTGCGCGCAGGCCAAGATCAGCGCGCAGCCGAAGTTGGAAAGGCACTCGACGATTTGCGACGAGCAGGTTTTGCATAAGCATTGTTGACAGGAGTCGCCCGCAATCACCTGACACGCTTGGATGATACCGGGCGAAGATCCGCTACCGCCAGAGCCGGGCGCGCCGCCTTTGGCGTTGGGCGCCCCAGCACTCGTGTTGGGGACACCGCCAGAGCCGGGCGCGCCGCCTTTGGCGTTGGGCGCGCCACCGACGCCGGGTGCACCGGCGATGCTATTGGGGCGACCGCCGATGCCGGGTGCGCCTCCACTCATGCTCGGCGAACCGCCAACGCTCGAACCGCCCGCGAACACTTGGGGAGCTCCACCGCCGTTCGGGACGCCGCCGCCCGCCTGGGGCGCATCCTGATCGACGAAATAGTCCGTTCGAGCCCCGCAGCCGAACAGAACGATCAAGCAGCCACCAACCAAGAAGCGGTTCATCTTTCAGTCAAGGATTGCCCGATTCGGCAGCGCACGCCAGGCACGCAGTGCCAGGCGACCACGCTTTTTTTTGCGCTCATCCGTGACCTGAAGGCCTGAATGCTAACTGTCCAGCATCAGAGGATTTTCCCCGGCCTGACAGCTGGTTTCGTGGGTATTTCGCACAAATAAGCCTTGTTCGTAGTCGTGAATTGGGATTAACGGGAGCGAGTCTCGCGCTCATGATTCTCGCTATTCGGAGTTCGATGAGCAGTCAGGGAGTCCGGATGTCAGCTGCGAACCCATTACCAGACAGCGCCCTACAACCGGCACCCGAGGCGAGCGACGATGCGTCGCTGCCAACTCAGCCATGGCATGCGCCGCCGACCTCGCTCGATTCGCTCGACGAGCTCGAGCCCGAGTTCGAGCTCGACGGCTTCGACTTTCACGACACAATTCCAGCGCCGCCGTGGCTCGACGAGCCCGCCGATGCCTCGGATCTGCCGGCATTTCCGGCGCGCTGAGCGCACAGGCCGATCCACGGCTGTACGAGCGATAGAGCAATGTTAGCGTGCGCTCCGATCTGGAGGTAACGCCGTTGTCGATTCGCATTTCCGTGTCAATTCGCTGTTTGTTCGTCATCGCTCTGACCCTGCTCAGCCTGACCGCAAGTCACGTCGCCAGCGCGGCGGGCCGTACGGAGTGGAAGAGCAAAGTCCTCAAAGAACGGCGCGAGGATCAGCCGAACGGGGACGAGTTCGAAGACAAGAATGGCTACTGGAAGGTGGAAGTCGCCATCTACCTGCCTCGCCCGCCAGACATGCCGCACGTGCCGATGAAATTCGAATTCCAACCGGAGGTCGAGTACGAGCGCACCATCCTCGACTCGAGTGGCAAGGTCGTCGACCGCAAGGTCCCGCTCGTCAACCAGCAAGCGTCGATCGAAAGCACCGACGTCGAGTTCCTCGATTCCGGCACGGGCAAGATCGAAGCCCGCACGCGCTTCTCTTTCAAGGTGACGCGCGGTCAGGGCTACAAAGCGGGCGAATACAAAGTGACGCTCCATGACGGACGCAACAACCAAAAGGTCGGCGTGCCGGTCACCCTGATTTTCGAGGGCAAGAACACGGTCATCCATCGCGAACCGATGGAGTTCAAGGGCGAGAAGAAGAAGAAAGAAGCCGCCAAGACGGAGGACAAGCCCAAGGACGACGCCAAAGAGGCCGAGAAGCCCGCCGCCGAGAGCGAAGCTGGGTCCACCGACTCCGAAAAACCCAAGGACGAAGCCTCGGGCGATCAGCCCCAAACGATCAAAGAGAAGCCCGGTGGCTGCAGTGTTCGACGCCTGGCTGATCACGATCAGGACAGCGGAGTCGGCCTAGCCTTCGCCGCGCTCGCGGTCTCCAGCGTGCTGCTCCGTCGCCGCAAGCGCGCGGCCTGATTCGGGAGATACTAACCAACGACCTTTGCCACGCGCTCGGCGATGCGAGTCACGCCGAGCGCAAATGGGGCATCCTCCGTGATTAGGCTCAGCACCAGCTGAGCGCCGCGTGAGAAGTCGTAAAACCAGCCGGGCTGCGTGAGCACGCCGTCTTGCTCGAGCAGGGCGAGCACCCATTCCGCCTCGCTCAACAACTCGGGCAGGCGCACCACGGCGTACCAGCCGCCTTCGAGAAACAGCGGCGTCACGGCCGTGCCCTCGAGCGCCCTGCGTAGGAGCGCGAAGTTCCGCGCGATGCGCGCGTTCAGCGCGCGCTCCACGGGCACGCGTGAGCTCAAGATCTCGGGCAGCGCATGCTGCACCGGCGTGTTCGGCGACAAGAACGTATCGGCGATCAGCTCCAGCCGCGACAGCGCTTCGGCCAGCTCGACCCGCGGTCCAGCCGCACACAGCCAGGCCAATTTGAGCTGCGGCAAGGCAGCCAACTTGGACAATCCGCCCAAGGCGAAGACCAGCGCCGCGTCGGTCTCGAGCACCGAGCTCACACGTCGCGGATCGGGGCCGAGCGCGAAGCTCGAAAAGACCTCGTCCGAAATGATCGGCAAGCCGAACTCCAGCAGGCGCCGCAGTTCATCGCGCTTGAGAAACGAGCCTGTCGGGTTGTTCGGATTGACCACGACGATCGCGCGCGTACGCGCGCTGCGGGCGCGCTCCAGCGAGTCGAAATCGATGTGCCAGGCGCCGTCGTAAGCAAGCTCGTAGTTTGCGACCTTCACCTGCTCCAGCGCCGCCAAATGCTCGAACAATGGGTAGCTGGGCTGCGGGATCAACACTTCGTCACCCGCGTCGCACAGCAACTTGAACAAAAAGCCATACGCTTCACTGGTGCTCGAGGTGAGCACGATCCGATCGCTCGGGATTTCGAAGCCCGCCTCACGTTGCAACTCTTGCACCGCGCGCCGCGCCGCCAGCAACCCAAACGAATCCGGCTCATAAACCAAACTGCGCGCATCACTCAGCGCGGCCAGCAAGCGCGCGCGTTCGTAGGGCAGATCCGTCAGCGTCGGATTCGATTGCGTCAGATCGCACAGCGAAAGCCCCGCAGCACGCCGCGCGCGCACTGCCAGACTCAACGCATTGGGCTCCGATTCATGCTGCGTACGCCGAGAAAAACTCATCGATGACCGACCGCGAGCCTAGCCCAAAGGCGCCCCACATCGGGAGACGTATCCGGCGCAGTCCATTTCCTTTGGGGGGCTTGACGCGATCCCGGCATCCTGTGTCGAATGCCGAACATGGCGCTCGAACAAGAATGGCCGAACTTCGACGGAGTCCCCGATGACGACTCGCTGACTGCGGCGCGGCCGCGCGGGCAGAAGCTCGCCCGCTACCTGTGGTGGAACGGCGACATTCGCGAGTCCGATTCGCTGAACGTGCACTACTACGCCAACGCGCTGCACTACGGCACCGCCGTCTTCGAAGGTATCCGCTGCTACCCGACCGGCAACGGAGCCGTGCTGGTCCGGCTGCGCGAGCACATCGAGCGCCTGCTGTCGTCGGCCCGGCTGTACGGCATGAAGGTTCCTTTCACGGCAGACGAGCTGACGCGCGGTGCGATAGAAGTGACGCTCAGGAACGCCACGCAAAATGGTTACCTGCGCCCGCTCGCCTACTTCGGCGAAGGCCCGATTGATTTGCGGCCGAAGAAGGAGTGTCAGGTGCGGGCGTTCATCGCCGTACGCGAGCTGGGAACTTTTCTGGGCGAGGACGCGCTGCGGAACGGCGTGCGCGTGATGATCTCGAGCTGGCGAAAGTTCCACCACACCATGCTACCGACCATGGCCAAAGCCAGCGGTCACTACGCCAACAGCGTGCTGGCCGCTCACGAAGCGCTCGACCACGGCTTCGACGACGCGATTCTGCTCAACCAAGACGGCACGGTCGCGAGCGCCACCGGTCAGAATGTCTTCTTCGTCAAGGGCGGGATGCTGTTTACGAATGACGAAACGTCCTCGATCGTACCCGGCATCACCCGGGACTGCATCTTGGACCTGGCGCGCGAACACCAAGTCCCGATTACGATCCGCGCCTTCACGCGCGAGGACCTGATGCGCGCCGACGAGGTATTTTTCACCGGCACCGCTGCAGAGGTCACGCCCGTACGCGAACTGGACGGGACCGAATTCAAGACCGGCAAGAAAACCCTGGGGGCTTTTTTTCAACGCGCCTACTTGCGCGCCGTGACCGGCAAGGACGAATCACGCGCGCACTGGCTGACGCGCGTGTCTTGAAGCTCAGCGGCTCGTGACGCTACGCTTCGGCGACGAAGCGTCACCGCTCGACACACTGAGCTCGTGGGAACCGTCGAATTTCGACACCCGCACGACGGAACTCAATCGAAACGCGGGCGCAACTTGGTCGTCGCGCTTGCTCTCGAATGTTTGCTCATCAGCTACGAGTGGCCCTCACGAGTCGCGACTCGTTCGCTCTTTTCGCGCACAAGAGCGCAATCGGGGGATGTATGATCGAAAGCCATGGGCACGGAACCCGACCGACTCGCGGGCTTCGAGCAAGCGCAGCTATTCGCAATCATTGCCGCGGCTTGTGACAGCGCAGAGCTGGCGGTCGTGATCACGGTCGCAGACACGGATCCCCCGCAGAACCTGTTTCTGAATCCGGGCGCCGAGCAGCTCTTGGGCTACTCCGTGAAGCAGTTCCAAGCCCTTTCGGTGTGGGATTGGCTTGCGCCCGAAGAGGTGCCGCGCGTGCGAGCCTTGCGCCAGCGCCACCTGCGCGGTGAAGAGCTACCGCAACCCCTGGAGACCAGGGTCTTGAGCGCCGCAGGTGATTGCATCGATGTGGAAGTGCTGCAAAGCCGTACCTGGTTGAACGGCCGCGCGCTGAACGTCGCCTTCTTGTTCGACATCAGCGCGCGCAAGCGTGGGGAACTCGCGCTCCGCCAATCCGAGGAACGGTTTCGTGCTTTGATCGACGGAGCTCCAGACGGCATCGCCATCTTACTCGGAGAGCAGATCGCGTTCTTGAATGGTGCTGCCGCGACCATGCTGGGCGTGGCGAGCCCGGAGGCCGCGCTCGGCGTACCAATCACCGAGTTCTTGCACCCCGACGACGCGAAGCTCGCGGCCGCGCGGATCGGTCAGTTGTACCGCACCGGCGCGCGCCAGCCGGATCCCGCAGAGTATCGCTCGCGTTCCCGAGAGGGGCAGGAGCTGTTCGTAGAGATTTCGGCGATCCCCACCGAGTATCAGGGAAAACCGGCGGTCTTGGCCTTCGCCCGCGACGTCACCGAGCGCAAAGCGATCCAAGCCCGCCTAGTGGAAGCCGATCGCTTGGCCGCGCTGGGAGTGCTCTCGGCGGGTATTGCACACGAGATCAACAACCCACTCGCCTATCTACTCTTGAATCTCGAATTTCTGTCACGCGAGCTGCCCACGCTGCCGAGCGATCCGGGAAAGCTCGAAGCACTGATGGTGCGTGTGCGGGACGCCTTTCACGGCGCAGAGCGCGTGGCCAGCATCGTCCGCGATCTGCGGACGTTCGCCCGCGCGGACGAAGGTGTACGTGGGCCGGTGGACGTGCAGGTAGCGCTCGAATCTGCGCTCAATATCGCCGGCAGCGAGATCAAGCAAAAGGCCACCTTGATTCGCGACTACCAGCCCGTGCCGCCCGTGGATGCCAACTCCAACCGCATCGAGCAGGTGTTGCTCAACCTGCTCTTGAACGCCGCCCAAGCACTGCCGGGCCACGAAACACCAGGCAGCAACGAGGTGCGCGCCAAGCTGCGCAGCGGCGGCGATCGCGTTTCGATCATCATCGAAGATACCGGCGCTGGCATCCCCGACGATCTACTAGGCAAGATCTTCGATCCATTCTTCACTACCAAGCCGGTCGGAGTGGGCACGGGCCTCGGCCTATCCATTTGCCGCAGCATCGTCCGCGGCCTGGGTGGCGAAATCAGCGTCTGCAGCACGCCTGGCCAGGGTTCGCAGTTTACGGTCAGTCTGCCTGCATCCAAGGGCCGGCTGCCGCCCAAATCCATGCCTCCGCGCTCCGCGTCACCGCCACCGCAGAAGCGCGGACAGATCTTGATCGTGGACGACGAGATCTCGGTTTCTCGTACGCTCCGTGCGCTACTCCAAAGCGAGCACGACGTAGTCTTGACGAGTGACGGCGCGCAGGCGCTGTTCGCGATTGCCGAGGCGCCCGGCGCCGGCTTCGACGTCATCATGTGTGATTTGATGATGCCAGGCATGAGCGGCATGGAGCTCTACGAGCGAATTCGTCAAGACTACCCGGGGCTGGAGGAGCGAGTCGTGTTCATGACCGGCGGCGTGTCGATGGATCGGGCACGCGAATTCCTGGCCACGACGGTCAACCTAACCTTCGAAAAACCCTTTGATTTCGAACGGTTGCGCCGAACTCTGCGACGTCTCGTCCAGCAACGCACGCCGGCTGAATAGTGCCCACGTTTACTCCGGCAGGGCTTCCGGATCCTCGACCAGTACCGGCGTATCCAGGCGAGTGCGGCGCATGATCTCGTTGATCAGCGCAGGGAAGCGACTCGCCGCATAGGTGGCCGCAGTCGAGGCGCCGATGGCGGTCGCCCAACCGATCGGTCCGAGTGGGCGGCAACCGAACAGATGACTGAGGCCAGGTGTTTGCACGATGCCCGCGAGCAGCGCAGCCGAGGTGATGCTGGTCACCAACACCGGACGGCTGTAGCGCCCCGAGACCAGAGTTTGTCCGAGCTGCGAGCCGACCAATGCCAAAAGGCCGATCGTGTTGGCGTTGCTGCGTGTGCCGGTGAAGCGCCCGATCACCCAGGCGGTGCTGGCGCCCACGGTCGTCACGACTGCGCGTGCGGCGATATCGCGATTGAGCGCCTTGCCCAGCGAAACCTCGGGGCCTTCCTGAGCCAAAGACTGCATGCTGGCTGCCGACGGCGGACGCAGCGCGATAGCCATCGCTGGCGCGACGTCGGTCAGAAGATTCACGAGTAGTAGCTGGCGAGCGTTCAATGGCGGGCGACCGTCGAGCAAACCGGCGCCCAAAGTGAAGCCTATTTCCCCCAAATTTCCGCCGATCAGGATGGAAACCGCGTCACGCACCGAAGCCCACATCGCGCGGCCTTCGACCACGGCCAAGACCAAGGTCTCGATGCGTTCGTCGGTCAGCACGATGTCCGCGGCGGCGCGCGCAGCAGAAGTACTGCCCTCGCCGATCGCGATGCCGACGTTCGACAGGCGAATCGCCGGCGCGTCGTTGGCGCCGTCACCGACCATCGCTACCACGCGACCTGCGCGCTGCAGTGCGCGAACGATGCGCACCTTCTGCGCCGGCGTCACGCGCGCGAATACACCGAAGCCCTTGAGCTTGCGATCGAGCTCGTCGTCGCTCAGCTCGCTCAGCTCGGTGCCGGTGATCACGGCGCGACCGCGCAGCAAATCGACATCGTGCGCCACCGCTTCGGCCGTGCTCGGGTGATCCCCCGTCAGCATCACGACTTCGACGCCGGCCGCTCGCAAATCGGCCACCGCTTGCGCCGAGGTGGGACGTACCGGATCGCTGAAGGCGATGAAGCCACGAAAGCTGAGGCTTTCCAGGCGCGTCAAATCCAGGCTGTCCGAGCCCGCGAGATCGCGCTCGGCAACCGCCAGGACACGCAACCCGCGACGCCCGAACTCACGGGCTTTTGCCAACAATTCAGCGCGCAAGGCGCGATCGAGCGGCAGCTTCTCGGAGCCGCGCTGCCAGTAATCGGCGTGCGGCAGTACTGCTTCGGGCGAGCCTTTGACGGCCACCAGCACGCGTTCCGCGCAGCGGTAACACACCGCCTGGTAGGCACGGCCGGCCTCGAACGCAAGCTCCGTGTCGCGCGTGAGCGCGCCGTCGCCCGCCTCGACCCTGCGCGCATTGCCGGCGCGTCCGAGCGCGGCGTCCATCGGATCTTGCGCGGACGGCCCGGCGCGCAAATCAGGCGCAGCACGCAGAGCCGCCGCCAGCACGCTCTTGCCGATCTCCGACAGGTCTGCGATGGGCGTAGTGTCTTCGCCATCGGAGACGAAGCCGAGCTCGACTCGGCCCTCGGTCAGCGTGCCCGTTTTGTCGATGCACAGTACATCCACGCGTCCGAGCGCCTCGATGCTGCGCGCATTGCGCACGAGCGCACCTTGCTTGGACAAGCGATCGGCCGCGGCGAGTTGCGCTGCAGTGGCGAGCAGTGGCAGGCCCTCCGGCACGGAGGCCACCGCCAAGCTCACGCCTGCGCCCACCAAGTCTTCCAGCTTACGGCCCCGGATCAGGCCCGCGCCGATCACGCCAACACCCGCGGCCAGAGCCACGGGGCCGGTCAAATTGATCAGGGATTTCATGCGCCTTTCGACGCCACCGCGGCTCGGATCGCGCTTCGAAGCGACGGCACCGCGACGCGCCTCGGTCTCGTCGCCCGTGGCCACGACCACGGCAGAAGCGCGGCCGGCGGCCAGCGCCGTGCCTTCGAACAGCATCGAGCTGCGATCGGCGACTTGCGGCTCGAACGAGGCGGCGACGCTCTTCCGGACGGGCAAGGACTCGCCGGTCAAGCTCGAAGCATCTACCTCCAGCGACTCGGCGTCGATCAACCGGCAATCCGCCGGCACGACATCGCCGGCTTCGAGCACGATCACGTCCCCGCGTACCAGCTCGTTGGCGTCGAGCTCTTGGATCTCGCTGCCTCGGCGCACCCAGGCGCGGCGGCGCACGGTGCGTGACAGTTCGCGGATCCGCCGCTCGGTGCGGAAGCGTTGGACTCCGCCGATCACCGAGTTGAGTACGACCACCCCACCGACCATCGTTGCGTCGGCGAACGAGCCCACCGCCGCCGACAAGCCGGCACCAGCCGCGAGCAGCGGCGCCAACGGGTTGAACAGCTCGTCGGTGATGTTCTCGGCCAATTCGGCCAAGCCGGAGCGTGTTTCCGACGCACGCCGGCGACGACGTAGGGCGTCTCTTCGCAGCAGGCCGTCGCGCGAGGTACCGAGCTTTTTTAGCACGCCTTCGGCTTCCAACGCATGCCACGGTGTGCGGTCGCGGGGCGCGGGCAAAGCGCGGCGCGCGAGCTTCATCGAACCGCGCACGCCGTTCAGCATCGATATCACCGAGGCCGCGTTGACCACGGCGATCACGCGCCGCCCGGTCAGCGGCAGGCCACCGCCAGCAGACACCAAGGCACCAAGCGTGGCTGCGCCCAGCGCGATGTTCACGCTCTGCTTGGAGACTTGACGTGCCACGACGCAGGAATGGATCAAGAAGCGCACGTCGCTCAGGTCGTCTTTGCAAATCAGGTGCGCGCCCCAGGGCGTTGGTTCGCCTTCGCGCATCAGACCGATCGCACAATCGGCGGCGGCGATGCCGGGTGACGCGCCGGTCACCACGACGCACACCGTGCGTCCCTCGCGCTGCAAGCGTCGGATCCCGCGCGCAAAGCCGTCTCCCTCCGGGATCGTGTCGTCAGCCGTGATGCCCTGCAAAATGGCTTCATTGTTGGACGCGATCACCACCCGCATCTGCGCCTCGTGAGCCGCGGCGATCAGCTCGTCGATGCCGGTCTGCGGGATCAAGTCGACTTCTGCCGCGGCGATCAAGGCGCCACCGAGCATCAACCCGAAGACCAAGCCGCCGCGCGCGCCCAGCCCCGGCGTGTGCAGTGCCAACTCGGAGGGCACCGCGACGTCCAGCACACCGAGCGGAGCCAGCGTGTACTCACCCGTGCGCTTGATGTCGATCGGACGCTCGACGTCGAGTAGCTGCTGAATCACGCGTCGCGCCTCACTCTCGTCGCCCTGGCCGGTAACGACCAAGTTGCGGATCTCGAAGCGATCGCGCGCCACGAGATCGGCCTGCAAGACCAAACAATCGACGCGATCGAGCTTGCGCAGCACCTCCGGATCGACGACCAACGTTTGGCGCTTGGCCAAAGCGCGGCCGAGATCCGCTGCAAACGCGTCGCGGCCGAGGCGGGCCGGCGTGGGCAAGCCACCGAACAGCGCTGCCACCGCGCGTTGAACGCTTCGCGTGGTCAAGAAGCTGACCGCGAAGCCACCCAGCGAGACGATCCACGCGCGATCTGCGTATTCCTCGATCGGGCCACGCGGCAAGGCGCGCGGGCGCGCTTCACGGCGCACGCTTTCCAGCTGATGGCTGGCCTGAGCCTGGCACAGCTCGCCTTCACGCTGTTCCCAGATGCGCCGACGCGCCTCTGCCTCGCCGAGCAGCGAAAGCTTGTGCACGGCCTCGACGAAGGCGCTGCCCGGTCGTTGCGCGAAACCGTGCGCGAGTGCCGCGGTGACGTCCAAGGTCAGATCCGCGCGCATCGGGCCGAGCCGCTCTTCGGCGACGCGGCGCAAGCGATCCGTCGAGTGCACGACCGCGACCAGAGCGGCGAGCGTGCCAGCGATGCGCGACGCCGGGATCGGCGAAAGCCGCAGCCCTACGCCCATGACCACGCCCAAGGTGTCGGCGAGCAGCCCGACCTTGAGCCGCTCGACCGTCTCGCTATCCGCGGGATGCTCCCAAATTTCGTCGCGAAATGCCGCTTCTTGCAGGCCCAAAGCACGCTCCGCTTGGGTCACGACCTCGAGCAGGTCCGGCAGCTCGTACGCGTCTTGTTCGAACGAAACGACGATCCGCCGCGAGTGCGGGTTCAACTCGACCCATTCGATTCGCGACAAGGACTTGAAGCCGAGCTCGGTTTGACGCGCAAACGTCACTAGTTCGGTGGGCGACAGCTCGCGGAACTCGATGTGCGCCCGAGTGCGCCCGATCCACGTGCGCCGTGAACGCGCGGAGAATAGTTTGCGTAGCGAGCCGAACAGCGCGATTGCTTCGTTTTTCATCAACTCCCCGCGAAGCGATCGGTGGCCGAGATCAACTCGTGCACGGTGCCGAGTTCGTAGGCAGAGTGGCCAGAGTCGGGCACGACTCGAAAATCTGCTTCGGGGAAGGCGCGAGACAGCTCCCAAGCGCTCTTCAACGGGCATACCACGTCGTAGCGGCCCTGGATGATCACCGTCGGAATGTGGCGAAGCCGGGTCACGTCGTCGATCAATTGATTCTCATGAGCCAAAAAGCCTCGATTCACGAAGTAGTGACATTCGATACGAGCAAAGGCCAGACTGAATTCATCCCCCGCGCAGCTCCGGATGTAGTCTTCGTCTTGCAGCAAGTTGCTGGTGCTCGCTTCCCACACGCTCCAAGCGCGCGCCGCTTCTTGACGGACGAACGCGTTCTCGGAAGTCAGCCGTCGGTGGTAAGCGGCGATCAGATCTCCACGCTCGGCGAGCGGGATGACCGCCAGGTACTTTTGCCAAGCGTCGGGAAAGAGCACGCTCGTGCCGTGCTGATAAAACCATTCCAGCTCCCAACGGCGAAGCAAGAAGATACCGCGCAGGACCAGCTCGCTGACGCGCGCGGGGTGGGTCTCGGCGTAGGCGAGCGCGAGTGAGCTGCCCCACGAGCCGCCGAACACCAGCCAGCTATCGATGCCCAAGTGTACGCGCAAGGCTTCGATGTCGGACACCAAGTGCCAGGTGGTATTGTCGACCAAGGAGGCGTGGGGCTTGCTCTTGCCGCAACCGCGTTGATCGAAGAGCACGATGCGATAGCGAGCCGGGTCGAAGAAGCGGCGCTGCCTCGGGCTGGTTCCCCCCCCTGGGCCGCCGTGCAGAAACACCGCCGGCTTGCCGCGTGGATTTCCGGACTCCTCGAAGTAAATCGAGTGCTCCGGCGACACCTCGAGGTAGCCCGCCCGGTACGGCTGGATTTCCGGGTAAAAGGTCCGGCGTGACATGGGGCCATCAGGGTACGAGACTCGCCGCCGCGTCACAAGCTGCGGCGAGTGCCGACACATGATAGGGCACGGCGGTGGTAGACGAGACAGTCGCAAACGAAACGCCAGGCACACCGGACACACGGGACCTCACCCCGCTGATCAAGACTGCGCAGCGGGGCCTGCGCCGCGATGTGCAGGCGCTCTTGGACCAACTGGCGCAGGGTGAGCTGTACATCCCGCTGGTCCGAAACATCGAGGGCGTCACGGACGGACAGCGCTTGGACATCGACGACGGCGAGGTGAAACTCGTGCCGCACATGCTCTTGGACGAGGAGGGCAATCACTACGCCGCCCTGTTCAGCCACCCGGAGCTGATGGCGCCGATGGAGCAGCAGCTCGGCTGGAAGACCGACGAGGAGGCGCTGAAGTTCTGCACCGTGCCCGCGCTGTTCGCGCTCGATATGGCGCTGGAAGTGGTCGACGACGAGCACGTACTGGGCTTGGTCTTGAACGCGGGCACCCCCTACGAGCTTGCGCTACGCCGGCCGGAGCTGGCCAGCCTGACCAACGGCAAAGCCATCCCGCTGGTCGGTTACGTGGCCAATTTGGAACCGGACGAAGGAGAAACCACGCTGATCGCCGAGGGCGGCGAGCCGCCCGCGCCAGCCCTGATCGCGGCCATCGAGGCACGCCTGGCAGAGCTGCCCATGGTTCAGGGCTACGCGCTCTTGCGCACCTTCAACGCCGAACGCGATCTCGAGCCGCACCCCACACTCAAGCTCGCAACGCGCGTCGACGAGAGCGAACTGCAAGGAATTGCGGGAAAAATGATCGAGGCCATCGGCAAGCACTTGCCGCCACCCGGCTACATCGACATCGTTTTCGACCGAATCGATGACTGAGTCCAAGCTCGCGGAAAGCGCGCGGATCGCGCCGGCCGTGCCGCCGGGCGGGCCCGGTTCGCGCCCCGATCTGGTCACTAGCGGAAAAAAGCGGCTGAGCTGGCTGGAGCGAAGCTTGATCGCGCTGGTGCGGCGCACCTTCGAGCCGGGTCTGCTCAGTCGAGCGGTGCATTTCGGGCAACGTACGGTCGGCTGCGGCTGGATCCATCATTGTACGAAGCACCTCCGTCACGTTCACGGCTACGAGCGCTTGCCTCCGCTCGACCTGGGCCGAAGCTACATTTTGATCGCCAACCACCGCAGCTTCTTCGACCTGTACGTGGTCTTCGGGGACTTGGTGCACCGCGGGCTGCAGCACCGAATCGTCTTTCCGGTCCGGTCCAAGTTCTTCTACGATAACCCGCTCGGTTTAGTGGTGAACGGCATCATGAGCTTCTTTGCCATGTATCCGCCGCTGTTTCGCGAACGGAAGAAGGCGTTGATGAACCCGCTGGCGCTCGAGGAGCTGGCCTTCTTACTGCGCCGCGGCGGCATGTTCGCGGGCATTCATCCCGAAGGCACGCGTAAGCGCGACGACGACCCGTACACTTTTCTGCCTGCGCAGCGCGGTGTCGGAAAAGTGATTCAGGACTCGCGCGTGCCGGTGATCCCGGTGTTCATCAATGGCTTGCTCAATGATTTGCCCAAGCAAGTGCGGAGCAACTTCGACCGCACCGGGCAAGACATCTTCGTGGTCTTCGGCGCGCCGGTAGAGTTTGGCGATTTGCTCGATCAGGCTAAAAGCCCGAAGGTGCATCAGGCGATCGCAGATCGCGTCATGCAGGCTGTCGGCGAGCTCGGGCAGGAAGAGAAAGAGCTGCGCGCCGCGCGGCACGGTGGCTCATTCGTCGTCGAAAAATAGCGGCTCGCGCTGATCCAGGAAACGGCTGATGGCGGCTGCCGCACCCGCCGGCAACTCCGTGAAGCGCACACCGAGCCCGGGCGAAGTATCACTGTGCTCGTTGTACAGGCGCACCCAACGCACCTCGCCCACGATCTGAAACACTTCATCGCTCTCGGGCGTGCGCAAGCTGAGCTCGATCTTGGAGCCTACCTTTTGCAGCTGATGCGTGGCGATGAAGAGTCCGCCGGCAGACAGGTTTTCGGCCAACCCGGCATAGAAGTTGTGCTCGCTGAGCACGCTCACTTGCAGGTCGACCGAGAAGCGTTCGTACTCGCGACGGACGCTGTCGTCGACCGCGGGTGTCTCCGCATGCTGTTTGGCAGCGCCGGAGTCCTCCTTGGCCGCGGGGTCCTTGGCGCTTGGTCCAGTCGACGGGGGATTGCGTTCTTTCATTGCCCGAAGTGAGACAGCTTGTACCACTTGCCTCTCAACGGCGCCTCAGAAGTGAAGCTTAAGCAGCGCTCATTTCTTGCCGCACGCGAACCCGCAGCCACCGGATTACAGCCATGGGTTAATGGCGGAACGCGGGCGTTCACCGCTCAGCTGTCTCATCACACGAAGTACGACATGAGCGGCGCAAAGCACACACAGGAAGAACAGGCCATGACTGAACGGCACCCGGGCGGCCAGAAACAGCGGACTTTGGCAGCCAAAGTCAGAAGTAGCTCACCACCAAGAGCAGCAGCGCGCCCGGAAGCAGGTAGCGTACGCCCAGCTGCGCCACCTCGGAGAGGCGGACCTGATTGGTCGCGAAACGAAGCAAGAGCACCAAGCTCAAGACCAGCACCGCTTTGGCTTGGAACAGCAACGCTCCGCACACTTGCAGCCAGAGGCCGGCTGCTGGATCGCCCGCCGCCACCCCGGGCAAGCGCGGGCCTCCCAAGAAGACCAAAGAAATCACGCCACTGGTCAGGATCAAGTGACTCCACTCGGGGAGCGTGGTGCTCGGCCGACGTGAGGCGCCACCGCTGCCATCGCTGATCGCCGCAGCGAGTGCGCCGGGAGCGCGTGCCATCACGGGCACCAAGCCGAGCACGAGCAGCACGAAAATGCCCAGCGCCACCGGGCTCGCGAACGCGAACCATTGCCAGGGCCAGCCGCCTTGGGCAGCCAAAATATCGTCCGAGCGCAGGCTACCCGAGAGAAGCACGGCGCAAGCCATCGCCGAAAGCACGGGAGCTTGAAAGACCAGTGTGAGCAGCACGTGTCGCAGGCCGCCGATCAGAGAGAAGCGCCGCCCTGGCTCGCGACCGCCGACGACCAGCGCGGTCGCGCACAAAGCAGTGAGCGATCCGAGGAACAACACGGGTAGATCGAGTTCACGCGCCCAGATGGTGCGGTTCATGGCGAGCAAGGTGAGCCAGGCGCTGTCCATGATGAACACGAAGTAGGGTAGCGGCGAGCTCGGCAGTTCGCTCAATGCAACGCGCACGACGCCCAACGACTTCAAATCGCCCCGCGCACGGGACCACGCCGAGGGCCGGCCGCGATCACGGATCTGTGAGGCCAAGCGCGCTTCGAGCCAGGACAAGGCTCGTCCCAAGGGTGACGCAAAGAGCAGCAAGAGCGCGACCGCGAAGCCGAGCAAGCTGGCCGCGGGAGCCAGCTCTGACGGCGAACCGGGCTGAAAACCGGACACGTCCAGCGCAAAGGTCGACGGCGTCTGCTGATCCCCTCGACGCAGCGAGACGTGCGACAGGCGCGCGCGAGGTGGCGGAATCAAATCCGAAAGACTGGCCAAGCGCACGCCGTCCAATTCCAAGAGCGCATCGCCCGGCAACAAGCCTGCACGCGAGGCGCGGCCCTCCGGGTCGACGGTGTCGACCAGCAGCACGTCACGGTCCTCGGAGTGCACCACGGCCATTCCCACATACTCGGCGAAACGCTGGGCCTCGGCTTCGTGTGCGGCCAGCGCCTGCTTGGAGATCGAAGCGGGGTTCACGTCCAGGATCACCCCCTCCAAGGTGCCGCGCACGGGAGGAGCTCCCGATTGGCGCGCCTGAAACGCGGCCGTGGTCGCGCCCCGAAAAGTAGCGTGCACCGCGTCGCCGACGCCGCAGAACTCACGCGCCAGATCCGGGTTCATGGTGATGGCGATCGAGTGCGGATCGCTCGCGGCCGCGGTAGCGACGATCGTCACGTCACGCAGCGGCGATTGGCCGGCTCGAAAAACATCGCCCTGAAAACTCACCTTGGCCGCTCGCCCCTCCGGAAAGCCAGAGCCCGAGAGGGTGAGCCGATCGCCCACTTCCAGCGCGTGCGGGTTGAGACCGCTCAGTTCGAGCAGGTTGGGTGAGGCGTCGCGGTCGCAGCCGACGCTCAATGCCAGCGCGACCCAAGCCAGCGGCCGAACCCCGCGCAACAGGACATCAGATACGGAGCGACGCACCCAGTGCCCCTTAGCGTGAGCGCTCGCTGCAGGACCAATTAGCGGAGCTGAGCGCCAAAATTTTGGGTCGATCGGACCCGCTGTGCTTTGGTGGCCCCAGAGCTCGACCGGCGCGAGTTCTGACGAGGACAAAATGGCGAATTTCTCGAGTATTTTGACGCGTATCAAGGCAGTTCAAACCGAAATCCTGCGCGTCGCACCGTATCGGGACATCAGCTTGGTGCCCAACCCGGGCGCATCGGCGAGCGCTATCGCCGCCGTCGAAGAGCGCATTTTGCACCGGCTACCGCCCTCCTATAAAGACTTCTTGGCTCAGCACGATGGCTGGCCGCGCTTCTTCGAGGGCGCCACCTTGCTCGGCACCGCGAACCTGGGCAAGCGCATGTACGACGACATGGCGCGTGCCGTGTTCGAAGCAGCTGAAACGCCGGTCCCGTACTTGGCTCCACCGTCTCGCGCGCAACGTCCGCCGATCGTGCCCTTTGGCATCGATCTGCAAGGCACGACGCTGTTCGCCTTCAATCCAACCGTGACCGGCGCCGACGGCGAATGCGAAGTCGTGGCTTGGGTGAACGAAATCGGCGTTCGCCGCGAGTCGTTCAGCGGCTTCCTCGAGTTCGTGCTCGAGATGTGCGAGTCGGAGCTCGAGGGCTACCTCGTCCCCCGTCACTCCCTGCTTCGTTCCGCCTAGCCAAAGAGTCCGGGAAAGCGTCCGCGACGCCGAAGGCTGCGACGGCTCGTGGCGCCGCTCGTGAGCATCAAAAAAGCCAACGCGGATGCGCGTCGCCAAACCGCGAGCCCGAGCGGGAACAGCAGCGGCTGCGCGTCGCCAACCGCGAGCCGAGCGGGAACAGCGGACGACAGCGGAAAGCGGGTGTGACGGCCGGAAAACGTGTTCGTGCACGAACACCTTTTTCTCTCGCGGCCGGGCGCGTCGCCTTCTAGCGCAGTTCGTCGTCGAGGGAGACACTGTAGGTTTCGGTAGGGCTGCGCGCTTCTAATCGGAAACGCATCGGCAGCCTTTGACCTGCTTGACGCTGTGCGCCATGCTTGATGAGCTCAGGCTGGTAAAAAAATGGTCAGCGGTGAAATCTCGGATAGCGTTCCTCCCTCGACTCCCAAGCGGATCATCAAGCGCTATTCGAACCGCAAGCTCTACGACACCAAGGGCTCGAGCTACGTCACCTTGCTGCAGATCGCGGAGATGCTCCGCGAGGGCGAAGACGTACAGATCATCGACAACGCGACCAAGGAAGACAAGACCGACGTCACCTTGGCGCTGATCATTTCCGAGGAGCTGCGCACGAAGCCGCGCGGCATCCCGCTGTCCACGCTCAAAGCGCTGATCCGAAATAAGGGCGAGCGCATTCTGACCCAGCTCCGGGAAGGCCCCATCGGCAAGCTGATGCCGGTCAAAGAGGGCGAGGACCCGCTGGCGGCGGTCACCCCAGTATCATCGGTGCCACCGCCACGAGAGGATGACGAGATGTCCCAGGGCAAAGAGGGCAAGGGTTTTCGCGCGACACTGGAACAATGGCAGACCACCATTGACGAGCGAATTCGCGCAGTTCTGCCGAATTTCGCGGCATTTCGTGACCTCGAGCAAGAAGTGAAGCGGCTTTCAGAGCGGCTGGAAAACCTGGAACGAAACCAAGGAAAGCCACCCGAAAATCGGGAATAGCCGGCGTCCGGACCCGGTTGCCTCAGGGAACCCAATGAGCCGTAAAGTCAGCATCTCAGCGCGAGAGTTCGAAACCGAGGCGATCGCTCAGCTGAGCGCGCTCCTCGGCGTCGCCTCGCGCTTGACCCGGAACCCGGCGGACGCCCAAGACCTCGTGCAGGACACCCTGCTCAAGGCCATGCGAGCGCGTGACCAGTTCGAGGCCGGCACCAACATGCGCGCTTGGCTTTTGCGCATCCTGACCAACACCTTCATCAATCGCTACCGCCGCGGCGGTCTCGAACGCAGCGTGTTGGATGGCCCGGATGCCGATCCGCTGGCCGACGGCTGGATCAGCGCCTCCACCATGGAGTCGATGCGCGATCCCGAGTCGCAGGCGCTCCGACCGATGCTCGAAAAAGAGATCAAGCGCATCTTGGATGAGCTGCCAGAAGAGTTTCGCTTGGCCGTCGTCCTATCGGACGTGGAAGAGCTCTCCTACAAAGAAATCGCGGACATCATGGGCTGCCCAATCGGCACTGTGATGTCTCGCCTGCACCGCGGCCGCCGCCTGCTCAAAGGCCGCTTGTACGAGCACGCGCGAGCCCTCGGCATCGTCGGTCCCGAAGCGCTCGTGGGGGATACGTCCGAAAAACAAGAACCGGTGGTTGACCTGTCTCGATACCGAGAAAAGCGAGTCGCCCGCTCATGACCAGCTCTTGCCGTCAAATCTCACCCTTGCTCGAAGCCTTCGGAGACGAAGAGCTCGCCGCAGACAAGCTGCTCGAGGTCGAGCAGCACTTGGTCGACTGTGCCACCTGTGGTGAGCGCATTCGGCTCAACCATGCCCTGCACGTCAGCGTGCGCAGCGCCGTCCGCGGCGCCGCGCCGGTGATGCCCGGCTTCGAAGAGCGCATCGCCGCCGCGCTACACGCCGAAGCGCTGCGTGAAGAAGCAGTCGATCACGTGGTCGAGCGCGAAGCCCAGCACTCACGCATGCTGTCTTGGCGCAGCGTGGTCCCCGTCGCGGCCGCGGCCGCGCTGACCTTGGTTTGGGCCGCTTCCACCAGTAAGCAACAAACCCGAAACGACGGCAGCGCCTCGCTCGCTCGCTTGAATACCGCCGATCGGCTGCTGGAGGAGCTCGTCGACCACCACATGAACGCTCGCGGTCCGCGAGTCACCGAGCCTGCGCTGCTTCGCCAGTTGGAGCCGGAGGTGGGCGTGCCTCTGAATTTGCCGAGCCTCAAGGCCTACGGCGCGCGCTGGGAAGGCGCCAACGTGGTGCCCGTCAGCAATCAGCACGCCGCATCGCTCCGCTACACCGTGGGCGGTCGCCACGTCACCCTCTACGTCTACAACTCGACGCGCGTGCCGATCGAAAGCCGCCTCACCGCCCGCACCGTCCGCAACGAGCCCGTCTACGTCGGCAGCCGCCGCGGCGTCTCGATCGCCGCCGCCGAACACCGCGGAGTCGGCTACGCGCTGGCCTCTGACTTCAACGACGACGAGAGCGCCGAGCTAGTCGCCGCAGTTTACTGAGCCTCGCGAGCGCGCGAGAAAGTGGGCGATCTCGGGTAAGGCCACGCAACTCGAGGCGAGCGTGGCACCTCGCAGTGAGATCGATTAGCCTTTGAGCGCGCATGGTGCAATCAGGCCGGCTCCACCGATACACGTACATCGACTACGTGGCGCTCGAGGAGTCGAGCTCGACGAAGCACGAGTACTTATCTGGTGAAATCTATGCGATGGCAGGAGGCTCGGAGGAGCACTCGGCGCTCGCTGCCGAGGTATTGCGCGCGCTCGGCAATGCCGTCGGTGATCGGCCGTGTCGCGTTCACACCTCCGATCTGCGTATCTACGTCGAGGCGACGGGGATGGCAACCTTCCCTGACGGCACGCTGATCTGCGGGAAGCTCGAACAGCATCCGCCAAGCCCGCGAGCCACGGCGCTCAACCCAACGCTGCTCCTCGAGGTCACCAGTGACTCTTCCGAGGAATACGATACGACCACTAAGCTCGAGAGTTATCAGACTATCCCGTCGCTGAGTGACTACCTCATCGTTTCGCATCGCGAGCGGCGCCTGACGCTCTACTCTCGTAACGCAGACGGGACCTGGCTATCGCGGGTGGCGATTCGTGGCGGCAAGCTGGCCCTCTCGAGTCTGACGGCGGAGCTCCTGGTCGACGAGATCTACCGAAGCAGCGCCATCGTCTAAATTCATACGTCAGTGGACGTGCACCATGCCCATCATGCCGGCGTCGGCGTGATCCAAGATGTGGCAGTGAAACATCCACATGCCCGGCCGCTGGTCGAACTGGACCACCAGCCGCACGCTGCCGTCGACGGGTACGTTCACCGTGTCCTGCCACTCCCGCACAGCAGGTGGCACGCCGTTGACGTCCAGGACTTGGAAGAAGAAGCCGTGCAGATGCATGGGGTGGTCGAACTCGAAAGTGTTCTTGATCGTCCACAGCTGTCGCTCTCCCAGCGGCGCCATGATTGG
>DATEPG010000507.1:0-9198 GCA_035273265.1 Polyangiaceae bacterium
CCTTTCAGATCCTCTCGCCCCGCATCGTGTTCAAGTCCAATTGGAACACGCACGAGACGATCACCCTGCAGTACTCGCGTTACATGTACAACCAACGCGAATGTACGCCGGCCCCGATCATGAGCAGCACGGCGATCAACCCGTACGCAGGCAGCCCCGCTGACGGCGTCGATTACGTCAAAGGTGAGGAGCTCTGTGTTCAGCCGCCGTCGTCGCCGGTTCCCCCGGACGGCTTTGGCGCGGCCTGGCCAGCGCAGAACGGCCAACGCGGTGCCCCCACCACCCGCCCGGACGTGAACGTGTTCAAGATCGAAGCCACGATGTGGTGGTGAAAGCGAGCGGCTTCGTCGGACACGTGAGAGTGTAGCGAAGCCGCTCAAGCTGAAAAGCTCGACCGATCCCACGCGGATCGGTCGAGCTTTTTTCATTTCGGACTGCGCACGCTGACGGGCGCGCGTTTAGAGTCTAGCGAAGCCACTCAAGCTTCTCTCAGTTCGGGCTTCGCACGCTGACGTGCGCACGCTTAGAGTCTAGCGAAGCCATTCAAGCTGAAAAGCTCGGCCGATCCCTCGTCGGATCGGTCGAGCTTTTTCATTTCGGACCTGCGCACCCTGACAGGCGCACCCGGCGAAGGGCTACGGGAGCCGAAGGCCCTCCCGTTTAAAGGCGCCGAGTTCGAGCTAGCTCGCCTCGCATTCGATGTGAACCGTGCTGCCCGGCTTGGCAAAAGGCACGATCACGCCATCGAGCGGCTTGCCGTCGACCGTCAGCTTGACTTGACCCGTGCCGCCCGTGCTCTTCACATGGATGCGGTAAGTGGCGCCCCGGCATTTGCGGGTGACCGTGTATTCCGGCACTTCTTTACCGATGCACGGTTTGACGCACAGGCCGTCCCATTCCGGGCGAATTCCCAGCAGGTATTGGGAGATTGCCACGAAATTCCAAGAGCCGGTGCCAGTGAGCCAAGAGTTCTTGGCCTCGCCGTGCCGCACGGCGTCCTTGCCGGCGATCATCTGCGAATACACGTACGGCTCGGTGCGATGGATCTCGCTGATGTCTTCCAGGTAGGCGGGCGCGATCTTCTTGTAGTACTCGAAGGCTTGCTCGCCGCGACCGATCATGGTCTCGGCGATCATGACCCAGGGGTTGTTGTGGCAGAAGATGCCGGCGTTCTCTTTGTAACCCGGGGGATAGGACGAGATCTCACCCAACTCGACGTGGTAGTCGCGGTACGGCGGGTTATTGAGCACGATGCCGTACGGCGTATCGAGGCGCTCTTTCACCGCATCGAGCGCCTTTTTGGCTTCACCGGTAGCCACGCCGATGCCGGCCATGACGCAGTAACCCTGCGGCTCGATCAGGATCTTGCTGTCGCCCTCGGGACAATCCTTGCTGCCCACCTTGTTGCCGAAAAAATCGTAGGCGCGCAGGAACCATTCGCCGTCCCAACCGTGCTCGAGCACGGCGCGCTCCATCTTGCTGACCTCGGCGCGAGCGCGCTTGGCCTCTTCAGGCTGGCCCTTGTACTCGCAGATCTTCGCGTACTCCGGGCCGATGTGCACGAACATGCCGGCGATGAACACCGACTCTGCGGTGCGACCGGTGCGGTTACCCGTAGTCTGAAACGACTCGTTCGGGTCCTCGGAGAAGCAGTTCAAGTTCAGGCAGTCGTTCCAGTCCGCGCGGCCGATCAGTGGCAGACCGTGGGGGCCGAGGTTGTTCTCGACGTGATCGAACGAGCGCTTCAAGTGCTCGAGCAAGGAGGCGGCGTTGTTCGGATCATTGTCGAACGGCACCTGCTCGTCCAAAATGCCGTAGTCACCGGTCTCTTTGATGTACGCCGATACGCCCAAGATCAACCACAACGGATCGTCATTGAAGCCGCTGCCGACCTCGTTGTTGCCGCGCTTGGTCAACGGTTGGTACTGATGATACGCGCTGCCGTCGGCGAATTGCGTGGAAGCAATGTCGATGATGCGCTCGCGTGCGCGCTCGGGCACCAAGTGCACGAAGCCCAACAGATCTTGATTGGAATCGCGGAAGCCCATACCGCGCCCGATGCCCGACTCGAAGTACGAGGCGCTGCGCGACATGTTGAAGGTGACCATGCACTGGTACGGATTCCAGATGTTGACCATCCGGTTCAGCTTCTCGTCCCCTGATTCGAGGGTGAAGCTCGAGAGCAAACCCTGCCAGTGTTCACGCAGCTTGCCGAGCGCGGCACTCACCTGCTCCGCGCTGGAGAACGCCGCGATCAACTGCTCGGCGCGCTGCTTGTTGATGATGCCAGGCTTTTCCCACTTTTCCGCGCGGGGGTTTTCCACGTAGCCGAGCACGAACACGAACTTCTTCTCTTCACCGGGCGCGAGCGTCACGTCCAAGCCGTGCGAGGCGATCGGCGACCAGCCACTGGCCAGCGTGTTCTTCGACTCACCAGCGCTGGGCACGTCCGGATCGCCGAAGCCGTTGTACAAGCCGATGAATGACTCGCGGTCGGTGTCGAAGCCCGCGACGGGCGCGTTCACGTGGTAAAACGCGAAGTGGTCGCGGCGCTCGCGATACTCGGTCTTGTGATAGATGGTGCTGCCGACGACCTCGACCTCACCGGTGCTGAAATTGCGCTGAAAGTTGGTGCCGTCGTCGTGCGCGTTCCAGAGACAGAACTCGATGAACGAGAACAGCTTGACGCGTTTGGGGGTCGAGCCTTCGTTCTTGAGCGTGACTTGATGGACCTCGGCGGTTTGGCCGAGTGGCACGAAATAAAGCACTTCCGCGCGGAGTTGGTTACGCGTACCGGTGATTTGCGTGTAGCCGAGGCCATGACGGCACTCGAAGAAGCTGAGCTCCTTCTTCATCGGCATGAAGGTGGGAGTCCAGGTGTCCCCGCCCTCGTTGATGTAGAAGTAGCGACCGCCCGAATCCGTGGGCACGTTGTTGTATCGGTAGCGCGTCAGCCGGCGCATCTTCGCGTCACGGTAGAAACAGTAGCCGCCGCCCTGATGCGAAACGAGCCCGAAGAACTGCTCGCTACCCAGGTAGTTGATCCACGGGTACGGAGTCTTGGGCGTCGTGATGACGTATTCTTTGCGGGCGTCGTCGAAGTGACCAAAGCGCATGACAGAAATGCTCCACGATGAGTCGTGATATTGGGCCGAGACCTCGCATGTGAGGTCCGGCTAGAGAAGCGATGAGTCCACAGCGCGGGGCGAGCCCAAGCGCTCTGCCCCGCCGAGGCCGGCGGGGCGCGGCAGCGGCGAGGCGCCGCCCCCGAGGGCGGCCGTCAGCTCGCGCGACCGCAAAAACCGAAGTCGAACGGAAAAATCACGGACAGCCAGTGAACTGGATGTCATCAACCCAGATGTCGAAGGGCTGACCCTTGTCGTTCACCTGGAACTGAATCGCGTACATTTGAGAGGAATCGAGGCCCGGAGTGCGCGGGTTACCCCAGCCCTTCATCTGCTTCATGCTGCCGTACGGGAAAACGAACTGCTGCCACTGATCAGTCAGCACGAGATCCGCGCCGAAGTCGTTGTAGCACTCCTTGCACACCTTGCCGTCCGGGTCAGTGTTGACGTCCGGCACCTTGAGCCGCACCTTCTGCGTCGAACCGGCGCCCTTTTTAGCCCAGAACGAAATGCCTTTGTAAGCCGTGCCGTCGTACGTGCCCTTGGGGTCGACGAAGTTCATGGCCATGCCGGCGTACACGGTTTCGGCGCTGCCGACCGAGCCGGTCATGCGAGCGGCGTACTTGGAGCCGTTGGCGCCGCCCGCGGTCATCGCAAAGGTGCCACCTTGTGAGCCGGCGGTGGGGGTGATGGTGGAGCCGTTGGAGTCGACGAACGTGTACCAGTAGCCGCCGCGGCCCTTGATCGTATTGATCTGGTTGCTGTTGTTCTCGCCGTCCGAAATCACGCCTTCGGCCGCCGGACAGGCTTTGCCTTCGGGCGAGTTCTTGGTATCGGCGGACGTCGGGTCAACCCGCTTGACGCAACCGCTTCCCAAAACCAGAGCAGACACAGCGAGTCCGCAGATCCAAACGTTCGTCGACAGGGTTAGCTTCATCACCCCGAGCGTAACCTGGAACCGATTTCATATCCAGCGAAACTCGACGATCACGCTCGCGTTACGCACTCTTCCTAAGCCGTGCCGGGCTCCCGAGGCGACGCTTCGTGACGGCGCTGCAAGGTCGTCGCCGGGTGCGTTACGCTTCCGGTCGCCGGGCAAAACTCTTCCCGACCCGTAGCGCTCAACCAGGTCGTCTCGCCGCGAGGGCGCGCCGGGGAACAGCGCCGGACAGGGCACCGCGGAACCTGCCGCACAACTCCCGATCTATTGCTGGTCTTTCCGGAGTACCTAGAAAATTGGCACCCCGCTGGCTGGCACTAGTTCCACAATTCTGGCCCCTTTTCACGCTACTTTGCACAGCTAATGGACTAGTCTTACGCCGGGTCGTGCTGCGCCGCACTTTTCTGCGTGCTCACGCCGATCGCGGTTTCCGAAAGGTTCGCGCGCTAATGAAGACATGCAATTTGTCTCTGGCTACGGTTGTCCTGGGCACCCTCGCCGTTTCGTACTCGGCGTGTAGCGCCGAAGGCCAAGACAACTCGGTGCCAGGGGCGCCGACCTCGAACGTCATCCCAACGGGGCAGGCCGGCAGTGTCAGCAGTTCGGGCAGCGTAGGGGTTCCCGCTGGCGGCAGCAGCGGCGCCACTACCCACCCGACCCCCAGTGCAGGCGCCCCGGCAGCCGTCGGAGGCCGGTTCAACACCGGCGTCGGTGGCGCGACGACGAGCGTCGGCCGTGCAGGCGCCCCCGCTACTGGCGGTGCCGGCGCGCCGACGAGCGGCGGCTGCAAAACTGCTGTGGGTACGGCGGCAGATCTGCTCATCGACGATATGGAAGATGGCGACAATGCGATTCGCCCGATCGGTGCGCGCACCGGCTATTGGTTCACGTACAACGATGGCACGGCCGCGCAGCTACCTAGCGGGACCGTGTTCATGCCTGCGGCCGGCGTCGGAAGCACGGCGACCAGCTTGAAGTTCGCGCAGACTAGCGGCCCAGCGTTCATGACTTGGGGGGCTGGCATCGGCTTCGACTTCAACAACAATCTCACGAAGTCGTGCACCTATGACGCGAGCGCGTACACAGGGATCAAGTTTTGGGCAAAGGGCAACGTGGCCATCCGAGCCATGGTCAAGGTCCCTGGCACTACGGCGAAGAAAGCGAACGGCTCGGACGCGGGCACTTGCGTTGCGACGGCGACGATGTTGTGTGACGATCACTTTGCCCTGACTCCCTCGCCGGTGCTAACGGCGGCGTGGCAGCAGTACTCCATCGACTTTTCGGGCACTGCCACGTTCGCGCAGGAGGGTTGGGGCACGAAGGTCGCGTTCGACAAGAAGAACATCATCGCGATGCAATTTCAGGTGGCGAAGGCGTTGGCGTTCGACTTCAGCATCGACGACATCACGTTCTACAAGTGAGCGCGGGCACGTCAGAATTCCGTACCTAGCAGCCCCGTCGGAAACTGCGGCGGGCCAGCACCACCGGGTTCTTGTGCAGTCGTCGGCAGGCGTTTGTCAGTGCTCGATTCGGCACCGCGCCCCTATTGTACAATCAACAAGGAGATCTGAGAAACGGCAGGCTCAGGGATGATGTGTGCCGGTTTTCAAGACCGAACCGCCAAACAGCAACATCCGCACACTTCAAGTGTTCTCGATACGCCCCGTATTACTCCCACGTAGTTACGCGAAACAATATTTTCATGATACATAGCAACGGGAATACGGGGCCGCATTTCGTGTACTGCGGATCTTGCCCCGTGGCAGCGGAAGAGGAACACACAGAATGCGTATCTCAACATTTCTTGGGATGGGCGCAGTATTATTTGCGTCAACCAATGCCATCGCGGCGTACAAGCTATGTAATGCTGCGTCCGCGGATGACACGAATTGCTGGCGACAGATCACTTACACCAACTTCAAGGATTTCGCAGTTGGAGACAACTTGCTTTGCATGGTAGGGGGAAACACGGCTCCGGCCGCCGGATCGGACCAATATCTGCGACCCAATTCTTACAGTTGGAACCTCGGCAATGAAGACGTGGTCGAGTGCCACAATCCCTATGGGCATTCAGGCTACGAGAATCGTCCAATCTATCTCGGGACCGGAACGAACAGAGACGCGATAACCCGGGTGTTTACGACTATGGATCGTGGTCAGGGACGCCGACTGGGGTGATTGCCATTTTCGGCGACGGCGATGATGTTGCCGTCTTGAATAGCGCCCAACACGTGTATGTCTCGACTGGCGACAGCCACAGTCCTTGGAGCGGACCGGGAAGATACACGCCTTTCCAACTCGCCAGGAAGAATATAGACGCTACCACCGGCGCTCGCATTTGCATCAAAGCCTCTATACATCTGTGCCGCCAGTGAGTGCGTACCGTTTCGTCCTTATGGCCCACGGCTGCAGCGGAGAAAAGTATCTCGCGTATGAAGATACGTACGCGGGATGGCTGTTGATCGATTCGACTTCGTACAAGGACGTTGCCGGCGGATACGCCTGGGAATACTCGATGACGACGTCCAATCAGGTGTTGCAAACGTCGTACAGGATAAATCGGTTCATGCCAGCTCTTCCGGCGGGCACGCCTTCGTTTCTTGGGCACCAATACGTGATCTCAAATATATCGAATCAGATCTATCAAGCCGCAGGCAACAATCCGAGTTGGACATTTCGCGACGTCAGTTTGCCAGAACCACAGGATTCAAGCAGCGCTCTCCAGCAAATCGATAGCGGCGAGCGATTCCGAAACAATCCTGGCGAATTTTTCGCTTGGCATTCACGTGGCCGTGTTTACAGCTACACACCCTAGGCACACCGCCAATCCTGCTTAGGAATGCGCGCGCTCAGAAGCCGCGCGCGTAGCCGATCGATATGTCGAACACCGTCCCCGAGGCGCCGAACAGCTGCATGGCGCGTAGCTCGGGGACGATGCCATTGTCGCCCGCGAAGGGGATCATCACGCCGAAGCCGAGGCCAGCAAACCCCTTGCCGGTTTTGCGCCAAGCATCGACCGTGCTCTTATTGCCGGCCGGATCGTAGTACTCGACCGACACGCGGCCATCGACCTCCGCCAAACCTCCGGAGAGCGACACGTAGGGGCGCAGCCCCGAGCTTTCGAAGGGCGCCGCGCCGAACCAATAGTTGGCGCGGATCTCCGCGTGGAACGGGAAAAATTTGCTCTCGCCCGCCGGGCGGCCGCCGAACGCATAGCCCAGTCGCAAGCCGAGGCTCAGATTCGAACCCAGCACGCGGTCGAAGCCGATCAACAGGCGCGTGGTGGCGCGCCCAATACCGCCGGAGACCTGATTGCCTGGTCCTGCGGCAGCATTGCCATCGAACGCGGCGCCATTCTCGAAACAGCTGTAGTTTGGCGCCGGCGGGGCGCCCGTGACGGTCGAACCGCAAACCTGATCCTGCCCCGAAAAGAGCAGTAAATCTTGCTGGAAGTGCAGGCTGAGCCAGCTCTTGGCTCCCTTGCTCGGAGCGCTGTCGTCGGCCTTTTCCGGCTCTTCCTCGAGGCAGGACTCGCTGCCCGACTCGCAGTCGTCGCTGGCTTTCTTGGCCGCCTTGGCTGGCTTTTCTTCCTCTTCCTCCGCCTCCTTCGGCTCGTGACCGCCCTGCTCTTTGAACACCTTGCGCAGTTCTGGTGTGGCAAAATCTTCGTCGAGCTGGAGGTCAGGGTTCGCGCGCAACGCCTGCTTCATCTCGGCCTTGCCTTTGGCTCCCTGCTTCAAGCCCGCGATGTAGACTGTCGCCAGATCTCGATGCAGCTCCCCCACCACTCGACTCGAGCAGTTCGACGCACCGCACTGGGCGATGGCCTTTTTCAACTTCTGCTCCGCTTTCTTGAAGTTGGTCTCGGCATACTCCGTTTGCATCGCCTCCTTCTGCAAGGCGCTTGCGGCTTTGTCCTTCGTCGCTGCGGCCAGCGCCACGCTCGGCACGGCCAGCGCAAGGGTCAGTACGAGTCCATTCAGACAACCAGCGATGAAGCGAGATTTGAGCATGATCGTGCGCAAAATGCGCGCCTATCCGGGGCGCAGCGGGCCACGAACCATAGTCTGCGTCGCGCGAACAGCGCAATCTCCCTCACCGCTTTCGTGCGCGCATCCGCGGGGCTGCTGCTGCTCGGATGCCATGCGCAACAGAACTTTCCAGGCACTGCGTCTGGCCCCGCGGCTGCCAGCGTGGAACGCCGAATGTTCACGCCCGCAAGCGCGGTCCTCGAGGCTCGGCCGACCCTGACCGATCTCTCGTTTTTGAACGCCGAGCCCGCCGGCGCGCATGGCTTCGTGCGCGCGTCGCTCGGACATTTCGTCGACACGCGAGGGATCCGGCTTCGCTTCTTTGGCGTAAACCTGAGCGGCATTGCCTGCTTACCCGAGCCCCAGACCGCGATCCAACTGGCACGACACCTGCGCAAGCGGGGCTTCAACGCCGTGCGCTTGCGCGGCCTCGACGCGCCGTCCGTGCTGCTGGACGCGAACGGGGAAATCATCACCGAAGCGCTCGCCAAGCTCGACCATTTCACGGCAGCGCTGAAGGCAGAGGGCCTGTATTTCAGTCTCACGCTCCACGCGAGCGGCGGCTATCCGGGTCTGGCCGGTGAGGCACGGCAGCGCTTTCCGCAAGGCAAGGTGTTGGATCGCTTTCATGCGCCTTTCCTGGACGCCCAGCGCGACTTCGCGCGTCGTTTGCTGCGGCATCGCAATCCCGAGACCCAGCTCGAGTACCGCGCCGAACCCGCGCTCTTGTACGTCGAACTGAATCACGAGGACACGATCTTTCCCTCGGCCGGCGGCAGCCCTGACGACGTACCGCCCGAGTTTCGCGCGGAGTTGGCCAAGGGTTACGGCCCTTGGATTGCGCGGCGCACCGCCGAAGGGCTGCGCGCGCCAGGGCCGGCAGATGAAGAAGCCAAGGCCGAGCTGCCGACGTTCCACGCTGAGCCTGCAGCACGCGCGGATTACGCGCAGTACCTCCGTGAACGTGAGCAACAGAGCGTGCAATCCTTGGCCAAGTACGTGCGCGTCGAGCTCGAGTTGCAATCGATGTTGCTCAGCAGCCAAGCCAGCTTCGGTGGCTTGGCCGGCGTGCTGCGCGAGGCCGAGGTCAGTGACTTCATCG
>DATEPG010000508.1:0-8498 GCA_035273265.1 Polyangiaceae bacterium
CAAAGGAGCATCGCTCGTCGTCCGAGCCATGCTTCAGTCGCCGCACTTCCTCTACCGCACGGAGCTCGGTCCGGCGAATGACCCACTCAGCGCCTACGAACTCGCGTCCAAGCTTTCGTTTTGGCTGCTCGGGACCACCCCCAGTGACTCGCTCCTCGACGCGGCGGCCGCCGGAAAGCTCGCGAGCACGGACGCGCTCGTGAGCAGCGCGCGCCAGATGCTGGAAGACCCACGGGCGACGGCGGTGATGCGTGACTTCCACGGTCAGCTTCTCCACGCGTCGTCTCTCCAGGGCATCAGCAAGTTCGGCGCGCCGGAGTACGACCCCGCGATCAACTCGGAGCTGGGGCTCGCCTCGAACGCGTTCTTCGATCACCTCTTCGAGCACAACTTCGGCTTACGTGAGCTCCTGACCTCGCAACAGGCCTACGTCGGCCCAGGTCTAGCTCCCTTCTATGGCCTGAAGGCGCCAGCAGGGCAGCTCGAGCTCCGCGAAGTCGGGCCTGCACGCAGTGGCTATTTCATGCAGGTGCCCTTTCTCATGCTCTGGTCCAACAACGCCGAATCCTCTCCGAGTATGCGCGGTCTCCAGCTCGAGCGGGCGCTGTTGTGCGGCCCCGAAGTACCGTCAGGCCCCTCGGGCTCGATCCCCCCGCCTCCGGCGATGCCAAACCAAACCACTCGTCAACGCACCACTCAGCTCAGCGCGAGTTGCGGCGCGACCTGCCACCGCTACATCGATCCGCTGGGCTTCGCGTTCGAAAACTTCGACGGCTTGGGCAAAAAGCGCGAGCTAGACAACGGTCAGCCCATCGACACGACGGGAAGCTATCCCCTCGCCGAAGGAGTCGCATCGTTCGCGGACGGCAACGAGCTGATGAAGGTGCTGGCGAACAGCGCCCAAGTGCATACCTGTTACTCGAAGCATCTGACGAGCCACGCGCTTGGCCGCGACCTAGTGGAGAGCGACCGACCTGTGCTCGAATCGCTGGGAAAAGTAAGCCAATCGCAGTCACTAAAAGAGTTGATACTCGCGCTCGTGCGCGACCCGATGTTCCGCACGCGAAAGGACGGCCTACTATGACTCGGTGTTTGCTTGGTCCACAGCGATCGCGCCTCAATCGCCGCGCATTTTTGCGCGGCACGGCGGGCGTGGCCTTGGGGCTCCCTTTCCTCGAGAGCCTGCCCGAGCGGTCTGCCTGGGCAGCGGGAAGCGCTCCGGTCTTCAGCCTGTTCATCTGCGCGGTAGACGGCGTCGTTCCGGCGAGCTTCTTTCCGAACGACCTGGGAGCGCTCACGGCGGATGGCCTCGCTGCGGCTTCCAAAGCCACCAGCAAGCTCTCTGCGCACGCCAAGAACTTGCTGTTCGTGCGCGGCATCAATTGGCCGATGGCAGGTCCGAGAAGCGAGCCTCACGCCGAATCTCTGTGCATGGCCCTCACTGCACTCCCCTCGGCGGGCACTGGCAACACCGCGACGTCCACGGGGCCTTCGGCGGATTGGGTCATTGCGCGTAAAGTGCAAGGCGACGTCCCGCCGCTCACGCTGTATGCCGGAGCCAAAGCGGGCTACATCAACGAGCGCTTGTCGTTCAGCGAGGCGGGCATGGGGACCAAGGCCAGCAATAACCCTTATGAGCTCTATCAAAAGCTCGTTGGCCTCGTCTCATCGAACGGCACTCCATCACCCGGTGCAGCGCAAGCGCAGCAGCTCTTGCTGGAGAGTCGCAAGAGCATTCACGACCTCGTGCGGGACGACCTGCGCGCGCTGATGGCGAACCCCCGGATGAGTTCTGCCGATCGGCAGCGGCTCCAGCAGCATTTCGACTCCATCCGTGACATGGAGGTCACCATGGGTGGCATGGGGAATGACATGGTCAAAGGCTGCGCGTGGGGCGGCGTCGAGATCAGCAAGCTGGAAGCCTTGCAGACGTTCAAGTTCACCAACACCGGCATGATCGAGGACGTCGTCCGGCTCCAGATGAGCCTGGTCGCCCTGGCCTTCGCTTGCAACTACAACCGAACAGCAACTCTGCAGTGGGGCGACGGCACCGATCATACAGTTTATCAGGTCCCAAAAAACGCCACTCTCGGGAATTGGAATCTCAATTTCATCTGCCATCGCAACCAAAGCGACGGCGGCGGCAGCATGCCCAACCCCTTTGCAGAGGAAGTCCACGCCGAGATCGACGTGGTTCGGATGCAGACGCTGGCCGCCGGACTCGACCACTTTGCAGCGCGCGGTCTGCAAGACCACTCATTCGTGCTTTGGACCAATGCCATCGCTGAGTGCCCGTCGGACTCGTTTCGGAACGTGCCCAACATCATTTGGGGCAACGGCGGCGGCCACCTCAAGCAGGGCGCCTACGTAGACGCCGGCAGCCAGACCAATAGCCCGCTCCTCAACACCCTGATCACAGCCGCCATTCGCGACACGGGCGAAACGATGGAGAACTTCGGAGGCGGCCCCGACGGGCAGTTAGCAGCCGTGCTCGCCTGAGCCTACAGGCCCGCGAACAATGAGTTCGTGGCGCGGCGTTTCGGTGCCGCCTTCCCACACCGCGAAGCGACGGAAGTGTTTTCGTTGCTCTTCGTGGTCTTGGCGAGGGCACCCCAGCAAGGATCGAATTATCGACCTTGGCTTAGGAAGATTAGGCGGTGCGCTTTGACGGCGCGCACGGCGATCAAATCCGCGTCCCTGACGGCGCGCACGTCTGTGCTGCCAAGGCTGACCAGCTCCTGAAACCGTGCTCGAGGAGATCCTGATCCAGACGACTGTGTCGAGTAGGTTGAACATGTTCACCCAGGGTAGGCAGCCAGGAATGGGGAAATCCTGGCCGATTGAAACCATCCAGACCATCGTGACGCTAGCCTGACGACCCGAAGGCCCGTGATAACAGCACGAATTCGACTTGAGTCCGAAGGGCTGGGTTCGCCGCACCACGTGGCCCCACCCACTGTTTGCTCGAAGCCGTGCGCGCCGCCGACCGTGGCGAGGTGCTCATGCCCTGCAACTCACCGCCGACCGTGCGGAGCCGGACGGGCGCCCCAGTTCAGGTAGGTCCCGGCGTCAGGGCGGGGCAGAGAGAAAGGATACCAAGAAGCAGCCGTCCAGAAGCGCCGGCTTATTCCAGCGGCGAACTTCACCGCCTTCATGCGGTTTTTCGCCGCTGAACTGCACCGATATCCGCGGGTCCTGATGCCCGCCAACGGCCGCTAGAGAATTGAAAACTCAAAGAACAGCTGATACAGCGACCCGCGCTCATCGGCCCAACTGGCAAGACCAAAACGATATTCCTGACCGGTGTCGCCAAGGCCGGTCCCGACTCGGATTCCTGCGCGCATCACCAAAGAGGAGTAAAAGGTTGGTTGGCGGTGCACACTGTCAACTAAGTTCAAGCGACCACCTGGCCCCAACTCGAGTATCATCCAAGGAGACTCTGCGCGCGCGACGAGCGTGACCAATAGGTCGCTGATGCTTATCAGGGCCGCCCCCGAAACGGCTAGATTCAAGTCTAGTTCCCCCTCTGCACCCGGGATACTCTGCAAGTATTGCAGGTATTCAAGCCGCAGCGAGATAGTGTTGGCCAAGAACGGCGCAAACGCTTGTATCGAGAGGCCGCCACCGTGCGGCACGTAAACGGCCGCCATTCCGTAGCCCACCGTGAGCGAGGGAACATGGAGCTTGAGCTCGACCGGAACCGGACGGCTTTGGACTTCGTTGGGGTCCATTGCGGCCAGCAGGTACTTCTCTTTAGGTCGGTAGGGCTTCTCGATCCGAGAAGCGAAAATCGGTGTCGCCGGGAGGAAGCGCGCGCGCTGCCGCTCCGTGAGCGCTGGAACGCCCTTGTAGATCCTTGAACTCGTCTCGGGGTCACGAGCGAGCACGAGCGACGACGGCGCGCGAAGCTTGGTCGACAGCTTGGCGCGAGCGGTCCCGACGATGTTGTAACAGCGTTCTCGCCACTCAGACGTGTCGAGGACGGTATCGGGCGCGTGCTTGATGATTGTATCTTGGAGATCCTCGCATAGGTCTAAGCCATCCAACACTCGGTAGCCGAGACCATCGCCCATCTGGTCGAGACGCTGCTGCAGTTCGCGCTGCGCAGCGATGGTAGGGCGCCCGATCAACGGCAGAGCGATGTCACTCAGCTGTGCTCCCATAGCGCGTCCAAAGCCGACCACTTCAGCGCCCTGCAACACGAACAAGTTCTTCCGGAGCCGCGGTTCTTTGAGCGTGGCGCGGCCCCACGGTACCCACCGGCGTTCGTACAGTTCGAGTTCCGTCCACCGAGCAGCGACCGGAGCACCATCGAGACTGGAAAACCATGGAAAGACCCCGAACAGCATGCGGTCTCGTTTGCTTCGCTGCACCAAAACAGAAGGAGCCTCGAACCTAATCGAAGTCGGAGATGTCTCAATCCGATGAGGGCCAGACACCAATATCGCCTTGACATGGCATATCGATCGGTCGTTGCTAAGAAAGATTAGCGTCCTGGCACGCGCATCACCGTTCGAAATCTGCCGTTCGCTCGACCTGCCGTTTTCGTCTTCGCAGACGAGCTTCCAACGGTGTGACACCTCTGCAGGGGTCGCCCAGATCGTCTCCTCGAGTTCTAGTGAGGCCTTGACCTCGACTCCCAGCTGGGCGCAGTTGCGTGAGTCATCGCTTTCCCCGCAGCGAACTTCGGGTGGAATGGAGATTGAGACCTTGGCGTCGAACACCCACGGATCATGTGGATCCAAAAACTGCCGGGCAAGCTCCCGTGCGATGCGTCGCGCCGATTCGTCACCCGACATTTGCCTTGCGCCCTCGGGAATGCGCAAGTACTTGGGCTTGTCGAGCACGTCCTGCGAACCATCCGTGGAGCGTCGGGTCCTGCCATATTGGGCGCGCAACTCGTCACTCATGGCCCCGCCCATCCACTCGAGCCAGAGTAGTTCGGCAGAGGTCATGTCGCCTTGGGCGCCGACCGCGGCATCGGGTTCGCCGAAGCAGAAGTGACTCGCTGCAAAGCGCTTGTCAGCCGATTCGAGCAAGTCGCGCGTGGCGGACAATTGCCGCAAGTCAGGCTCCCGCGCCCTCTGTTTCGCAATCTCCAGCGCTTCAGGCGCAATCCGATAGACGCCGACGCTCTTATAGCGAAGTCGCAGATTCGGATCGGCCTTGATCAGATCGCAAAGAGACCAAAGAAAGCGTTCGGGTACCGCGCTGCCCTCACCTTCAGCGACGAGGTAAAGGCGAGGTCGCTCGTCACTATCGCCAAAACCCCAGGTGGACCTAGCTACGCCGCTGCTCGGCGGCGCCACGCCAGCGCCAGCGCTCGCATCAGCTGCTGTGGTGGTGACCGCTGCGCCGTCACCAGGCGAACTGATCGACGGCTGCGCGAACGCGGGACCTGCGAGGAGCACCAAGACAACGCATGCGAACCAATGCTTCACAGAATATTTCACGGCGGGCATCGAAATCGGTCAGCTACATGCGCGGAAATCGCCGTCGTTACCGCCGTGGACTTCGCATCCAGTTCGCTGGTCGTCACTGCGATGCGTGTGTTCGAGATTTGGATTCCCTTGCAGAAGCATTTCGCGTACCAAAATTCACCGTTGGGGTGAGGCACACATCCATCGGGGATCGGCGGTGATTTCGAGGACCCGACGCCAGCCGGTCTTGAACGAGCCGGTGGCAACGGCGCAGCCGCCGCCATCGGGCTTGCGGCCGGTACAGACCCACCTGAAAACGCGCTGGCAACGCCGCGCGGTTCGGGCATGGGTTCGACGGATGAGACGTCCGCAGTCGGAGCTACCGCATGCGGTGGACTGTGCTCCCAAGGGACAACTGGCCAGAACCAGTGGAGCAGCCAGGTACCGACAACAACCGCTGTAATCGGGAGCATGAGTTTGCGGGCCAGCCGGGGATGAGTTGGTGCGGTCGGCGAAGGCCCCGATGTGTCGTCGGTGGACGCAGAAGCCGGCAACGGCCCTGTCTGAAACGCACCAACGAGGACTGCGTGGTATTCGCTGAGGGTAGCCCATTCCTGCTCGAACAGCAGCACGTCCACGACTTGGCGCGCCGTCGCCGAGCGCAACACGACGATGCGATCTCTCACGGTCTCAAAGTCGGCGTGAGGCCCGGCATCGGCGAACGCACGCCCGACGAACCAGCCCACAATCGCAGCAAAACGGGCCGTCTCGGAACCGTCGCGACTGTCCGAACTTTCAGCAAACGCAGCAATCGTCCAAACCAATTTCCCCACGTCACCGAAGAGTTGCTGCAAGTCGAAGAACGTAAAGTGCCCGGTAAGCGGCTCCGACCAATCGGGTCTCGTAGTCTGTTTCTCGCGTCGACACGCTCCTCCTTCTCCTTTTTTTGGGCACAGAAACAATACCTTGGTACGCTCACTCAGAGTTGGCGCGCGCGGCAGACGCAGCGCGCTTTCGCCTCGACCTGCGACTGAGTAGATGGCGTCGAGGCTATCGACACACTGGATTGCAAGGCCAGAAAACGGCGGGTGCTCCAACCACGTGGGTCGTACTGATCCCCAAGCAACGAGAGACACCGGCTTGCCTAAGCCAAGACCCAAGCCGATCTCAAAGCAAACATTGGCGTTCGGCTTGTCTAGAAATGCGATCAGTCGATTGGAGTCGACAATCGACGGCATGACCGTTGAGCGAAGTAGGTCGCCTCCGGCCGCACGAGCTACGTCGGGTATCGTGAAATGGAGCCCACCGGTACCGGAATGCCGATGCAATGACTCGAGCGTCGAGCCGAGCGCGTGCGTCTGGAAATCCCACACGACAAAAATCCTCTCGACAGCGACTGAACTGGCCACGATTGGTGCGACAGCCTGAACAGCCAACGGGATTCTTGTCAACTGCAGTCCTCCGTCTCAAGCTCTAGCTGCGACGCTCTGCGAACTCCGACCGAGAGTTCGCCGGATTTTCAGGGTGCCAAAGGGCGGACTTCAACCGCCGACTGCGCGCTTATGGACTAGGGCCGGAAGGTGCTTCCGGCCTCTTTTGCCTTCATCCACGTCGAGCATGCGCCTTTGGCACTACGTAGACCGCAGGGAACGCGAGCTTGCCGCGAAACGCCGTGCGGAAAGTGAGCGGCCCGGGGCTCCACGTCGCGCAAAAACGCCGGGAAATCCCACCGCGCTGGCCACGCCTCGGCGTAGTCTCCACGGCCATGGTCGCCAGCTCCCCCAAGGCACGCGCACGTCGTCGACGTAGATCGCATTGGAGGTCGACGTCGCGCGCACCCACACTCCTTGGTTGATCAGGCGCCACGGCGCGCAGTCCAGCCTCTTGTCGAAATGCACGTGGCAATCGGCGTGCACGGTCGCCTGCTTCCAGACGACGATCTCGTAGCGCCTGACCGGCAGCGGCAATAAATGGGCCGTTTCTTCGTCAGAAACACCTCCATGGGACGACGCCCCGTCGTGCCATGCACCCGCGTGCCCGCGATCTCCAACGTCCACCGGGCGAGCTCGCGATTCACCTCTGCCACGTCTTGGTCGCGACGGCCGCGCAGGAAGTTGTTCTTCACATATTTCACGCCCGACTCGACCTTCCCCTTCTTCTTCGGCGCTCGCGGCGGTGCAGGGTCGACGGGGAAGCCGTAGTGCCGCGCGAGTTCGCGGTAGCTGCGGTTCAGCTCCGGCAGGTCGCTCGCGCCAAACGCTGCGCGAAATCACCGCCGCCTTCAGGTTGTCCGGCACGATCACTGCGGCACGCCGCCAAAGCACGCAAACGCTCGTTGGTGCAATTCGAGCCACGTCGTCGTGCGCTGACCGAAAACTACCTCGCTGTACTGATGACGCTGTAGCCAAGCACCATCACGCAAACCCACGCTTTGCGCAGCGTGCCCGTCGCCGAATCCCACAGTTTTCCGCGTATCCGAAGTCCACTTGGGCAACGTCGCCCGGCTCCGTGTCGACCGGAATCGTCAGATCCTCGGGTCGTTTACGCAACGGCTGCGAGGGATCCGTCGGACCAGTCGCTTCAATCCGCCGATGCTGCCCTGGTAGTCGGGGTGCTCAAGCCGCAGACGATCGTGAATCGCTTGAGACCCGAGGCGTTGCGCGAGCAGTGCTTCACCGTCGGTTGCCACCCTTCGAGCTTCGACACCTGTTGAGGCGCTGGCCGTGGCGGCAACGCCTTCAGCACGACCGCTTAGCACTCATCAGCCGCACAAATTCAGTCTGGCACTCCCCGCTGAAACGCACGGCGGCCCGCGAACAGGCATGCCTGTCTGCTACTGTTGACCATGCTCACGCGGAGCGAAGTTGCCAAATACCTTCGACGGAGCCCGGCGACCGTTCGGCGCCTTGAAGGCGTTGAGCTCTTCCCACGTCGTGACGCGCGCGGCGTGCCCTGGTTTGGCGAAAGCCAGGTAAGCAACGTAAAGCGTCGCCTTACGCGGGGGCTGCGGATGGCGCACAAGGAGCGTGGCTCCGACGGTCGCACCAGCGCCGGCAAGATCGACCAGGCACGCAATCC
>DATEPG010000509.1:0-5860 GCA_035273265.1 Polyangiaceae bacterium
CACGAGCAGCACCTTGGTCTCGGCATGCAACTTCCGTACGTCGACCGAAGAACGTGCTCCCGAGCCAACTCCATGCCCTGCCATTGCCGTCTCGCGTTTCATTCCGACCGCCATGCGAGGGTGAACGGTCAATCGCGGAAATTCAGCAGTGCGGCGAATCGCAACGGCTCGAAATTTAACCCCTAGCGCGACATCTTCGCCACAATTTTTGCGGCTGCCGGTGCGGCGCGCGGCGCGCTGCGCGCCCGCGCGCTGCGGTAAATGCCGCAAATACGTGGTGACTCGCAAATTGAGACGAGACCCCGCGGCGGTCTCGTCTCAGGGTTTTTCTCCGCTGCTCACCGGATATTTTTTTGCAGTCCATGCGCCGAGGCCTTCATCGAGCACGGTCACCTTCTTGAAGCCGGCTTCCACCAGCTTAGCGGCGAGCGAGCCGGACTCCGCATGCGGGCAGGCGCAATAACAGACCAACCAAGAGTTCTTTGGTAACTTTGCCAGATACGGAGCCGGGTCGTAGAACGGGACGCTCACCGCTCCGGCAATGTGTTGATTCATGTAGTCCGAGGGGGCGCGCGCATCGAGCAGCACCATGCGCGCGCCGCGCTCGAGTTGCGCGTGAATGACGTCCATCGGCGTGGTTGCTGGCGTCATCTTGAACCCGACGGCGTCCGGCCCTCGAGGATTGAGCGGCACCGGACCGAGCGGGATCGGCGGCGGAGGGACGGGTGCCGGGGGTGGAGGTGCGGGGTTTGCCCAGCTGCGCAAGAGCCCAGTTAGATCCTCGATGCCCTCGTCTCCGATTGTTTGCGCGTAGCCTTTCATCGGCGTTCCGGGGCGGCCATTTTTGATCGCGTAGCGGATGAAGCCGTTGCTCGCCACCTGGAGCAGCTGTGGATTGCCGATGTGCACGTTCGGACCATCCACGCCACGCGCTCCGTGACAGAAAGAGCATTCGCGCGCGAACAGGTTTTCACCGCGTGCCAGATCTCCTCCGAGTGGTCGTTCGTCCAAGGCAACGCTGGGGCCCGTGCGCCAGGTGCGCATGAACTCGATCACTGCATCGATGTCTTCGGGGCTCAGCGGTCCGCCGCGGTCCTTGGCCCAAGCCGACATGGTGGTCGCGTTGCGCCCGTTTTTGATCGCCTCGCGCAGCTGGTCGTCGCTGACCGATGCCTGAAACTCCGGCTGCGCCAGACGGGGCGCTCGATCCGCCTTGTAGCCTTCACCCTTCTCACCGTGGCAGACGGCACACATCCGACCGTAAAGCTCCGCGCCGTGGGTCAGCGGTGCAGGGGGTGGCTCCGGCTTTTTGCACGCGCCCAGCGAAGCCAACGACAGAAATGAAATGAGCGTTAGGAAGTTTGCCAGGTTGCGCATGAAGACTCGGGGGAAAAGCCGGCAGGAATCTACGACGAGCGCCCGCCGAACACCACCTTGGTCTAGCTGACGCGTTACGGCCGTGCCGTGCGAGCCTCGATGACGCGCTGCACTCGTTCCGGAATGGCGTTCAGAAAATCGTAACCCGACACTCGCTCGATGGCATCTACGGTCGTCAAGTACTCGGTCCAGGCTCGGTCACCCACGCCACGTTCGTTGGGCATCGAGACCGCCAGCACCTCGGTGTTCTCGTCTACGTCGCTCACGGACTGGCCCGGCTTCAGTTCGACGATGATCTTGAAGTTGGCGGCCGGCACGGCGACCCCATTACCGATGGTCAGAAACGGCGCGCCGAATATGCCCCCCGCAACGACGTACAAGTGCGCGCCGCGTTGCGCGCGCCGGCGGGCGTAGCTCTCGAGCTTCTCCCAAGGCCCCGCATTCAGCTCGTGCAGCTGCGGCTGGATGTTCGTGAACAGGAAGGTTCGCGAGTTCTCCTCCGCCGAGCGCTGGCGATCCGCCGACGGGCACAGGTGCCCCCGGTCGTAGCCACTGTGTAAATAGTCGCTCTCTTTCACCCGGTAGAAGCGCGCTGGCAGTGCCAGGTCGGCACGAAAGTCGTCTTTCCTTCCGACATGCCCCAAGTGCGTCGCATCGAGCTGCCACGCCACCCAGTTGGCTACGCGCCTTTCCGGGTTGTACGAGAGCACGAACGAGCGCTCGTCGAGATGATACTCATCCGACGGGTCGGCATCACGCGGTGTGCCCAGTGCCACGTGCAGACTGCGCGAGATGCTTGCTTCACTGCCGCGCAACGCCGGAGCGCTGCTGGCACTCGGTACAGCGACTGGCGTTGCTGGGCCTGCAGGGCCTGCTCGCGTTGCTGGCGCCGACGCGGGGGGCGCCGCGGTCGGTGAGTTCGGCAACGCAGCGTCGTGTCGCCAATAGCGCGCTCCGCACTGCAGCAGCACGACCGAAAGGGCGCCGAGCAGCGAATTGCGGAGGGCGCGCCTCGAGCGCGGGACGGTCACTGGCGACGCATAGCAGACGAGCCGTTCGCCTTCAAACGCAGCTCAATAGATCGATTGCGGTTTGGCGTTCGGATCGGCCAAGGTCGGGGGCATGGCGCTGCCGGAGCCGGCGGTCCCGGTGGGCGTGCGCGCCGCAGATTTTGCGGGTCGCGGCGAGCTCGCGGCGGCCGCTCCCGTTCGCTTGGTGCCTGGTGCGACGGATGGCGGTGTGGAGTCCCGCGGCGCGGCCTCTGCGGCACTCGGAGCTGCGGCAGACGCGCGACCGTCGAGCGGAGAGACCGCTTGCGGCGGCGCGCTGGGACGCAATGCAAACGCCACGATCAACGCCAAGATCACCGCGAATGCCGCTGCACCCAACACCCAGCTCAAGGGCACCGCGGCGCGTTGGGGTGGCGTTCGCTCGCTCGCTGGCGGCGCGCTGTCGCGAGCGCGATCCACCAGGATTGTCACTGCGGGCGAGCTGCTGCGATTCGAGCGCACGCGGAGGTCACCTTCGGCAAGCGAAGCCGCCGTCGGGCCATGCGGGGTCCAGTCCGCCGAGGGCTGCACTTTGCGGCCAGCCAACGGCTCGCGTTGCGTGTGCGCGCTGCGCAGGTCGAACGCATCCTCTTGAAGTTCCTGCGGCAGAGCGTCGAGTTGCGAGTGGATCTGAAACTCCGGCGGAACGTCGCGTGCCGAACTCACTGGCGGTGGCACGGAAGGCGAGGCTTCCGGCCTGGGTGGTTTGGGGGTCGGACGCGGTGGCCGCATGGGCGTCGGGTTCGGACGCGGCGGTTTCATCGTGGTCGGCGCTGGGGAAAGCGGCGTTGGGGAGGACGAAGGCGAAACGCGCGCGAAGTTCTGCGCTGGCGGCGCCGCGGTATCCGCGTTGAGCGAGGGCCGGACGCTGGGGCGGACACTGGGGCGGACACTGACGGGGCCGGGCGGCGCGCTGCGAGGATGGATGGCCTGCGGCGGTGGCTGCACGCTCGGAGCTGCGGGCCGTTCGGTCGCGGCACTCCCGCGACCACTGCTGGGGCCTGCAGGCGGTGCTCGCCGCAAACTCGGCGGAGTACGGTCAACGACAGCCTCGGGTCCGAGGTAGGACGCTCTTTCGGAGACCGACATCGGACGGGGGCTCGGCAACGAGAGCTCCGTCGGCGCGCGCGGATCGACCGAGCCGATCGACATCAGGGTGCCGCTTTGGATCGAACGCGCGCTGGGGGACGGCGGGGTCGAGGCGTACTCTCCGTGCGCGGGCGGGATCGAACGCACGCGCGGAACTTCGACCGACACCGCCATCGGTGACATCGAGCCCGACTCGGGGGACACGCGCTTGCTGGCAGCCGCGCGCGCCACCTTGGGACCGTCCAGCGTTTCCGCGTCGCGCAGTACCGCGAGTTCGACCTCTTCCGGGATGATCCGTTCGGGCGCGCCCTGGCCAGGAAGCAACGCTGGCCCGCGCAAGCCGCGCGGCGCGACCGTACCGACGGACGCGTCCTTGTACTTCGCGGCTGGCACATCGCGCAGAGTGGCGCGCTGTGAAATTGCGCTGGCACTCGGGCGCGACTCGTCTTCGCGTCGATTACTCATTCCCCGGATATCCCGTGCATTCCCAAGACACCAACGGGGCCTCCGTAGCCCAGATCAATTCGCGAAGATAACGCCACGCTTCCTCGCCAGCTAGCGACCAATTATAACGAACTCTCGACTGCCCGACAGCGCGCCAAGCGCATCCCGAGCATCACCCGAGGGCCGGCCGGAGCGCAACTCCGACTCCGACCTACTGGGTGCGAGTCCAAGGCGAAGCGGGCAAAGATTGGTAGGGAAAGCTCGGACCGTGGTCCGCAACCGCCGGCCAGTTCTGGCCCGGCTGCGGGCTAGCAGCGCCGGGTCGCGACGGGAGCGGCGTGACCCGGGCTGGCACAAAGCCCGGGCGAGTACCCGAATAGCCAAAGGTTCCATAGCCGAATGAAGGAGGCGGTACGTTCACCTGGTTGTAGTTGTAATTGTAGATGTTGACCGAGGCCCCAGACGGCGGCCCTGAACCGGCGACCCGCGCATCGGCCACATCCATTTCTCCAAGCGTAACCGTGCGATTCAGGCGCGGACGCGGTTCACTCGCGTCTTGCTGTGCCGTCGCTGGAATCGAAGCAGTCGCGGGGCGACGTGAGCTCGCCGCACTCGCGGTATTTACAGTTTGCTGCTGGGCCGAGGCGAGGTGCGCTTCACCGACCCAGTCCAGACCCGTCGCGCCGCAGCCTGAACACAGGCACAACCAAGCAACGAGCCAGGAGCCAAGCAGCGAATTGGACATTGAACGAGTGAAATGCTGCCATCCATTGGCTGCTGTCGCCATCGGCTTTGCTCAGCTAGCTCCCCGAGGCATTCCTCCGGCACTGGATAAGCGCATGAACAACACGGAAGGGACGTAGAGCACCGCGATCAGCGTGCCCGTACAGGTGGAGCTCGAAACTTTCTCGATTTGCCTGGCGAATGTTAAAACGCGCGGATCGCCGAGCTAACGCCCCCGAGCCGTGACGAACGTTGGTTCGTGTACATCGCCCGCTGCAGCGATGGCTCACTGTATACCGGCATCGCCCGCGATGTCTCATTGCGCATCGCCGCGCACAATGCCGGGCGCGGCGCCCGCTACACGCGCGGCCGGGGACCACTTTTGGTCTGCGCACAACGGCGCTGCGCGTCCAAGGGCGACGCGTTGCGTCTGGAATGGGCCGTGAAGCAATTGCCACGCCCCGACAAAGAGACGCTGCTCGTGGGACGGCGCCTGGCTGCCTTCGCGCGCCGGGTCGCAGCTCAGCCGTCCTGAAAGTCACTCGGGGGTGTTGCGCAGGAAGTTCGCGACCTCCGCGAAACGCGCGTCGAGGAACCCACGCACGTCACCGCTGATGCCCTGCTCGTCGAGCGCGCGGCCCATACAACGCAGCCACGCATCGCGCATGGCTTCACCGATTGGCACGCGGGCATGCCGCATGCGCAACCGCGGGTGACCGCGCGTGGACGAAAAATTGCGCGGCCCGCCCAGCCACTCGATCAAGAACAGCCCGAAGTTATCGCGCGAACGCCGACTCACCCGGCCCGCCGCGTCGAGCTCGTGTAATTTTGCCAGTTCGGGTTCGCTGGCCTCCATCTGGTCGTAAAAGGACTCGCTGAGGCGGCGCACGGGTTCCTCCCCCCCCAGGCGGGCAAACGGCGAATCGAGCTCGGTCGGCGTGTAAGGCATACGCGCCGAGGCTTACGCCAGGCGTGGGGCGTACGCTAGCCCTGCTCACGCTGGCCATTCGCTCGCCCGCCGAGCGTTTGCGCCCAAGCGAGCCCAGAGGGCGCTTGGCGTTTCAAGCCGCGGGGCGCTTGCGCTCGGGTTTACGCTCGGAGCGAGCTGCGTTGACCAGATCCATGGCCAGCCGCCGAGCATTCTCGGTGCGCGAGCCCGACAGCATGCGCATCAGCTC
>DATEPG010000510.1:0-10530 GCA_035273265.1 Polyangiaceae bacterium
AGCCCGCGAGCCTGCCAAGTCTTCCGAGTTTGGCGACCTTCTCATGAATCAAGTTGCCACAAGCTCCGGGCGTGGCGCGTGGGTGCAAATGCGCGCTTCCGCCGCGCGCGCGTGAGCGCGCCGAGCGTGATGGGCTACCAGCGTTCGCTTCGCTCCGATCATCGCAGCGGGGCGCGGGTGAAGACCCGAAGGTAACCGATGGCGCGCGAGAGCTTGAGCGCTCGCCCTTCTGGGTTGGCAGGGTCACTTGCCCGTGAGCACAACCTCTAGCCAGCCGGGCTCAGTCCCGTGACGAACGACGCGACCCGCACGTGCCACCGCGACGAGCCGCGGAGGCGACCACCTTGCCGTCGAATCGTAGATGCGAACACGGTCGAACGAGTCAATCGCCGTGGCAAGGTTCGCTATGCTCGCTTGATGGATCGCGCGTATTTCTCGTTCGGATGCCCCGTGGCCCCCGGCCTGCGCGCGCTGGAGTACGCGAGCAACGTTTTCCGCAATCGATTCGGTCGCGACGAAATGCATGTCCGCAACAAACCCTCTCCGTTGTGCCAGCACCGCTTGGTCGACTGCAGCGGTCGTGCGAAGAGTGGTTTCGACCGCAAAGGATCGCGCTTGCTCAATGTGGTTCAGGACGAATCGCTCGCACTCCTTCGCTACCGCCCGACGCACATCGCGCGGGATCGCGCGGTAGCTGCCGAGGATCTGAGCACAGCGGTCATCGATGTTGAACGCATCGACGCCGAAGGCAGTGACCGGAAAGTTCCTCGTCTTACCGCTGCCCGGAGGGCCGGCGACCACGATCATGCGCGGGCGCGCCATCGTGCCTCAGCCGGTCTCGAGCGTTGTGTCCGACTCAGGGAGCATATCCGGGGGCAGCACGCGCGAGATTAGCTCGCCGTCTGCCCCGATGATGCCGAGCCGTTCGAGGCGTACGCGCTCCGTAGCAATGCGCGCTGCAGCGAGCGCCATCACTCGGCGATCCCACTCCGATTCGTCCTCGGGCTTCTCGAGGTCGAGATCGTCGAACGGAGCGCACGGGATCGGCGGGCAAGGCTCGGGGGTGCGCGCATTCATCCCCTAAGGATGCACCACCCGCGGTGAAACGGCCAGAGCGAGCAGCAGCGGCAACACGGGTGGCTCAAATGTTGGGGCTAGGGCGCCCCGCGCGCGGTGGCGCCAAGCCCGCCCACGGCGAGAAAGAGCCCACGCCCGACGACTTCGATTGAAGACGCCGGGCGCACGGCTTCCGTCGGGCGTTTCCTCGCTCACAGCCTTAAGGCAGCCGGCGGAGGGCCGGACTCAGCCCGGCCAGCTAGGCGACGAGGGCCCGACCGTTGGCGCTCACGCAACCGGATGATCCTGAGCTGCTCGAAAGTCATCCGCGAGCTTGCTGCCAACAGTAAGGATCACGCTGATGCTTGCGAGCGCCAAGGCCGTCTCATCATTTGAGAGTACAAGGTCGGGCGAGAGCCGGCTCTCGCCTTGAACGTCGTGATCGAGCGCAAGCGCGATGGCGCGAATTTGAATTGCTGCCACGCGAATGATCGCATGGTCGAACGAACCGGACATGCAGTTGCTGTTCTCAGGGTCTGGAGCGTCGGGGTCGATCCGACGTCCCTGGCCGAGCAACTGACGCAGCCGCGAAGCCAGGGAACCCGGCACGGTGTTCGCCAGCATCTCACGCTCCGCGCGTATTCGCGCCATGCGTGCGGCGACCGTTTCGACGTTCTCAGTCGAAGGGTCCTGCGCCCTGATCCGCCGAACGCGAGGCACACCCGCCCCCGCGGCCGCCTGCTCGACTCGCGTCTCAGAAACTGACGTTTCGGCGCGGCGTGTCTTTCTTCGTGCTCTCTGTGCTACTTTCTTCGTGGCCATGGTGAAACTCCGATTCACTGTGGTTGGTCACCGTGGTGTTGTCGCACCGCGGTGACCGTCGTTTTGTTTTTCTGGGACTACTTCGCGTGATCGTTGATTTCAGTAAGTGATTGCTCTCCAAGCCTTCCCGCGCCCGCAACTATCGGTTGTGCGGTTCGGATGCCTTCGATTCTTGTGTTGGGCGCACCATCGCAAGGGCGTCCAGTCGTGCGCTTTGAACGATCACAGTAATGAGCGCAGCCATTGCTTCGTTTGCCGCGAGGCTAAGTCGAAGCGCAGCAGAACGCAGATCGGTCGTGTTCTGCGGCGCCCCTGCGCTCGTGACCGTCTGCATGCGATGGGCGAGCAGCCCCAGGGTCCGCGCGTACGAACCAGCGAGCGCTAGAGTCTGTGCGCCTTCACGGTCTAGGCGAACCAGCTCCGTTGGCTTGCCGTCAGCCATGGTCGTTCTCACGTGCCGGCATGAACGCGCGCAATGCTTCCAGCGCTCCGGCTTGTTCGGTCGTCAACCAGCCGGGTGGAGCATCCAAAACGTTCGACAGTTCGCGTGCCGCACGAACGAAGTCGAAGTGAGCCTGTGCGCCCTGCTCGAATTCCCAATCGTGCCCCATGCGTTCGCTTGCCACGCGAAAGAGCTGGAACAGGTCCCCGTCTGTCATCTGTTCGAGATCCGCGCCTATCTCCTTGCCCAATGCCCGGCGGAGTTCGGCGTTTCCCCAAGATGCCCAGGCCTCAGAGCCCAGGTGGAATTCAAGCTCGGACAGCGCCTCATCGTCGACGCTGGGGTAATCGTCCAGTGCTCCCAACACCGCCCGGATTTCTTCGGGTAGCGCGGCGTAAACGACGAACAGAGCGTAGGTGCCATGCCCGCCGTACGCTGTGCACCACACGCAATCGGGCAGGGTGGGATCCTCGCACTCGGTCAGGAGTCGCTTGATCTCACGCTGGTTCGCGAGCGTGATGGTTCCGCCAGAGTAGTCGGATCCGGTGGCTGGCTGCACCTCGAACCATTGCGGCTGGTCGGAGCGCGCGGTGCCGCTCTCGAATACGTCGTAACAGACGGACGCGCCGTTTGCTGTCGGAGCGTCGCGCCACGGGTTCAGCCGAACGGCACGCAGGCATTGCGGCACATCGATCGCGTCGATGGCAGGGGTTGCCGCAGCCATTACCACTTCACCTCGGTGGGGAAGTTCCGTGCAAAGGCGTTCGATGGATCGCTCATGCTGCGTCGCCTTGACCACGCTTCCGGCTATCCGTTCTTGGCTGGCGTTCGCTCTCAGCGTGGCGATGTAGGCGAGGCTTCGAAGCACTCGCGACGCGCGACGAAGCTCCGCCGCGTCAGGGCTCGCTTCGATCAACGCGCCTAGCGCTTGGATCGCGCTCGCCAGCGCCGCATCGAGCGGCTTCGGCGCGGGTCGCGCGTTGGCCCGGCCCTTCGCACTAATTTGATGAGACATTGAAAATGCTCCGTGCATTCGGACGCGTGCGCACAGCTCGGCGCGGCGCACGCAAAGACGTTCCGCTGAAGCGGAGCGCGGCAAGTAACGCGCTCCGCGGTGATGTGTGATGCCGCCTGCGCGTCAGTGGTTGCGGAATACGTGGATCTCGCGGCCCTGTTCGACAGTGAAAATGTCCCCACCCGTTTCCATGTCTTTCCCCCACCGCTCGAAATCGATGTAGTTCCGCAGTGACTCCGGGATCTTCTCGAGTTCCCCCGTGTCCTTCAGATAGTCTTCAGCCCAATCGGCAAGGCTCGACCATAGGCCGTTGTAGTTTTCGGCCAGCGCATTCTGCGCATCTTCGAGATTGCTGAAGTAGTTGTATGCCGCCACCGCTGCGTCACCGTGCTCGGCCAGCAGCTTCGCAAGTTCAACGATCGTTTCGAGCGACGCGAATTCTTTGATCGTGATGCCTTGGAAGTCGTGATCATGAGTGGCCCACTCCTCGGCACCGCGCACCGGAGACCGCGATAGCATTTGCTTGATGGCTTCGCGTATGTCGTCCGCGCTCTTATCAGCGCCGATCTCGATCCATTCACCGTGCAACGTGCCCCTGTTGTACGACGCGAGGCACGCAACGTAGATCTGCGGGATGTCCGCCATTTGGGTCGCTCCTTTTCCAGTGCAGTCGGTTACCCGCCGAATCGGGCGCCGCCGGAAATGCCGACGACTAACGATAGGCTAGCAGCCAATCGCACCAGGTCAACCAAAAACTATTTGGTCGATAGTGCCCACAATTGGGCCAATTTACAGCTATATCGACAACGGAATCCTGCCCCACACCGCTCCTTCGGAACCTGGCAGAATGGCGCTCGCGAGAACCAATGCCTACCCCGCCCAAGCATCAAGCGAAGCGCAAGCGGTCAGCCCGCGCGGTATCCGAATATGTTGAGATCACCGGGCTTCGGATCCGCTTTCCCGAACCAGAGAGAGCGACGCGCCAGTTTCTCCGAAGGCTCGAAGCCCTCGCGGCGGATGCGAACGCGAGCGCGGCAGACGTCAGAGCGCTCGCCTTCGGTCCGGAGAACCCCGTGTTGGCGAAGCATCCGACCCTGGGCGGCGCGTACGTTGACGCCAGCAGCATTCGCAACCCGGTCTATTGGGTGTGCGTTGACCTGGTCATGCGCGCCGAGGCTCGCGAAGCGGGTATCACGCCAGCGCTCGCTTCAGCGCCATTCACAACAACCGTGACCGAGGCGGCGAGCCGACTCGGCGTCTATCAGCACGCCGTCCAGCACGCGGTAGCAGGCCATTGGCTGCACGCTTGGATGCTTGACGGCCGTTGCTACTTGCTGCCAGATGAGGTTGCAAGGTATGGAGTACGCAAGCGCAATCGTGTGAAAAAGAAGGCCAAGCGATGAGCTCCCCACTGCACTACCGAAACGGCCAGAAATTCGGACTAGTGTTCAGCGTGCGTCATGCGGGCGAAGCCGAGCGTCGAGACCTCGACGTTGGTTTCGAGAAGATTATCCTCGATTGGCGCACCGTCGGAGTCCGCACGATCATCAAGGATCACTGGCAGGACGGTGCTGGCCAATGGCGCGACAGCATCTATTTTTACGAGCTCGAACCCGGCCCCGCAGAGAATCGCATCGAGCAGGATGAGTTCTACATTGCTGGACGGTTCAGCATCGCTCGGCAGGAAAAGGTAGCCGCGCGGGCGCTCCAGGCCTGGAAGGCGTTCACGCCGTCCTAAGCCTCTGGCTTGTGTAGGCGGGTCATTGCTTCATGCAGCGCCGCCGCCAGCAACTCATTTTCAAGACCTTGAGGACGTGACTCGGAGACGTTTCGCTTGCCGCGAGAGCCCCGTGTTCGCTTCCGGGCCTTGTGAGCTTCTTCCGCTGGGCACGTCGTGCAGTATTCAGGGAACCGGGCTTTACATCGCGTGCATTGCTTCGGAGGCCGTCCGACGAATCGCCGAACAGCGGCGGCAACGTCGGCGCCGCTGTGAGTCGGTTGGTTAACGAACAGGACCTCGCGCAGGACGCGCACGGCCTCGGGAGAGAGCGGTACCAAGCCGCGAAGCCTGGCCCATGTTCGCCAGAGGGATTCAACGGTGTCTACGGCGAGCACCAGCTGGGTCACGACCTCATCCGGGGACGCGCTGTGGTCGAAGCACTCGAACACTTTCGCCGCGACGTCACCCTCGGACCTAACTTCGTTTGGGCTGGCGACGGTGCGGGACTGGGTGAGTACTGTTTCGGTCATTGGCTTCCTCGATTAGAAGAGTTTTCGCGCCTCGCGTTCCTGGACCTCTGCGCGCCCCGCCTCTTGGGCACAGCTGCGACACCAAAAGGCGGTCTCGCGCTCGCACAGAACGCAGCATTGCGCGTTGCGTTTCTTGAATTCGGCGATGGCCGACAGCAAAGCGCTCTCGTCGGCGAGCGCGTCGGCGCTCAGGTCGCTTGCGATGGCGGCGAGGCATTTGGCGTCGAGCAAGACGGTGCCGCGCAGACGGGTCCAGTGTCCGAGCAGCGACTCAACCTTCTCGGGGGCCTCGCGAAGCTCTTTGACGACAGCGACCACGTCGGCGCCGCGTTGGAAAAGTGCGAACGCCGCGGCGGCGAGTGTCCCGTCGGCGCGCTCGTTGTCCGGCATGCGCGACCGTCGCACGCGCACGAACACCGCTTGGATCTCGGTTTCCTCGAAGTAGTGCACTCCGCGAGGTCCGATGATCGGTCTGAGCTGCTCGCCCTCCATGCGGCGCACGGTGCTCAGGCTGGTACCGAGCCGCCGTGCCACCTGCCCGCGTGTCAGAAGCGTGCCAGACAGGCCTGCCGGCTCGGCAGGGTCGACGATTTCAGCTTCGCAGGGAGCATTGCTATCGGCAATTTCGGTCATTTTTCAGGACTTTTTTTGGCCGGCGCCACGATTGGCAGCCCTGTGACAGGTTCACAGTGAGCTGGAGTCGCGCGTCGCGCAACCTCGCGTCGGACATTTTTCGAGCCTCATTTTGCTGGCAAGGCCGCGCCCGATGGCAGCCAAGTCTACCCGCCAGTTGCGCGCGGTTGCGACGGCGTCCGCGTACTGACTGCGCGTGTCGACGACTGATGCCACGCTATGACTCATGGCAACCAAACCGAAGGAAGTCCCCTGCGACGAGGTGAACGACTGCAGTGACGAGCTTCGCGGCTGGCTCGTTAGTCGGAACCTGGCCGGGCCGAAAGTTAGCGCGCTGAAGGCGAGCTTTGATGTGCTCGCGACGTATCGCGACGAAAGCCGCCTGGAGAACGTCGTTGCGTGCTGCCTGTACGAGGTAGAGATGTTTTTGGCTGCGGCGCACAGGCGCGACGCGGAAGTGAAGACTCGGCGCCTTGAGCGACTGAGCGATGCGGACAGAAGCTTGCTCTACGATGACGGCCCGGAAGTGGAGACCGACAAGGCCATCCGAGCATTCGACCCCAAGCTCGCGCACCTGCAGCGGTTGATCCGCCGGGTCGCGACCAGAAAGGTACAACGCGCCAAGCTCAAGGGATTCAATGCCGAGGTGACGGACGACACAGCGATAGAGACCGAATTCCTCGAATCTCGCGCGATTGAACAAATCGAATCGATCCGGCGAAAATTGACGTTCGTGCTCGAGGCGTTTCAAATTATGTGTCCGGCGCTGCCCGAGGACGAAGTGACACTCTCCGGGTGGCGAAAGCTCGAACGAAGCGTTCGAAAACGGCTTCAAGCCGTGGGCTACGAGCCAACGGTACCCGAGCCAGCTCGCCCAGCACAGGCTCGCAGCAAGTCAAGAACGTGAAAGGGGGGCCCCTTGTCGGTTGGCGATCGCTCGCCAAACTCGTGTGCACGGAGCAAAACCATGCACGACTACTTGCTGCTGAGTGAAGTTGCTGAAATTACGAGGACGTCGATCGATTCGGTTCGGGGCTGGCTGCGTTCGGGCCGCTTGCCAAGCGTGAAGCCGGGCAGGCGCCGACTGGTGCGACGCGAGGAGCTGGAGCGCTTCCTGGCCCGCGACGGGCTCACCGAGCGGCGAGCCGTGGACGCCGAGGCAGCGGGGACGGAATGACCTTGCCTGATCGTCGTCTGCGGCTGGTTCACGACCACGGCCAAATCGAGAACGGCACTCTGGGACTGCGCCGCTTTCTTGGCATCCCCGACCAGGAGCCCACCGAGCTGACGTTCTTTGTCCGTGGGCGCATTCATCTGGCGCACGCCGCGACGGTCCGCGACCACATGAGACTGCTTCGGGACAGTGAAAAGTTCCCCGGCTTCAATGGCGCCTATCAGCTGGTCAACGGACCGATCAATCCGGCCATTTTCGCCCGATACCAATCGAATCGGATCCATCCGGCGTGGAACGGTCGAGTCGGAGACAGCGACATCGAGCTTCGGCGCGCGGTGTACATCGATATCGATCCGATTCGACCGAAGGGGATCAGTGCCACCGACGACGAAAAGCGCGCCGCGCGCGACGTGTGCTCTCGCGTTGAAGACCTACTTCTCACCGTTCTGCAAGACGAGTGCGTGCTCGGGCGGGGAGACAGCGGAAACGGCTACTTCATTCTGATTGCCATCGAGCCCGCGCCCATTTCGGCCCAAAGCACGGCTCGGATCCGCGAGCTCCTCAAGCGGCTGGCCGCTGCGTACGACACGGACCGGGTCAAGATCGACACTTCCGTCGGAAACGCCGGGCGCCTCATGCCGGCGGTCGGTACCTGGAAGCGCAAGGGCGAGAACACGCCCGAGCGCCCCCATCGTCAGAGCTCATTTTCATGCTGCGCAGCGTGCGCCGAGTGGCGCTGGAGAGTGTCGTTGGCAACAGTCATTGACGCCCTCGGTGAAGCGCTCGGCCGCGCGCCCGCGCTCGAATCCGCGCGCCCGTTGCGAATGCGGGAGCCGGATGGCGTGTTTGCCAGAGCGAATGCGGTCGACACCGTGCTCGTTTTGGACCGCTGCGGCATCGAGCACGACGAGAAGTTCGCGCGCTGTCCAGGGTGTGGTGAGGCGGGGGCCCTCATCTGCCGGACTGGCGGGATCAAATGCCTGCACGCGCGCTGTAGCGCGATCGGTCCCGCGAATTTCCCGGGCTTGCGGCTCAACGTTGACCTGGTGGTGCAGCACGAGGGGCTCTCGCCCGTGGCCGCTGCAGAGCGGATCTGCCAATGGTTTTCGCTAGAGGATTCGCGGCGCTCAGCGCCGAACGGCAGTGCGACTGCGGCCGCGCAGTGGAATCGTCCGCTTTCGCTCAGCGACCACCGCGGCACCGCGCGATTCCCCACGCACGCACTCGGGGCGGTGTTGCGTGAATGGGTTGAGGCGGAGGCCACGGCCACACAGACACCACCTGACCTAGCCGCGGTCGTCGTGTTGGCCACGATTTCGGCATGTGTCGCGAAAAAGTTTGAGGTCGAGATCCGACCTGGTTGGCGCGAACCGCTGAACACGTATTGGCTCGTGGCTCTCGAGCCTGGCAACCGAAAGAGTGCCGTCTTTCGAGACGCGGTTCGCCCCCTGCATGACCACGAGCGGGAGGTATCCGAAGCGCTCCGAGATCAGGTTCAAGCAGCCACAGTTGCGCGCGAGATCAAGCAGCGAGAGCTCAAGCGAGCGATCGACCTGGCCGCACGCTCCGGCTTGTCCACCGACCGACAGTGCGCAGCTGAGCTTGCCATCGAGCTCGAAGGCCAGCGCATTCCAGTGATCCCCCGGCTGGTCGTCGATGACGTGACGCCTGAGCGGCTGGCCGCTGCGCTCGCGGAGCAGGGCGGGCGCCTTGCCCTCCTGAGCGCCGAAGGCGGACTCTTCGAGGTCGCGGGCGGGCGGTACTCCGATGGCGTGCCGAACCTCGATGTCTTGCTCAAGGGTCATCCGGGAGACGACCTTCGCGTCGATCGCATCGGCCGCAGCCCGGTGCACGTGAGGCACCCCGCGCTCACTCTTGGCGTCGCCGTTCAGCCGGAGGTGGTCCGAGAGCTCGCTCGGAAGGCCGCGTTCCGCGGCTCGGGACTCTTAGCGCGGTTCTTCTATTCGCTTCCCGAGAGCACGGTCGGTCGGCGCATCGCCTGCCCTCCCCCGGTGCCCGAAGCCGTCTCTGAGCGTTACCACCAACTGTGCACGTTCCTGCTGCGCATTGCCGAGCATCGCGCTGACGGCGAGGTGGTGTCGCGCCCGATCTACTTCTCGCCCGGAGCGTGCGGGCGCCTGGAACGGTTCTCGGAAGACTTGGAGCCGCGCTTGTCTGCAGGCAGTGAACTTGGGCCGATCTGCGACTGGGCAAACAAGCTCGCTGGTGGCATCGCTCGAGTTGCCGCGCTGTTGCACCTGGCCGGCTGCCGCGACCATTGTGGGTATTCTGGGAATTGTGGGAGCCCCAATGAGTCCGCGAGCGAGGGTGGGCATGACCATTGTGGGTATTCTGGGAATTGTGGGAACCCCAATGAATCTACGAGCGAGGGAGGGCCCGAACATTGTGGGTATTCTGGGAAAGATGGGAAAATCGAGATTGAAGTAGAGACCATCGATCGTTCCATTCTGATCGGGCTCTACCTACTGACCCACGCCCAGGCCGCATTCGCGTTCATGGGCACAGACCCGGAGATCGAGAATGCCAAACAGCTGCTGAGCTGGATCTTAGACCACCGGGTATCCAGGTTCACCAAGCGTGATGCTTGGCAAGCCACCCGAGGACGCTTCAAGAAAGCTTCCGAGCTGGATGCACCCCTCTCGTTGCTGATCGCGCACGGTTACCTCGCCGAAGAACAGTCGCACGAACGCCCGGGCCAAGGTCGCAAGCCGAGCCCCTCGTTCAAAGTGAATCCCTATACCCACAATTCCCAGAATACCCACAATGGCTGAACTGCCGAAAAGGCGCTCGATCGCGGCCGCGAACGCTGGCGCGTGCGCATCGAAGCGGCGAGACATCGGTGAAAAACGGACTGCGTAGCGGGTCGCGGAACTGAACCGACAGAATTTCTAACGACTGGCGAATGTCATGAAAGAGTGTTCGATGCAACCCGAGTGCAATCCATATTTTCGAGAATCTATCAACGAACTCTGTTGGCCCCTCCTGGCTCGAGCGTTGCGCCAGTACCTGACACGGCTCGCAGAAGACGACGGGGCGATAGTTAGAAATCGGAGCGACGCACTCGAGGGGCTTTTCCGCTTGCTCTTGCCTCATGCGGATGAAGCTGAGGCCGTGCGC
>DATEPG010000511.1:0-24819 GCA_035273265.1 Polyangiaceae bacterium
CCCCGACAAGATTTCCAAGCTGGTGCTTAGCAAAGGGCTTGATGCCGGCACGGCCTTCGAGATTCTGTCCATTGATATTGCCGACATCGACATTGGGGAGAACATCGGGGCCAAGCTGCAAATCGATCAAGCCGACGCCGACAAACAGATCGCACAGGCCAAGGCTGAAGAGCGGCGCGCCATGGCGGTGGCGCTCGAGCAAGAGATGCGCGCCCGAGTGGTCGAGTCCGAGGCTGAAGTCCCGCTTGCGATGGCAGAGGCCTTTCGCAAGGGGAACCTCGGCATCATGGACTATTACCGTATGCAGAACCTTCAAGCCGATACCGGCATGCGGGAGACGATTGCCGGGCCAGACGAGCCCGATCGCGGCGGTAGGTAGCTATGCCGCTAGAACCGCTGCTGCTCTTCGTGTTCCTCGTCTTGCTGCCACTGCTGCACACCATCGCCGATCGCAGGAGGGCTGCGAGTGCGGCGCCTGGAAAGCAATCTGTGGAGCACGACGACGGCTTGCGAGCCGAGCCGGTACTCCCTCCCCTTCATCCTGTCCAGACGCCGCTGCCCTCGAGCCGTCCACTCGCCTCGCCGCTGCCCGGGGTGCCAAGCCCCGAGCCGCTCCGGCGCGCCGACGCGCAACCAACGCGGAGCGGGCCGGAGCGCAGACCTTCACCGGCACAAATCCGCCTGCGAGATGCGGTCCCGCGGGACCGTGAGCGCCTGCGTCGAGCCATGCTGCTCGTCGAGATCCTAGGCCCCCCACGCTCCTTGGACAAGAGGGCTTGAGTCACGCGAGTATCGGCGACACGGCGCGCAAATCGAGGCCGAGCGATCCGCGCAAGCCATCCCGATGCTCGGTGGGCGCTACTCCTCTGAGTGGCTCGGCAGCGCCCATCTTTGTGGAGGCCGACGCGGGCGGGTCGAACATCGCCCACTTCTGAGGGTAACTTCGGCTACTCGGTGGCTCTGTTGGCGGCAAGGTGACGGTGCGCAGCTGGTAGCTCGAGCCGATAGACCGAGACGATCAGCGTGTTGCCGACGAGCTTTCCGCCAGCTTCACCGGCTGGCACGAGCGATGTTGCCGAGCTTGCTGCTCGAGACGAGCCTGAGCTTTCGAATTGGGCGGTGAACGAACACGCATTTGAGCCCCCAGCGTTGAAAGCCCGTCACCGCGTGACAGGAATCTTCCGCATAGCGATAATGCCCGCATCCAAACCGCTTGCCTGCCCTGGACCGCAAGCGGTTACCCATATTCAAAGAATATGACCCTCACCCAGCGCCCCTCCGTCATCCTCAGCCACCTGATCGCGATGTCGTGCCTGCTCGCGTGCGGTTCAACTTCCAATTCGGGGCCGAGCCCGATTACAGGCGCTACCGCGGGTGACGGAAATCAGTCCGGAGCCGGCAGCGGCGGCCCAGTCACCGCCAATGGTGGCAGCACGCAATTGAACGTCTCACCGGGAGGCAGCGGCGGCGCTGACGGGTCTGGGTCTCCGGGCGGGACCAACGGCGCGGTGCAATGCAACGGAAGATTTTCTGGCCGCTTGCGTGACTTCACCGTCGCCCAAGATTCCACCGGGCGACCGTTGGACTCAACTGCGGTGCCCGCGATTGCCGACACGATCGCGGGCGTGAGCTACCTCGTGAGTCCCGACTTCGAGTTCGCCAACGCCATGCTCAACCCGACCACGGCCAGGGGTAAGCGCTTCGGACCAGACCCCGGCCTGGTCGCAGCCACGCTCGGTGCGGACCGAACGCCCGTTTACGCGGGTCCCGCTGAAGGCACCGTAACGACGACTGGGCCCGCGAACTTCGCCACCTGGTTTCACGATACGCCCAACGTGAACATGGCTCAGAACTTAACGCTGCAGTTCTTGCCCGACCCTTCGAAGCCCACCGATCCGAACGCGTATTACTTCGACAGCAGCACCATGGGTTGTGCAACCGCGCGCTGCCCAGGATTCTTTCCGATCGACGGCCAGCTGCTAGGGAACGAAGGCAACCCGCACAACTATCACATGACCTTCGAGTTGCACTTGGAGTTCAAGTACCATCCCGGTGACGTGTTCACCTTCATCGGCGACGACGACATCTGGGTATTCATCGACAACAAGCTGGCTCTGGATCTGGGCGGCACCCACAACGAGGTGACAGGGCAAGTCATGCTCGACAGCCTAGGGCTCGCCGACGGCCAGACCTACCCGCTGGCTTTCTTTTGGAGTGAGCGCCACGTCACAGGCTCCAACCTGCGCATCGAGACGAGCTTGGAAGTCACCGGCTGCGGAGATCCGCCAATCAAATAGAGCGGGACGGGCATCGAGGCGTCGGCATTCCAACGATGCCCTTCCGATCTAGAAATCAGAGTTCGAACTCGAACTGCTGTGTCCCGTTGCGCGCCGCGATCCTCGGCAAAGAGCACAGCGGCCTCGCTGGCGAGCGGCCATGGGTGCTCGGTGGCCCGCAGGTAAACGGCTGAGCGTCAGCAGTTGCGGGTGCCGGCAGGTATTCGGGTGCCACCTACTTCCGCCTATTCAACAATGAAGGGGCAGGAAGTTGCCCAGCGCGACGACACTTGCACCCGCTTTGGTGGCTCAGCGATTCAGTTCACCGCGCCGACGAGTGGCTTGTATGAGTTCAGGGCTGGCTTCGACTCGGATAGCTGCTCTGGCGTGGCAGAGTGGACGCTGCAATAGCAGAAGCGACGGCCAGCCACAGCTCGCTGATGCATGCGCCGAGCTGAGTGCGCTCCGCGCCGGTCAGGTCCATGTACCAAGCGTCGGCTCGAGCCAACGCGGTGACGTTGGGAGCGCGTCCCGCGAGTGGAATTTCAGCGTTTGCGCCGAGCCCGTGCCTCGGCGATCGCTTTCGGCGAGAGACCGCCGGCCTCGACGCTTCGCGCCCGAAGGGTCATCGAACCTCAGTGAGCCGCAAGCTGAACTGGCCGGTTACGGTCATGCGCTTGTCGGAGGGCGGAGGGGGGAGGGGGTGCCAACTGAGCGCTTCGTTCGTGCAACTCGTAAACGCGCGGCATTGGCCTTCGATGCAGCCGCAGTACTGGTCACTCGAGAATCGTTGCGCATGCGACGTGACGACGCTTGCCGGAGTATTTGCCTTGGCGCAGCACGGGCCGACGCCAACGGGAACGCGGCCCGGTGGGGTCGCGCAGGATGAGCTTGTCGAGATGATCGGCCAGCTTCTGGAGGTTTGCATCGTTGCGGCCCTGCTTCGTATTGCGCAGAACCACTGTCCCCTCCTCCGCCGTGCAACGCGAGACCTGAAAGCCGATGACGGGAGTATCGGCTGGCTCGGGATAGTAAGGAGGCCCCAAGCAGTGGACGCGCGATGTCGGGATCGCGGGTAGGGCGACCCCGACACGAGCACGACTAGAAGAACCTAGTGCCGCCGACGAACTGCTGGGCGCGGCGCTCGCAGAGGCCACGGGCACGCTCGCCTCGGCTGTCGGACGAGGCGCAGCCTTGCACGCAACAGGGAGCAGAGCGGCTCCCGCGATGAGCAGCATCCGCATCGATTCAGAAGGCAATCGTCACCCCGAGTTGACTTTCTACGTTTGCTACGGAGTGAAACCATGTCTGATCATAGGGGGGCACTCGTCATGCCTGCGATGTGCATCCCGATTGCCTGGGCCGTGGTCGAGGTGAGTGGGATATAAATTGGAGTTCCGAATCGCCTTGGGCTGCGATGTTGATGCCCAAACGATCGCCAAACCACACATTTTTTCGCGTGTAATAGACGCCCTCCAGAAGAATCGGGTAAGTGGCCTCCATATTGCGAACGACGACACTACACTTCGCACAATGCGTTGCGCGGGTTTACCGCGCTGACGGTGTGTTCGCAGAAAAGCGACAGAGAGCATGGTATGCTCTCTTGAACGCGGGAGGGCTATCGCCGCATCGCATCACCCACTGCAGGTGCTCGGCCAGAGCGAAACGACTCGCTCCTTGCACCGCTTTGCCATGAACGCGAATGCAGCGATTGTGACTCGTCGAGACGTCGGCAAGGTGTGCCGCGGCGAGTTCGCTGAGCCGATCTTCAGTGTTCTTTAGTCCCGACGCGCGGAATTTGATTCGGGCTCGCGAGGTTGAACATCGCCAAGGCGATGAAGGCGAGGAAGACGAGGAAGGCGAGGAAGGCGAGGAAGGCGAGGAAGGCGAGGAAGGCGAAGCTTGTCGCAAGCGACTTCGTGACGCCCGAACTGAAGCGGATTGGGCACTTCATTGCGGAAGCGGTGGCAGAGGGTGCCATCGCGGAACTGATCGCGGCCATCGTCGGCCCTTGGACCCGGATGCGGGACCTGAATCAGGAATTGGCTCGGCAGCTGAGCTGGAAGGATCGACCAGCATCCGGCATAGACAGTGAAGCCGAGCTACGGCTCGCTAACATCGCCACTCTTGTCAAAGAAATGATATTTCTTTTCCCACGTGCCGACTGAAGGAAGCGAGGTGCTTAATCAGCCTTGTAAGTTTCGCCTTCTGCTGTTAGAGCGCTGTCATGCTTTGGGGCCGTGCGGTTGCAGGGATTGCGGCGTTGCTCGTTGGTTGTGGGTCTAGTCCGCGTACCTTTGGCCCCAGCGGTGGCGGTGGCGGTACGGATCAAAGCTCGGGCCCGCTTGCTGGTGGCGGCGGCGCCGCTGCCCGTGGCGGCAGCGCGCAGCCCGCAAATGGCGGACAATCAGCTGGCGATACGAATCAGGGCGATAGTGGCTCGAGCGGCGCCGGTCCGGAGCAATGCGGGGACACGCTCGATGACCTGAAAAACTGCGGCAGCTGCGGCCACGAGTGCGGTCCAGATCAGCTCTGCAGCGGGGGCGCGTGCCAGCCAGTGCCCAATCACTGCAAAGACGACGAGCAGAACGAGGACGAGACCGACTTGAACTGCGGAGGGAGCTGCGTGCCCTGTGCGGTGGACGCTACCTGCATCGCAAGTGGTGACTGCGAAAGCAACTTCTGCAACTCGCAGCTGAAATGCGCAGTGCCCCGCTGTACGGATGCCGTGCACAATGGTGTCGAAACAGGGCTCGATTGCGGCGGAGAGATCTGCCGCGCGCTCAATTTGCTATGCAACAATGGCGAAAATTGCGCGACCAACGCTGACTGCAAAGCCGGCTTCTGCAACGGCGGGGCCTGTGCTTCGCCGAGCTGCTCGGATAGTGTGCTGAATCAAGGCGAAACGGCGGTGGATTGCGGGGGTCCGGTATGCCGGCTCAACGTGACGCCGCTCGGTACGTGCGCCAACGGCCAAGCCTGTGCGGTCAACGAGGATTGCACGAGCCTTTTCTGCAGCAACCTGGTGTGCACCAAGCCCTCCTGCACGGATAGCGTGAAAAACCAGGACGAAACCGGCAAAGACTGCGGCGGTCCGACCTGTCGCGCCACGACCAACGGCAAGTGTCCAGAAGCCGAAGGTTGCCTGGTGCATGCCGACTGCAGCAGCGCCTTCTGCTCGCCGGGGAAGCTATGCGCGCCAGCCGGCTGCGGCAACAACGCCAAGGATCCAAACGAAACGGATCTGGATTGCGGGGGTGACGGCTGCCGCGCGACCAAGCCGTGTGCGCTCACCCAGAGTTGTGTCATCCACGCGGACTGCGCGAGCGGCTCGTGCCAAGCCTCCAAATGCGTGGCAGCGACTTGCCAAGACGGCATCAAGAATCAAGGCGAGACCGCGGTCGATTGCGGCGGCGCGACGTGCGCGCAAGCGGGCTCGAAATGCGCCAACGGCCAGGCCTGCGAAAAAAGCCTCGACTGTACGGATGGATTTTGCCTGAACAACACCTGCTCTGGCGCATGCAAAGGCAAACCGCCCACTCTGGGTTGCCCGTGCACGCCGGACAACTCACTTGCCTGCGCAGGCACCGCGCAAGCCGTCAAGCTCATTTGCACCGTCGGCAGCTGGGCCACGAATGGCGTCGCCTGTCCTCAGGGCTACAATTGCAGCCAAGGCGCGTGCAAGCTCGTGATTCCGGAGTGCCTCGCCGCCGGTGCCAGCAAAACGTATTGCGAGGCCGCCACGCCCTCCACGCAGTCATTTCAGTGCGACGCTGACTTGGTGTCATCGTCGGGCACGTCTTGCGCGGGCGTGTGTAAGAGCGGGGCATGCCAAGCCGCGGCCTGCGGTGATGGCCGGATTCAGAGTGGCGAGCAATGCGACGACGGAAATTCGACATCGATCGACGGCTGCGAGAACGATTGCAAAAAGTCACGTGTGCTCGCGCTCGCGCTCGGCACGGGTTTCACCTGCGCGCTCACCGAGGGTGGCTTCGTGCGCTGCTGGGGGGCCAATGGGTCGAACGAGCTCGGTCTGGGCGACGTGGACTATCGGCAGACCCAAGAGCCGTACAAGCTGACCAAGCCGGCCAGCAGCGCCACTCCGGCCGGCCCGATCGATCTCGGCGGCAAAGCGACGGCCATCACCGCAGGTGCCGGCCATGCCTGCGCGCTCTTGACTGACGGCACAGCCCGTTGCTGGGGCGACAACACTTACGGGCAGCTCGGGCTCGGCAACGCAACGGCGCAAGTCAAGGTACCAAGGCTGATCGGCGCCGTGAAGGTAGCTACGAGCCGGAAGATTAGCTCGATCTCGGCCGGCGCTCGTCACACCTGCGCCGTGCTCGACGACTCCAGCGCAACGTGTTGGGGTCAGAACGACGTCGGTCAGCTCGGCCTGGGTAGCACGATGCCAGTGAGTGAAGCCCAAACACCCGCGCAAACTGGCGCGATTTCGCTGGGCGCAAACGCCGTTTCCGTAGGCGCCGGAGCCAGCTTCAGCTGCGCACTCTTGGCGGGAGGGAAGGTTCGATGCTGGGGCAGCGGTAATCTAGGTAGACTTGGAACGGGAACAGCAGTGGGTAATGTCGGGGACACAGAATTGCCGAGCAGCCTGGCGGACGCCGGTTTGGTGCCCATCGTGACTGGGGCGACGGTCGTCGACCTCAAAGTCGGGAACTCGCACAGTTGTGTGCTGCTTTCTACTGACCGACTCGAATGTTGGGGCCAAAATACGACCGGCGCGGTCGGGATCGGCGATGTGAGTAACATCGGTGACAACGAATCGCCGGCCACGTTTGGTGTTTCCGAATTTGGGCAGGGCGAGCGCGTGCAGTCCTTCGCGCTTGGCTTCAACGCAACCTGCGCGATCGTTGCTGGACAAGGGCTGCGCTGTTGGGGTCTCAACACCAGCGGTCAAGCAGGCTACCCAAGGATTGACAATCTCGGCATCAACAGCACGACGACGCCATCGGTGCTGGGTCAGGTCAACGTAGGTTCCGGTCGGACTGTGAAGTCCGCGTACGCTGGTACGAGCGACACTTGCGCCATCTTGGACAACGACGCCGTGAAGTGTTGGGGTTGGAACAACACGGGGCAGTTGGGCTTGGGCACCGTGAGTTCGTCTCCGGATTACATCGGTGGGTCTGGCAAGACCCCTGACACTTTCACGCCGATTCGGATTTTCGCTCCGTGAGGAACGCGAGCACCCTTCGCCGTTGGCGGCCGCTCACCGGGTGCGCGAGCGCGCTGCTGCTCACGCTGAGCTGCGGGGAGACCCGGCCCCTGTCCAATGCAAGTGGTGGCGACAGCGGTCAAACGTCAGGCGAAGCCGGCGCCGCCAACGGCACGGCCGCCGCGGGCAGAGCTGGCGGGGAAGGCCCTTCGTCGGCCGGTACGACAGCAACGGCGGGGGGCGCCAGTGCCGGGGATTCCGCGGGCGCGGGCTCGCCGTCCGGCGGGCTCAGCGGAGATTCCGGGGGGGCGCCTTCACAGGGCGGCGCGGGCGGTGGCCAACCCGGTGGTGAAGGCGGCGCTGGCGGTGAAGACAACTCGGGCGGCTGGGGTGGCGACTGTCTGGTTGGTGTTCAAAAAGAGGGCGGAACGGCGGGGGCGCCCACGCTTCACACCGGCAAGGTGGGCGAAGCGTGCGTTGACTGGGGTTCTTTGGCCTGCGCTGGCGCGAACCAAAAACAGAGTCTGGTTTGCACCCTGGGCGTGTGGGCAGTCCTCCAAAGCTGCGCCGAGAGCGAGAATTGCGATCAGCAGACGGGGCGCTGCGCAAGCATTCTTCCGGCCTGCGCGGCGCGAGAGCCCGGCGCCCTTTACTGTGAAGGGGACACGCTCAACTCGTGTGGCGTCGATCGCGTGAGCGCGTCGGGGTCGGTGTGCTGCGGCTCCTGTAGCTCTGGCGTCTGTCGCGCGCCCAGCTGCGGTGACGGCCGAACCACCGCAGCCGAGGGCTGCGACGACGGCAATCGCCTGAGCGGCGACGGCTGCGACTCGGATTGTCAGCCTTCCAGCGTCGCGCAGCTGGTGGCAGGTCAGCTGCACACCTGCGCGCTGCTGCGTGAGGGCCGCGTGCGCTGCTGGGGCGGCAACGCCCAAGGTCAGCTAGGGCGCGGTGACGCAGCCGATCATACGAGCCAGCATCCCTACGAGCTCGGCCTCGTATCGCTGGACGCGCGAGCGACTCAGCTCGTCGCCGGCAGCCGGCACACCTGCGCGCTACTCGACGACGGCAGTGTCAGATGTTGGGGCGAAAACGGGCACGGCCAACTCGGGCTAGGTCATGTCCAGGTGATCGGTGACAATGAGCTGCCAGACGCGCAGCACGCAGCAGTATCGCTCGGCGAGAAAGCGAAGCGACTCACCGCGGGCGGCGACAGCACCTGTGCGCATTTGGAAAACGGCGCGCTTCGTTGTTGGGGTCGGAATGATTGGGGCCAATTGGGCACCTCTCGTGCCGGCAACGTTGGAGACGACGAATTGCCCTCAGCGGCGAACGCCGGTGTTGCTCTCGCGGGGCACACCGCTGTAGCGGCGGGTGAATCGGGCGAACATCTCTGCGTCGCCCTGGAAGACCGCTCATTTTTGTGCTGGGGCGACAACAGATACCAGCAGCTGGATTTCATGCGCACTTGGAGCCTGGCTGGCGCAAGCTCCGTGGTCGAGATCTTGGGCAGCGGCTGGCGCACGTACACGCTGCTCGATGACAACCCCAAGGGTTTGTTCGCCGCTGGGTTTAACCTGGACGGTTTGCTTGGCTCTGGCGGGCCCAGCCCGGCCACTGAGCCATCCGACACGATCTACCTGCGGGGCCAATATGGCACCGTGCAAGCTGCGGCGGGCCCAAGCCACCTTTGCTATGTCGAAGCCAATCAATCGATGCGTTGCGTGGGGTTGAACGACAAAGGGCAACTCGGCTTCGCGGACGATTTCAATCGTTCTTTTCCTGCCCCCGTGGCCTTGGGGATGGACGCGCAGGCGAGCAACGTTTGGGCGCTTCGAATAGCGACCGGTGAAGCTCACACCTGCGCTTGGCTCAATACGGGGAAACTTCGCTGCTGGGGTCTGAACGACACTGGGCAGCTGGGGTTGGGCTACGTATCTCGTGCGCCGCTCGATCACGTGGGGGGCTCGGCAAGTGACAATGCCGAGACAGCAAGCGCCGTACATCTCTTCAATCTGAAGTGACAGTTAGGTAGCAAGCAACGCAGTTGGACGTTGCTCATGAAAAACCAAATAGGGAGCTGCGAAGCCAACGCGCAGCAAGAGAGAAACCAATGACTCGATTGAAATCAATCTCGGCGGCATTGTGCGGTCTGTTGGCAATGAGCGTCTCGGGGGTGGCCTCTGCAGCCTCCTCCGACTACGTGATTATCCTGCTCGATGCGACGGGCAGCATGTATCCGGAGAACTGGAAAGTTGGCCTCAATCAGGCCAAAGCGACGGTGCAAGACTACGTATCCCTGGGGCAAAACAACGTAACTCGCGCGTTTGCGGTGTATACGTTCAAGACAGATTCGATCGACGGGCAGGACGGCATCAAGCAAGTTTGGCCGCTGACGACCGCGGATTGCCCCCTGGCGCAGCAAGACAAGCCGGGGACGGGGACGGCGACTTTTTGCGGTTATCCCGCGTTCGATGAATACACCAAGCTGCTCGGAACGGACACGAACGGCGACTTCGACAACGTGATCAATGGATTCGGTCCCAAGGACGGCGGCCCTTCCACGCCACTCGCCGGGAGCATGTGCAACATCATCACTGCCATGAAGAACGCGGCCGGCGGAACGAACGCCACGATCGTGCTCGAGTCCGATGGGAACGAGAACAGCACGCCCGAGACTGCGAACGGGTGCGGGGGCCCCGACGCCGGAGTGGCCGCAAACTTCGTCACGGACAACACCAAGGACGATTACGGGTTCCCGCTGGTCGATGGCAAAGCCAGCTGGCAAGCCAGGGTGATGCGGCGCGCCAATCAGTACAACGTGGCGAGTCCGGATCTGAACTTACCGAGAAAGGGTCCGCTGCCCTCGATCCTCGGCTGGAAGGTGAGCTCCATCTATACGTTCTTCCCGGCGACTGCCGCTGGCATGGCGGCAATGCAGCAGCTGAGCGCACCATCGACGACGACCGCGCAGCTGTCGCCGTTCGGTCTGCCTGATGGTGCGCAGCCCACGTTCACGCAGCAGCTGGTTCGGGCCGCGGCTGGCCTCTCGCAGCCCGCCGCCATTACGATGACATCCACGGGCACGACCAGCATGTCACCTTCGGAGCTTGGCCTGTTCCGCGCGCTAGGCAAGGCGAACGCTCGCTCGACGTATACCGAGTTCGTGACCGTCTCCGGTCAAACTCCGGTCTACGGTGTCAACCACAAGGTGCCCGGTGACGTGGACGACAGCGGTTGTTCGGACATCGCCGACTACCGAGTCATTCACCAAAAGGACGTGTGGCTCAAGCGCGCTGTCGCCCCGCTGCAAATCGCAATCAAAGCAGATCTGAACCGCGACGGCTGGGTGAATCAAGCTGACGTCCCGGTGCTGATTGCCAATTGGGGCAAGGGCTGCAAGTACCCCGTACAGCCGCCGCCGAAGCTCTGACAAGCAGGGCGCGGCCGCCGCACATCGTGTGCGCGGCCGCCACCCCGTGCGCTTCACGCGAAGAGAATAGGCGATCAGGGCTCCAACTGCAGGACCAGAGCGTCGACCAAGCCGGCGTTCGGCCCCTGGAGTGAGCCCGAGGTGAAACCAGCCGCATACACGTGACCTGCGCCATCGACGGCCAAGCCGAACGGGAACTCGTTCTCCAAAGTTCCAAATTGAAAAGTTTGGCGTACGGCACCCGTGGGGTCGAACTCCTGCACGAAGCCGTCGACGGCGCCCGCGTTGTTCTTGCCCGCGAAGGAGCCCGAAGTGTACCCGCCGACGAAGACGTTCCCAGTCGAGCCCACGACTACGGCCATGCCGATGTCCACGTTGCTAGTTCCCATTTGCCGAGTCCACAGGATGTTGCCTGCAGCATTCAGCTTGCTGACGAAGGCATCCCCTTCCCCCCTCACGATCGCTTGAAGAGAGCCGAGGGTGGAGCCAGCGAGGTAGACTTGGCCGTCGGGAGCTAGCGCCAGCGAGTACGCATCATCGTCCCGACCGGTCCCGAACTGGTTCGTCCATAGCACGTTGCCTGTTGAGTCCAGCTTGCGCACGAAAGCGTCGTAGGCTCCTGCGTTCTCACCTCGGAGTGAGCCGCTCGTCCGCCCAGCCACGTACACGTCACCCGCCGCGTCAACGGCCACGGAGTGGGCCAGATCGTCAGCCCCCGTTCCGAACGGGAAGTCCCAGAGCACGTTCCCCGCGCCATCGAACTTGCGCACGAACGCATCGACGCTCCCTCCGCTGCTACCGGGCGTCGTGAGCGTGTAGCCGGCCACGTAGAGACTGCCCGCCGGCTCGACGGCAACCGCGTAGACGACATCTTCGCCGCTCGAGCCAAACTGTCGAGCCCAGAGCAGGTTGCCTTTCGCATCCAGTTTGCGGATGAAGCAATTGCGGCCGCCAACGTTCGGGCCTTCGCCAGCGATCGTACCTGCCATTGATCCAAAGGACGAGCCGGCCACATAGATGTTCCCGGCCAAGTCTGCAGCGATGGCGTTGGCAGCATCGCCGGCGTCCGAGCCGAATTGCTGGGTCCAGAGCACGTTGCCAGAAACGTCGAACTTGCGCACGAAGGCGTCCTCGCCCCCTGCGCTCGTCCCCTGGAGCGAGCCGCTCGTGTAGCCCGCAACCAAAACGTTGCCGGCAGAGTCAACGGTCACGGAGGACGCAACGTCGCGCTCGCTGGTTCCGAACTGCCTGAATACCGAACCGGGGGTACAGTCGCGGTCTGAGGAGGGCGTTCCGCTCGCTTGCTCCACCTCTTTCCAATGGCAGCGGCGCCATTCGCTGCATGACGGTGCATTCACCTGGCTGCTGTACGTTCCGAGTGGGCAGGTGCTGCACTCGGCATCATTGGTCTGGGTCGCTGCTGCGGTGACGTATTCACCGGGTGGGCATTCGGTCGAGGACGGCCACGGCGGGGAGGCATCGCCGCCTTGGCCGCCACCGCTGCTGCCCGCCGCGCCGCCGACCGCTGGCTCTCCGCCGCCATTGCCACCGCCGCTCTGGGGAATCGATAAGGCTCCAGCTTGCCCGGCACCTTCGCCCTGCCCCGCTGTGGAAGGCACGCCTGCCTGCGACTGCCCGGAATCACCGCTGCTCCCGGCTGCGCTTCCCTCGCGGCCACCGCTACCCGAAGAAATTCCTCCCGCACTCCCAGCTTGGCCGCCCGGCACGCCTTCGTCGACGTCGACGAGACCACAGGCGGCGAGTAGCAACGTGCTTGCGCAGCAGACAGCGCCTCGGATGTTCAGTTTGATGGACACGGGTTTGCGTCCCGACAGTTAGCACGCTCGTCGCTGACTCATTGAACTGAAAGAACACTAGGTGCGGTGGCGTTGGCGGCAAGCTTGGGCGCCTGCTCGTGCGAGTCGAGCAGGCTCGACGAGACAGCCGAATCCGCCCAAGCGGTGCAGGTCGACCAGGTCGCGGTGGCCACAGTCGGGACGCACGGATTGCGTTCTTGCAAGCGCAGGGCAGACGGACATCACCGTGGAGGAGCAGGCGTCGATCTACGGGGTCGCGACGCCGCATTACTCTGGGTGGTGCGCGCTCAGGAATCGCATGGCGGCGGCGAGCTGCGCGTCAGTCAGCAAGTGCCCCACGGGCTCCGCCTTGACTTGGTGACGCCAGCCAAGGCTTCGCAGCGTTTTGGCGAGCGACGCCATGTCTTGCCAGGCCGGATCCTTGGTGCCGTAGCCAACGAAAATGGGCGCGCGGTGAGTCGTGCGGCTGCCCAACACCGAGGCATACTTTCCGCCGGAGCCGCCCGCAAACACGCCGTAGCCATGAGCGTCCAAGCGATTGCGCAAGGCCAGCGTCGAAACGTAGTAGGCGCCGTTCGAAGCGCCGAACACGAGCAATCTCTCGAAGCGCCGTCCATTGCGCCCTTCGATGGTCTTTCGCGCATCGGCCCACTCCGCGACGAGTTCGGCTTCCACTTCCGCCTGCGACGCCGGCGATGTCGGCCAAGCCCAGACGTCGCCGGCACGTCGTGGACCCAGGCCAACCCGTCCGCGCGGCATCAGCAAGGAAAAGCCATGCCGCTCGGCGGACTTCACGAGTTCCCGTTGCTGCTCCCACTGCCAATCCGATTTTACTGCAACCAAACTGTGCAAGAACAAGACGAGCGTCGGATGCTCCAGCTGCGCCGACTGCTCGGGCGCATAGAAACAGATCCCGTCGGATAGCGTTTCGACCTCGGGCGCGCACCACCCGGCTCCCTCGGCGCGAACCGTGGACGGAACCAGCAACGAACAGAGCGCCGCCACGAGCCAGGCACAGAGGGAGCCAGTGCGTCGTTTCATCGCGGCGACGATGCCTCAGAAGCGTCGGACTTCGAGGCCAAATCTGCCGGCGTTCAGGCATGATTCGGGCTATGAATCCGTTACCGCGGCGAAAGTCCGCTGTCGCCGCGCCCAAGCGGCAGCCTTGAGGCTGGCGATAGCAACGCGCGCGCATGCCCGGCGTCTGCGTGCCTGTCGGGACGAGGCGGGCGATCGAGCGCGGCTCGAGAGTCAGGGAATGAACGAGAAAGCAACGAACGAGCACAGCAGCACGAGATGGGTGAGCCCTTGCAGCGCGGTGCTGCTGCCACGGCCCAAGGTGAGCCCACTGGTGACGAATGTGAGCACGAGGAACACGACGTGCATCGAGTCGACGCCGAGGATCAGCGTACGCCCGGTCACGATCGCAAAGGCGCTGACCACGGGGATCGTGAGCGCAATGCTGGCGGCGCCCGAACCGAGCGCGAGGTTCAGGCTGGTTTGAAGGTCGTTGTGACGCGCGGCGGCCAAGGCCGCGAACATTTCGGGCGCGAGCACGAGCAGCGCAATGACGATGCCGACCGTCGCGCGCGGAGCGGAAACCGCGTCGATGCCGGCTTCGATCGCAGGGCTCAAGGTTTTGGCGAGACCGATGACTGAGACCAAGCTCAGCATCAGGCAGCCAAAGGCGAGCCTGGCCATGGCTCTCGTGGGCGTGGGACCGCCGTGTCCACCTCCACCTCCACCTTCGGCCCCCGGGGTTTCGAAGTAGTCCTTGTGCGTCTTGGTCTGCGCAAAAAGCAGACAACCATAGAGCGCAAGCGACGCTAGCGACGCGAAGACGAGCTGCGCTGAGTTGTACATCGGTCCTGGCGTGGACTTCGTGTAGTTTGGCAGCACGAGCGTGAGCCCGGAGAGCACGGCGAGCACCGCCAGCAGCGAGTTCGTGCCGCCCGCGTGGAAGCCGAGCTCTTTGAAGCGCAAGCCGCCCACGAGCAAGCACACGCCCAAAATGCCATTGGTGACGATGATGACGGCCGCGTACACCGTGTCCCGCGCGACCACCGCAGAGTCCGGCGTATCGTTGGTCATCATCGAAACGATCAAGCCGACTTCGATCACGGTGACTGCCAGCGCGAGCACGAGCGCTCCGAGCGATGGCCCGACGCGCGCCGCGATCACTTCAGCATGGTGCACGGCGGTCGTGACGGCCGCCCCGAGCGCCACGACCGCGAACAGCGTCCAAAACAGCGAGTGACCTCCGAGCCCGGCGACCAGCCCGAGTGCGACGATGGTGAGAAGTGACGAAGCGTGACTCACTCCGACGCCATGGCCGGATCTTGCTGCCGAGCTGCCCATGTGACGGCTCATAGCGGAAAGCCGCTTCCGTGGCGAATTCAGGGCTGGGGTGGGTTAGCGGGCGCGGCGCGCGACGTGCGTCGCGTAGCTCGGGCTTCGTGCTGGGAGCTTTGCGTCGAGGTGCGACGCGCTCGGCCCGCTTGCCCGACCCCAATTAATCAACCTAGCCGCTCATCAGACACGCGCTCGGCGAAGGCGTCGGTATTTTCCACTGGAAAGTCATGTTCCAAGTCGCCGACCAATAGGTGGCGCCTTTACTCTGGAGAAGGTCGAGGACGCTTTGGGCGCTGCCTCGCACAGCCAGGCCGTGATCGCCGCAACCTGCTCGCGCTCGGGTAGAGGCCGCTCGAACTAGCAGTCGACCCGGGCTGTCGCCTGCGTGGCCCTACGGTTCCGCGATATGCGCAAGGCGAGCCACACGATCGGCAAGCGGCCCTGGCCCATACGCGACCACGAACCGCTCAGCCAATGTGCGCGCCTCTGTGGCTCGCCCCATCTTGACCAGCGCCTCGATCTTTACAGCTGAAACTTCGGGGCGAAAAGTGCCGCTCGGGTACCGGCTCTGGTAATCGCGCACGATGGAGAGGGCATGCTGCGCGCTGCCGCTAGCCAGCGCACTTCGAGCGGCATCGACCAGCACTATTTGGTTTGCAAGCTCGCGAGCGGCCGTCCCACGGCGGCCGCGCGGTAACGCAGGGCTGGCAGCCGGCCTTGATGTCGGCTCGTCCACGGCAGGCGCGTCCGAGGGCGGTGTTTCAACAGCCGGCGTCGATTCCGGAGTGGCGACCAGCAAAGTCGCAACCGACGCAGACGGCGTCGCAGACGCGACCGACGGCGTCGCGCTGGGACGCGTGGCCACGAAGGCCCCCACGGCAACTCCGACCGCGACTACCCCGCCCGTGATCCAAGGTACGAGCGAACTCGAAGCGTTTCCTGCTTTGACCGTAGCCGTGCCCGCCTTCGCTCCGCCGGTCGATGTGATCCCACTCGCGGACATCGAAATGCCGATGGCTCGAGCCATACGGTCGGAAAGCTCGGCTGATGGTTGCTCGCGACCAGCGGCTTCGAGCAAGCGTTGCTCCAGGTCCGTGGCTCCCTCTCGATGTAGCCGTTGGGGAAGGTCTGCACCCTGCTTGGTCATGAACGGCCCTTGAGATTGAGCAGTCCTCGTCCGAGACGTGTGACGACCGCGCGAAATTGCTCCCGGGCGTTACGCAGGCGCGAGGCCACGGTGCCCAAAGGAATCTCGAGCAAGGCGGCGATCTCCGGGGAAGACAGACCCTCGAGTTCGTAGAGGACGAAGACCTCGGCGAGCTCAGGGTTCAGTTTCGAGAGCGCGAGGTCACAAAGCTGGAGATCGGCGTGCTCGTCTCCAGCATGGCGCGCATTCGAAATGCGCTGGTCCATCTCGTCGTCGTGCTGAACACGAGCCGTCTTGCGGCCCAGCGTGATCGCCACGCGGCGCGCCGTCCCCATCAGGAAGGCTCGCTCGCTGTCAGGGGGGATATCCGCGAGTCGACCTAGCGCTATCATGAATGTTTCCTGGGTGGCATCTGCCGCTGCGTCTGGGCTGAGGCCGCGACGGCGCAAAGAACGCCAGACAGTGACGTGGTGAGCAATGAACATCCGCGAGAGCCGCTCGCGATCAGCATCCGAAGCGATTACCGGATGTTCGCGGGTCGCTTCGGTTTCGCTCATTCGGGCCAGCAAGTTCCAACTCAAGATGCGCGGTCCCGATTGTTTCGATCAAGGAATCTAACGCCAGGGTCGAAATACTCCCACTGGCCTTGTTTGATCCATACGACCGCTGGCATCGACGTCCTGACGGCTTCTGAGAACGCCGTCGTATGCGAGCAACCGCGACAGTGGCAGCGCAAATGCAGCGATGTGCACAAGAATTTAGCTATTGGCGCGTCCTGGCACAGCGGGCACCGACGACGCCCTGGTACTCCGGAACCGAAACGTGACGGGACGCTGAGAGCAAGGTCGACGCGATGTCGTTGTTGCTGCCGCCCAAGAAGACCCGGTAGGAGCCCGCAACCACCTCCGCACAGTCGTGACAAGGCAGGATGTACTGAGTCGGCGCCCAGTCGAGCGTCCACTCCCAAGCGTTTCCGCCCAGGTCCGATTGGCCCCACTTCGCGTCGCCTTTCGGCCTCGTGCCGACGTTTTGCGGCACGCAGGCGCCACCGCAGTAAATCGCATAGCCGTCATCGATCGCCTCCGAGGTCGCCGGAACTGACCACGGATAATAGCGGTGCTCGCTGCCACCCGAGGCGGCGTAGTTCCACTCGGCGTAGGTCGGCAGCCGTCCGCCGTCCCAGGCGCAGAACGCAAAGGCCGTGTACCAGTCTAGGCATTCGATCGGCTTGCTCTCGTTGTTGCCGGGCGCGTCGGTCCAAGTCCCAAAGATCGGATCGCATTTGAGACTAGCCTTCAATCCCGGTGTATCGGCGGCGAGCTGCGCGTTCCATTGAGAGCTCCAGCCAGAGTGCGCGATCTTTTGATGGGCACCCGCCCCCTCAGCAGGTGGGTTCTGCTTCGTACCTAGGCCAGCGTTCACGAACGCGCGAAACCGCCCGACTGTGATTTCGTACTTGTCGAGGTAGAAGTCACTCACCGTCGCTGGGTAATTCGGATCCTTGTACAGGATGCCGTCGTAGCCGCGATTGAAGGTTCCGCCTGCAATCGGCAGGCTCTTACAGCAGTCATCGGTCCCAGCTGGGCCGCAGGTCGCCTTTGGTTCTTCGCAACTTGGTGCCGCCTGCGAAAGGCTGCTCCGGTGTTTGCAACCGGCCACCGATAGCAGTCCGAGGAACACGCTGCCGATGGCGAAAGCAGAGACGGCGAACCGGCTTGCACACGCACGCCGATGGCTATTTTCCAGGGCAGATCTCCTGTTGCCTACTGGCGAAGGGCTGAGCAACCTCGCTGACCTGCGTTCCGACCACGGTGATCTTGGCTGCGTCGGTAGTGCCGCGCCCGTTTGCCTCGAGCTTGGTCAGGTGCGGAACCTTCTTCGGATCGCATTTCATGACCAGCGCCAGCGTCGTGTCCACTGCGACGGCGTTCTTGCCGGCGAGGATCAAGCGCATATTCTTGATTGAGGAAGCATAATCATAGTTACTTTGGTCCAAGACCGGCAGCGGGCCATGCTCGAGTCCTTGCAGGCCATCCACGACGACGAAGTCAGCGGGTTTGATCGAATAGTAGTCGCTGATGAACGCACCTGTGGTTTCGGCGGTCGCGCGGTCGATCTTGGTCCGCGCGCAGTCGTTCGGGTTTTCGCCGCTGGAGTATTGCCCCGCCGGCGTCGCACCAATCCCCAAGCTCTCCACGGCGCCCCCGATGCCGGCCCATGCGTCCGTCGCCAAGGTTGGAATACTGATTACGACGTCCGCCGCCAAATAGCGCCGATCCACCCAATATTGCTTGCCGCTGGGTCCAGGCCGCTGCTCGAGTGCAGCCGTGGAAGCCTCGGTGCACGACTCGCCCTCGAGCGCGATGAACTCATTCACCGACGAGCCAAAGTTTGCTGTCGTGTAACCGAGAGCCGCATAAGCGATCGTAGTCGCGAACGTCGATCCTTCCATGACCAAGACCTTCCCGGTCGGATTTTTGCCGCGCACCAGGTCTGCAACCGCCTTCGTGACACGCCAATCCGTGTTGATCCCGCTTACCGTTGGGCTCGCCAAGGTCTCACCGTTGTCCTGGTAGACCGTCGGCAGGTTGAGCTTGAGAACGACGGTCTGTCCGTCATGGATGAAGTCGAGCCCTCCTGCTTGTGACACAGCGCGTCCGACGAGATCCGCGACGTCGGACGTGCTAAGCTCGGTCGCGCGCTGCAACGAAGATTGGAGCATTGCGACTAGGTATGGTGAAGCAGAATTGCCTGCAATGCCTCCTGCAGCGTTGCCGGCGATTCCGCCACCCGAAGTGCCGGCGTCGGCACCTGCAGCGCCTGCTGCGTTGGCACCTCCAGGCCCGCCCACGGACGCATTCGAGCCGGCGCTTCCGCCCGACTGCGGGGGTTCCGAGCTGCCGCAACCTTGAAGCACAGCCAGTGCGATTGCGCACCCGGCCCAGAGCCAATTGCTGTCTTTCATGCACGGAACCTAAGTAAGCGGATTTGCTCGAAGGAAGGCGCAAACGGAGGAAGGGCGTGCGCAGCCCGGTTCGCTGCCACGCCCCCTCGAAGGTCGTCAATCCATTCGCTTCGACGTACTCACGCTGACTCGCGGGATACTAGCCGCCCCAGTACGCTTTGGCTTGATTACCGAGTGCCGGAAGGCCGGGACCGGACGCGTGGCAGCCATCGGAACTCTCGCCCTTGGTGGTGTCGAGCTTGAATTGGCCGAGGTAAGTCAGATCCTTGTTCACCGAAGAATCCATGGCCATCTTCTGCGCCGTGGCTTCGGTCCATTCGGCACCGCCATTGCCCGCGAGGAAGCAGCTGTGGCCGGCCTCGTAGCTCGGCTGACCCACGAGGTAAATATGGGTGCCAGGATTGACGTGATCGCGCGCCGCCTGGATCATCGCCTTGACGTTTGCCTCGCTGCGCGTGCTCAAAATGCAGATTTGGACCATGATCGCTTTGACCTTGTCCTTGCCACCGATCGCTTTCAACTTGGTATTGAAGAGATTCCAACCATCGCCGCTTGCTCCCCAGTTCTCGACCACCTTGGCGCCGGTGCCGTAGCCACTGTTGTTCCACATCACCTTTCCGCCGACCTGGCCATAGCCTTGGCCGATGTTATCGGCCATCGAACAGCCGATGTAGGCAATGGAATTCGGCTCCGTCGGCGGGCAGGGCTTGGCGGTAGCACCGCTCGGGCAGTTGCCCGAAGGGCCGCCCGCGATGCCGCTATTGCCCGCCGCGCTGCTACCGCCAGCAGTATTGCCTCCCCCGCTTCCACCGGCTGACGTGGTCCCTCCGGCTGACGTCGTCCCTCCGGCTGACGCGCCAGCAGTGCTCGTGCCGCCCGTTCCCGCTTGCGCAGGTGCGCCACTGCTGCCAGAGCCGGCGGTGGGCGAACCGCTCGAGCCGCCGCCCGCAATCGCGGTCGGCATCCCGGCCGCCGCGTTCGGTGCTCCGCCGTTGTTCTTCCCTCCGCTTGCCGATCCCGCGCTGCCTACGGTTGCGCCACCGGACCCGCCTGCGGGCGAATCAGTGCCAGAGCAGGCGACAACCAGAGCCACTGCGGCTCCCAACTGCAGCCCGCGCATCATCGAAAGATTCAGCTTTTTGTGCATCGTGGTTATTTTCGGAAAAATCGCCCGGCTGCGCCGTATGCAGGCGTGAGGGCAAATCGATCAACAAAATCGAAGTGAGAGCGATCACGCAGCGACATGGAGCCGATGCCGATTGCATGCGGGACGGTGAAACATCACTGTCAGCCCTGACACATGCAGGTGCCTCCCCAGATCGATCAAGAAATCTGTGTTCCGACCGCGCGTGTTCACTTTTCAAGCCGACAGCGAAAGCTCTTGAACCAGACTCGCTGGCCTGACACGCCGCGTTGCTGCTCGAGAGCAGCTGCTGCGCGAAATCAGAAGATTCTTTGATCGATCTCGACCGTTGGTCGCATGGCAGTCGGCGAAGCTCTGCCCGAGGCCCAATGAACCAACGCAAGAACAAGAATCTAGTTGCGATCAGTTTGGCCACGTTTGCCTTGTGGTCCTGCACGGGAGCCACGGGTCCGGGGGGTGCGGCAGGCGGATCCGGAAACGCTGCTGGGAGCGGCGCTGGCTCGAGCGCAATAACGGCAGGCTCGGGATCAGTCGCCGGTGGGCCAACGGGCGGTGCGGCAGGCGGACTCGGGGTGGCTGGTCATGTTGGGGGCGCCTCGGGGGGCCTTGGAGGAAGCGCCGCGGGTGCAAGCACCGCGGGTGCAAGCACTGCGGGTGGCGCTGCAGGAGGGATGAGTCAGGCAGGGAGCGCCGGTGCTGCCGCAGCCAATGCCGGCGCGGCCGGTTCCGCCCCCGTTGCCTGTCCGACATCCGTTACGATCAAGGCCGGAGACAACAACAAGACGCTCACGATCGGCAGCGTGCAACGCACTTACCTCGTTCATGCGCCCCCCAACTACACGGGCAAGACAGCGGTGCCCGTTGTGTTCGATTTTCACGGCCTGAGCGGCAACGGCTCGCAGCAGAAGAGCCTCTCGCGCTGGGACAAACTCGCAGACAGCGAAGGCTTCATCATGGTCTATCCAGATGGCATCGATAAAGCCTGGAACGCTGGCTTGTGCTGCACGAACGACAAGACCATCGATGACGTGGGCTTTGTGAGGAAGATCATCTCGGCGCTCCAAGCCGATGCTTGTATCGATGCCAAGCGCATCTACGCAACAGGATGCTCCAACGGCGGGGGCATGAGCTACAAGCTCGCCTGCGAAGCAGCGGACGTGATCGCCGGCGTTGCACCCGTTGATTTCGACTGCGTCGCTGGCAGCGCCTGCGCCATGTGCAAGCCTTCGCGGCCAATCACCGAGGTTCAGTTCCGCGGTACTAGCGATCAGCTGGTCGACTACGCAGGCGCCGGCGCGTTCATGGGCGCGAAAAAGAACTATGCCTTGTGGGGCGGTCTCAATGGGTGCACGGGCACATCCGGCGCCCTTTCCGGCAATTCGGCGTGCGAATCGTATCCGATGTGCGGAGGCGGAACCGAGACCGTGCTGTGCACGGTGCAGAGCGGTACGCATTGCGGCAGCTACTCGTCGTTCATGATCCCGCAGGTGGCGTGGGGCGTGCTCAAGAACGAAGTGTTGCCCTAGGACTGGCTCTAAGGCTCGGGCGGTGGCAGCAAGAGCTCCCGGTCCACGACGCTTTGCAGCCCGATCGCGTCGTGCGCCAAATCGGATATGCCTCCACAGGCTTCGCTCCCAAGTGGATTTCTCGACGGATGAGGGGCGCTACCGCTACTAAGGTTTCATATGATCTCGCGGTGCGCTGTGTCCGTTGCTTCTGCGATTGCACTCATTCTAAGTTTGGGATGCGGAACTAGCGAGTCGCCCGGAGCAGGAGGTAGCCGCGACGGAAATGGCGAAAATCCATCGAACAGCGGACAAGCTTCCGGCGGCGCGCGAGCCTCGGGTGGCGCGCAGAGCATGGCTGGCCGACAGAGTGCTGCTGGAGGCTCGGGGGGAGGTGTGGGCGGTGTGCCTGAAGTCGGTGCAGGAGGGACCGCCGGAGAGGCAATCTCCGCTGGCGTCGGCGGCCTGAGCGTTGGCGGCTCGGGACCCGACGGCATCGCAGGCAAAGACGCTGGTGCCGCCGGCACGATTGGCAGCGGTGGTTCGATTGGCAGCGGCGGCTCAATCGGCAGGGGCGGGTCCGGCGGCAGTGCAGTGTACCAGCCGTGCTCGTCACCAGGGATCCCCTGCAAGATCTTGCCGTTTGGGGATTCGATCACCTACGGCGTTGGCGACGAAGGGAACGGTGGGTACCGCGGGCCCCTGTTCGCTTCGATCGTGTCGGCAGGTCAAAAAGCCACTTTCACTGGGTCGCTCTCGAACGGGCCGAGCACGGTTACCGCCCAGACTTTTCCCAAGAAAAACGAGGGTCATAGCGGCTGGGGGATCTCCAGGGTCAACCCCAACAGCGGCGGCAATGCGGGAATCATCGGAGTCGTCCCCAGCCCAGCCTTCAGCAGCGGCAGTGGCGGGCTGCCGAATATCATTCTCCTGCACATCGGAACCAATGATCAAGGAAGCCTCAGCGCCACCCAAATGGCGGGCGACCTAACTGGGCTGATCGATAAGGTCGTAACCAACGCGCCCGAGGCCTTGCTCGTGGTCGCGCAGATCATCCCGCTCGGGTACGGCACCAACAGCGTCATCCAGACCTATAACCAAGCGATCCCCGGGATTGTGCAGCAGCACCAGCTGGCCGGTAAGCAGATCGCGCTCGTGGACATGTACACGGGCTTCAATGTGTCCACGATGCTCGCCTCGGACAAAATTCATCCGAACACCGCCGGCTACACATTCATGGCAGGTCGCTGGTACGCGGCGATCAAAGACTTGCTGCCAAAGTGACCTTCTTGCCCATTTGCTTGCACGTCGAAGACGTCAGCAGGTGACCAAACCACTCCGGTGAAGGTTGTGCCTTTGAACGACCGGGTCTCGGTACTTGGTACCGAGCGTTTCACTTACTTCCGTCTTGCCCGAAATCGGTCGGCGGGCTTTATGCAGGAAGAGGTGCGATTCGTTCACGAATTCATCGAGCTGACTTTATCTCTCTTTCAGTGGTCATGACTAAAGCGCACCAACTCACTGTTTGCTCCACTGATGTCGATTTGCAGACGGGGTTCGAGGTGCCGCGCTATTGCATCAACGCCAATCATGCTCGCTCGTGGTTTCGAAGCTGCTTGCATACTGATGGACGACACCCCGGCGCCCCGCGCTGAGTCTCGCAATTTCTTCACGTTCGAAACTCTCTATCGAGAACACGTCGGCTTCGTCGGGGCAACGGCGCAGCGCCTGGGGGTGCAATCGAGCGCGCTCGACGACTTGATTCAGGAGGTCTTCCTGGTCGTCCACCGCAAGTGGGGGACCATGGAAAAGCCGCAGTGTTTGCGCAGTTGGCTGTACGGCATCGTTCGGCGTAAGGCGAGCAACCATCGCCGCTCCAAGGACGAGAGTGTCAGCTTGTACGGGGACGCGGCTGACCATGCAGAAGTAAGAGCTTCCACCCAGACACCGCTCGAGCAAGCAGAACGAAATGCCAGTGTGCAGCTCTTGATCCAACTGCTCAATGGACTCGATGAAGCGAAGCGAGAAGTCTTCGCGCTCGTGGACATCGAGGAGCTTTCTGTGCCCGAAGCCGCAGCAGCCCTGCAAATACCGCTAAATACCGCCTATTCACGACTTCGCGTCGCACGACAACAGTTCGGAGCTGCCGTGGCCCGCCATGAGGCGCGTGCGAAGTTCACGTGATGTTCAGCTGGCTAAAACAGCGGCAGACGTCGGCACATTGGCCGTACCAGAAGCGAATCGAGCCGTGTCGCTCACGGATCAAGCGCGGCGGACTTGATGCTTGCGACACTCGGCGGTCGACCGTATACCGTCCGCATGATGGGTACGCGGGCCTTGGTTGGGTTGAGCTTCGCCTTGGCATTGGCGGGTTGCTCGGATACCGACGCTGGTTCGAGCAACCCTGAAGCGATGGCGGGCGCTAGTAACGCTGATTCGGCCGGCAACGACCGCCAACCCTCACGCCGCGACATCGACTGTCCCGGCTACCGAGCGGACACCGTGAGTGAAGGCGCAAGCATCGGCTTTCCCGTTCAGTCGACACCACGTGGGGCGGGCTGCCCGAGGCGTGGCATGCGCTGCCCGCCGGTGCGGAGCGGTGTACTTCCTCGACAGTGGCGGCAAACCGCACAACGCAACCGGCGACATCGTAAGCGCCATGATCCGCTCGCCCCTGTGGGGCGCCTCGCTGAAGACTTACTAGGACGCGATCCTGTTGGCCGCCGGCTGCACCTTCAGCGAGGACCGCAGTGAGGACGGGCAGACCCGGCTGAGCTGGGAGTGCGCGAACGATGCAGGCTACTTGGCTCAAGTGACCACGGATACGACGTACAACGTGTACCTGCTGGGTGGTATCCTCCCTTAGGGTCCTCGAATGAGCGAGTCGATCGATTTCTCGCGATTGGGGATCGACGAGATCGTGCTGACGTGATCTAAGTTCGTCGGTGGACGCGGAGCAATTGATTCGTCAGAAGTGGCGCCTGTTGAAGGCGACGCTGGACGAGCGCGG
>DATEPG010000512.1:0-2011 GCA_035273265.1 Polyangiaceae bacterium
CACGCAGCTCCGAGCGCCAGCGCGGCCGCCGCGGCCAGCACGAGACGCCTCTTGGCACGGTTCATGGGTCCAAACTCCCTGGGCATGACAAGCCTTCGATATACAGCATTTCTCCGGCTACTGCAGCAGCGACGGAATCGATTGTCGATTGACTTGCGCGCAGCTAGGGGATAACCGGCCCCATAGATGCCTATCCGCCGAGCACTCCTATCCGTCTCCGACAAGTCTGGTTTGGTCGAGTTTGCCCGAGCGCTCGCCGCGCGGGGCGTGACGCTGCTCTCGACCGGAGGCACCTTCGCCGCCTTGCAAAAGGCAGGCATCCCGGTCGAAACCGTGGAGAGCTACACGGGCTCGCCAGAAGTGATGGACGGTCGCGTGAAAACCCTGCATCCGCGCGTGCACGGCGCGCTGCTCTCGCGTGACGGCACGGACGACGCCGACCTGGCCCGTCTCGGCGCCCAGCCGATCGACCTGGTCGTCGTCAATCTCTACCCGTTCGAGCAAACCCTGATCAAACCGGGCGCGACGGCTGAAGAACTGATCGAGAACATCGATATCGGCGGCCCGAGCATGCTGCGCTCGGCGGCCAAGAATCACAATCGCGTGACCGTGGTCTGTGATCCGGCTGACTACCCGACCATTCTCAAAGAGATCGAACAGAGTGGCGACGTCAGCCGTCCGACGCGCGAACGTTTGGCGGGCAAAGTCTTCGCGCACACGGCGGCTTACGACGGCGCGATCGCCGGCTGGTTCACCGCTCGCGGTGAAGCAGACGGTTATCCGCGTCACCTGACCATCTCGCTCGAAAAAGCCTATGGCCTGCGCTACGGGGAAAATCCGCATCAAAGCGGCGCGTTCTACCGCGAGCGCAACGCCGCTCCCGGCTCACTCGCTGCAGTCGAGAGCATCGGCAGCGGCGCGAAGGAGCTCAGCTTCAACAACTTGGTCGACCTCGAAGCCGCGCTCGACGCCGTGCGCGAGTACGAAAACCCGGCCGCGGTGGTGGTGAAGCACACGAGCCCGTGTGGCGTTGCCACGGGTCCGACTCTGGCCGACGCCTACCGCGCCGCGCGCGACGCGGACGCCATGAGCGCGTTCGGGGGCATCGTCGCGCTGAACCACGAGGTCGACGACGCCACCGCTGCGATCCTGAGCGAAACCTTCCTGGAGTGCATCATCGCCCCCGGCTTCGCGGTCAGCGCGCTGGCCAAGCTGCGCACGAAAGCGCAGCTCCGCCTGATCACCACCAATGGCTGGCTGGGCCGGAACCACAAAGCCCTGCAGTACAAGCGAGTGGGCGGCGGCTTCGCCGTACAAGAGCGCGATGCCAGCGGCTTCGGCGAAGTGCAGGCGGGTCGCGTCGTGACCAAGCGCCAGCCGACCGCGCTCGAGCTTTCGGCGCTCGAGTTCGCCTGGGCCGCCTGCAAGCACGTCAAGAGCAACGCCATCGTCCTGGCCGGGCCCGGCCATAGCCCTGGGATCTACGCCACGCTCGGGATCGGCGGCGGGCAAACCGCTCGCATCACCGCGGTCCAGGTCGCATGCGAAAAGGCCGGCGAGCGGGCCAAAGGCGCCGTGCTCGCCTCCGACGCCTTCTTCCCCTTCGCCGACGGCCTGCAAGCCGCCACGCGCGCGGGCATCGCCGCCGTCGTACAGCCCGGCGGCAGCAAGAAAGACGACGAAGTCATCAAGGCGGCCGACGACGCCGGCATCACGATGATCTTCACCAACATCCGCCACTTCCGTCACTGATCCCGTGAACCCGCCCGTGCCCAATCTGCCCAATCTCATGATTCGGCGCGCGGCGACGGTCCAGAATGAGCGCTCGCCCCCAGGAGACATCCTTCGCCGCACAGAAAAAGTTGTTCGCGCACGCTCATCGTTGATCACTACTGTGCTGCAATTTTGCAGCTCGCCATCCTTCGGTGAGCGTGGCCAGTTTGTCGTGACCTCGTGCCAGCGTCAGCCAACCAGGGTTGCCAGCGTACTTGATGTGCCCACCGAGTGCGGC
>DATEPG010000513.1:0-17594 GCA_035273265.1 Polyangiaceae bacterium
AGATCGGATCGCTCGAACCAAAGCCGGCCGCCGCGTCGAGCACCACGCCGGTCGCGCGCGTCGGATCTTTGAGCAGCGGCTCGAGCATGACCGACGCCACGTCGCCCTGGCCCTCCAAATTGGCCAAGAACGCGCCGGTAAACCGCAGCAGGTCATCTCCGGGGTCGGTCAATGTGCCGTTCTTGATCAACGCGTCGAAGACGTTGGCGCCCGGAGATACCTCGGGCGGTACGACTGAATACGGGCTCGTCGGGTCGTCCGAGACGCTGGCGGCGAGCGGGCGACCGTCAGGCCGCAGAAAGCGCAGCACGACCTGCGGCTCGCCGACCTTGAGCAGCACGCGATGCCGCCCACGCCCGAGCTTCACGCGCACGCCGAGCCGCGTCCATACCCCCCATTCACGCGGATCTTTGCGTTGCACGAGCTGGTCGTCGACCCAGACGGCGAAGGTGCTCTGGGGTGCAATCAACACCTCCTCGGCCTGAGGCAAATCCAAGTACGTCTCGGCATAGTACAGCCCGGGTCCGACCGGCTCGTCGATGCTGAAGCTGCAGCCCGTGCGCTTCACCGTCAGCACTCGGGGCGCCTCGCCGACCGCCGGATCGGGATCCCAACGCCGCGCCCAAGGTCCGGGCAATTCCGCAGGAAATGAGCGAAGCGCGTCGCTCGCGACGTTGCGCCCGAAGGGCCCCGCGATTCTGAGCTTGCTCACGCAACCATGCAAATCGGCGGCCGAGTCGTCGAAGCCCTTCTGCGCTTCTTGATAGGCTTCCAGCCGCCACCAATCGACCAGCTCCTCTCGGGCGCGCCAGCCGATATTTCGAGGATCCTTCAGCGTGCTCTCGACGAACGGCTTCCAATGCTGCCAGAGATCCTTGACGTTGTGACGAAACGCGACCGCCTGGTGTGCCGCGTACCAAGCGACGAACGGCGCGCGTTCGTCGTTCGATTCACGCGCGGCCTTGAGCGCTTGTAAGTATCGCTCGGAGGCGACACTGAACTGGCCGTGGCTGGAAGCCTCGAGCGCGAGCGCGAACTGGCCCACTATGTCCTTCGCTCCGAGCTGCTCGAGCCGAGCTTTGGCGCGCGTCGCGCGCTCGGCCTTGCCGCCTTCCGCGATCAATTCGGCCAATAGCCAGCGACCGACGAGCGCGGAGTCCGAGCTGCCATCGGCGCTCTTGCGCAGGCTGGCGACGCTCTCCGATTTGGTGGTTTGGGCGTGCGGAGCGCAGCTGCCAAACAGGCCCAGGCATAGCACCCAAGCCGCGATATGAGGGCGGGACGGCAGACGCATCACTCGATTACCAATCGGGGGCTGAGGGCGCGGTCGGCCGCTTCGCAGAAGCTCTTCCATGCCGGATAGTCTTTGGGGGTCACGCGCTCCACTTTCACTACTAAGCGGCTGGAGACGGTGATCTGATCGTGATCGGTCTGCACGTTGACCGAATAGGAGCCGAAGCGGCTATCTTGCGTCGCGTTGCTCGGGGCCGAAATGACCTTGGAGCCGGGCGGCAATTTGATGGTGTACTGATCTTCGAGCGTGGAAAACGCCAGCAGTCGCACGTCGTGCCGGCGTTGAGAGAGCGAAGCGTAGCTCGGCGTGAGCCGGAACGAGTTGGTCACTGCCATACTCAGCTGGTTGCCTTCACGGCGCGCGAAGGACGGAGCAGCCCCGCGCACCTTGATCTGCACGGGGCCTTCGACCTGGGTCAGATCACTGGTCACGATGCCCTGGTTGCCGGCGGCGATTTCGAAGCCGGGGAACTCGCGGCCTAGGTCGTTGTTGATGCGCTCGCTGCGCGTGGCTTCCGATTGGTACTGGCTGCGCCATTGCGGGGCGTTGAAGCCGCCCGTCGCGTAGTCGAATTCGAGCTTTGCCTCGCCCCCCTTGGACAATTGCGCTTTGACCTCGCGTCGCACGAAATTTTTCTCGGGCGCGACGTTCGGCACGTGTGTCATCTCGGTGTTGCCCTCGTTGACGAGCAGGCCCAAAGCTCCGATGTCCATCCGGGGCAGCTCGTTGATGCCGGTGAGTTCGGCCGTACCGTCCAGGTACAGATTCATCGAAGGCACGTAGGCGATGGCGTGATCGAAGGGCGCGAAGCTGGCGATGCTGGAGCGAAAATCACCCTTCATTTGCGTGCGCAGCACGACCATCGTGGTCTTGATGCCGAGCTCGTTCAAGAGCGTGGCAATCACCGTGGCCTTGTCTTTGCAGTCGCCCCAGCCGCGGGCCACGGTTTGCACGCAGCGGCGCGGCTTGTAGCCGTAGATGCCGAACTCGAGCGCCACGTAGCGCGTGTTCTTGGTCACCCATTCGTAGACCGCTTTGACCTTGTCGACGTCCGTGGTTTTACCGAGCGTGATCTTCTTGGCCAGCTTCCGCGTCTCGTCGTCCAAGTCGAACTGATCTTTGACCAGGCCCCAGTACCAGCGGCCCAGGTCCTTCCAATCCTTGTAGGTCGACACGTGCACGAAGCCCAAAACCTCCTGCAGCGGCGGCATGGCGGGCTCGGGCGCGACGGCTGCCACTTGCGCGGCGAAGAAATGATAGAGCTTTTGGTTGCCGATCACTTCGCTGCGTTGGACCAGCTGCGGCACGTTCTGATCGATGTAGAAGGTGCGTGTTTTTGGGGTGATCAGCACGTACTCGGCGTTTTGTACCGGATCGGTTCCCTGCAGGTAGGTGATCTCTCCGAAGTAATTGCCGAAGTCGTTCCTGGGCGTCACGTCGTCGACGCGGTAGCGGAGCTCGACCACGTCCCCCGGCTCCAAGCGCGGGAACTGAATGTAAAAGGTGCGCGCAGAAGTGTAGGTGGCAATGGATGGATCGTCGGCGGGGCCTTCACCTGATTCGATCGCCTCGTCGACGCGACCGTCACCGCGGTACACGCGCGCGCCGCGCAGCTGAACTAGTTGGCTGTCCGCTTCGTAACCGAACCCGTATTGCCGGGCGGCCGCGGCGGCTGCGTCGGTCAGCGGTTGGAACACGATCTGCCGGTACGAGCTGGAGAGCCCGTTTTCGAACACGGTGGAGACCGTCAGATCTCGCAAAACGCGGCGGTTTTGCCCATTGGCAGGGGCGTGGCGGAGCTTCAGGAATTTGCTCGATTCCCAGGCGTAGGCCTCGTCCGCGCGCAGCTTTTGCGGCTCGAGGTGCTCCACGTAGTCGCGCACGTCTTTGTCCTGCGGGCGAATGCGCAAAATGTCGCGCAATAGCGCCAGCTGTTCATCCTTGCGCCCGAGCTCGCCATCGAGCTCCGCCAGAGCGCGTAGCGACCCGGTATCTTCCGGCGCAAGCAAGAGTGCCCGGCGGTAGGCGGCGACTGCCCGCTCGGGCTGACCGAGCGAGCGATAGGTGCGCGCGGCCAAGGCCAGCGCCCAAAGCCCGTCCGGGTGGGTATCGAGCAGGCGATCGACCCAGCGCTCGGCGGCAGCGCGATCGCGCCGTGCAGTCGCCAGCTCGATCTTTTGGCCGATGAACCCTGCGTCATCGAAGCGAAGCGCCGAATAACGGTTATCGGCTTCGCCCGCCTCGGTGGCGCGCCCCAGCATGCGCAGCTGCGAAGCGTACATATTCAGCAAATTGACGGAGTTCGGGTTGCGTGCGACCGCGCTCTCGAGTGTTGCCAGGGCGGTGCGCGGCAAACCGGCGAGGTTGTACAGCTCGACGCGCCCACGCAGAGCCAAGGCGTCATCGGGATCGAGCGCCAGGACTCGATCGAAATACGGAAACGCGTCCCGCCAATTGGGGCTCGTGCGGCGATCCAACGCGCGCGCCAAAAGCACGTCGCGGTTCGGTCGCGGCTCGCGCGCAGCCAGAGCTTCGGCCTTCTTGATCCATTCGCCGGATTGGTTGCGGTCTTCGGCCAAACGCCCAGCCAGCAGCGCTCGGCGCACCGTGGGCTCGGCGTCCGCTGCCTGCTTCGCGAAGTCGCGTGCTTCGTGGCGTGCCGGGTCATCGCCGCCGGTGTCGGCCAAGTAACGCGCATAGGCTTCGAGCGCCGCGGGCGCGGCTTTTTTGCCGATGGTCAGCTTTTGAAATAGTTGGATCGGGCCTTCGGGGCCGGCGGGTGCGCGCAGCTTTTCGTTCGGCTTTTTCTTGGCAAAGGCCTTGGCGAAGGCTTGGCTCTGCAGCAAATCATTGGAAAAGATCAGGGACGCGTCTGGCGCCCCATCCGGACCGGCCACGCGCACCGAACCGACCGGCGAGGAGTCGTCGCCGCAAAGCTTGATCGTGAGCTGGTTCGGACCCTCCTCGAGGTCGACCCAAGTCGCCGACCGGTCGTAGTCGTGGCCGCGGTACGCGCTGTCTTGCAGCACCAGATCGCCGTTCCAGAACAGCTTGAACGAACCGCCTGCGCCGGCCCACACGCTCAGCTTGCGCTTGGCTTTGGGCGCGCTCACGAAAGTGGTCGCAAACACGCATACTTTCGATTCCGGGCGCACGAGCGAGCCGGCGTCCAGGTAACCATACGGAAACACCGCTGGGACGGGCCGATAGCGCACGGGGCGCTCCTTCCCGGTGTACGCCTTGCCTGGCACAATCGCCTGCAGTAGCTCGGGCTCCGGCCCGCTCGGCGTGTCGAGTCCTGCTTTTCCCTCGTTGTCGAAGGGGCCGACGATCTGCCACTGATCGACGTAACCGAGCGCGCGGATCGAATCACGCGCGGCCTTCAGATCGCCGCGCCGCGCGCGGCCCAGCGCCGAGAGCGTGCCGGCGTATGCGCGTGCGGGGGCACTCAGGTGCGCGTCGCGGGTGGCGGCTCGCAACGCCTCTTCCACGTGACTCGGATCGGCGCGGTCCCAGGTGCCCCAGATCTTGCGCAGCGTTGCATACACTTCCGGACCCCGCGCGCCATCGAGCTGCTTCGTCAGCTCTTTCAGGTCTCGATGAAAGGTGGTTTGTCCGGCGTGCGCGAACGCAGACACGCACAGTGCGCCCACGAGAATTGCGAACGCCTGGACAGTCGATCTTTGGGCCGGCCTGTTTTCCACGGGCTTAGCTTTACCGCTTGGCGATCCGGTTGGGCCGGAAATCGGAGCTGGCGCGCCGCCCAGTCAGTCACTTTTTTATTCCCACGCCTGCGCCGGCCGGCCAGATTCGAAATTTACCCACATTGGCTAAGTCGCGCGAGCAGGGGGGTAAGAGGGCGTGAGAGGGCGTGAGAGGGCGGTATGAGCGCGGCCGAGCGCAGATGCGCCGCCGGGCGCTGTCGTTGTTGAGACAACGGACTTGTGGGTCTGAGGGTGCTCAGATAGAACTGATGGCTCAGGTTTCTCGCCAGATTTGTGACTTGGAGAGCTAGTCGCCGACACATGTTGCGGACGGCTAGCGGAGGCTCGCGATGGTCAATCCCCAGATGGTGATGTACGAGGAGGAGTTCAACCAGATCCAGACGGTCGTGGACCGACTGGTTCGGGAAGCGAACGCCAAAGTCGTCTTCATCGTCGATAAGAACGGTCAGCTCATCGCGGCGAGTGGAGAGGTCGACAACATCGACACCACGTCGCTTGCATCCCTCACTGCCGGCAACATTGCCGCCACCGGGGGTATCGCCAAATTGCTTCGCGAAAACGAATTCGCGACTCAATTCCACGAGGGTGAAAAGGCCAACATCCACATCCAGTTGGTCGGCAACCGCGTGATTCTGGTCGTGATTTTCGACTCGAAGTCGAGCCTCGGCTTGGTTCGCTTGCGCGTCCGCAAAGCCAGCGATGAGCTGAACCGGATCTTCGAGGCCTTGTTGAGCAAGGTTCACGAGCCGGGTAGCGACTCGCCGTTTGCCGAGATTACCGACGAGGACATCGACAACCTTTTCAACGACTGAGGCGCCGGGCGATGAGTTTCATCAATTACATGGCCCGCGAGATCAACTGCAAGATCGTCTACTACGGGCCTGGGCTGTGCGGGAAAACGACGAATCTGCAGTACATTTACGAGCGCACCAATCCGGACGCGAAAGGCAAGATGATCAGCCTCGCGACCGAGACCGAGCGCACGCTGTTCTTCGACTTCTTGCCGCTCTCGCTGGGTGAGATCCGCGGCTTCAAGACTCGCTTCCACCTGTACACGGTGCCTGGCCAAGTGTTTTACGACGCCAGCCGCAAGCTCATCCTGAAGGGGGTCGATGGCGTGATCTTCGTCGCCGACTCGCAGATGGAGCGGCTCGAAGCCAACGAAGAGAGCGTGGAGAACCTACGCACCAATCTGGCCGAGCAAGGCTACTCGCTCGAGAAGATCCCGTACGTCATCCAGTACAACAAGCGCGACCTGCCGAATGCAGTCTCGGTGGAGGAGCTGCGCCCGTTGATCAACCCGATGAACGTACCGGACTTCGAAGCCAACGCGCGCAGCGGCGTGGGCGTGTTCGACACGCTCAAAGCGGTCAGCAAGCTGGTTCTGAACGAGCTCAAGCGCGGCGGCTGAGGCGTTCGCCGTGCCTGGCTTCGGGAAAGAAAAGCCGAAGCTCGATCGCGCATCGCGCCCGCCGCGACCGCCGAACGTCACACGCGTCGGGCTCGAAGGCGCGGCCTTGCGTTACTTGGAGCGCTTCGATTGCTCGGTGGCGCGGCTGCGCAAGGTGCTGACCGAGCGCATCGCCAAGGCCGCGCGCGCGGGCGTAGCCGAGGCCGCAGCGGCGCCGGCGATCGTCGAGGAATTGCTGCTCCGCTATCAGTCGTCCGGGTTGATCGACGACCAGCGCTTCGCCAAAAACTTCGCCGCACGCCAGCGCGATCGCGGCATGTCTGGCCGCATGATCGAGCAGAAGCTGCGCGCTCGCGGCATCCCCGCCGAAGTCGTGCAGGAGCTCTTACCGCGCGGCGAATCGGCAAGCGTCGAGCTCGAGGCCGCGCGAGCGTTCGCGCGCAGGCGACGCTTGGGCCCACACCGAAAGGCCGACGTTCGCGAGGCGTACCGTCGCAAAGATCTGATGGCCATGGCTCGCGCCGGCTTCAACTACGACACCGCGTCACGCGTGGTCGGCAACTCGTCGTCCACGGACGACGAGTTCTAAATCCCGAGAAGCAGCGCGAGCTCGTTCACCCTCGGGGTGAAGAACTACTTCTTGAGCTGTTCGCGGCGGCCGCGGTTCTTGGCGGCGGTCTTGGAGCGGAGGCGCTTCGAGCGCTTGCGGTCGAGTTTGCGGGGGGTCTTGGTGGGGATGTACATGGGGGCGCAGCTTTTAAGCCGAAACGCGGGGCTGTGCAAGGATTGGCGGGTACTGGGCGCTTGTTCCGGGGTGCGAGGCTCGGATTTTGGGGGCTTAAACCCAGTCCAGCAGCTCGAAAAGGGCTGTCAGCTTCGCTGCCGGTCCGTGCCCCGCGGCCGGGCCCTGCGGTTCAGCCGTTCTTCACGGTCAAGAGCTTCTCGATCAACTGCGCGGAGTAGCCGCTCAGCTCTTTGAACACGACGCCCATCCCTGCTGGGTCCGTCTCCACGCGCACCACCTCACCGATGCCCTCGATGGTCTCGATGCCGTCCATCACGACCGTGAAGCGCAAGTCGACCTCGGTGCCGACTGGCAAAGGCGTGCTCGTTTTGACGAACGCACCCGAGCGCGAGATGTTGGTCACGTACTCTTCGATGAACTGATCGAAGGTATCGAACTCCTTGTTGATCGTGACTCGCTCGGATTTGCGCGCGTTCGTCATGGCAATTTCACGCTCGTGATCGGGGCCTTCGAGGCTCGCTCAGTCCGGAGACTAGGCTCTCTCGGGTGCCAATGTCGATCGCAGGCGAATTCAGGCCAGTCTGAGCGCACTTCTCGCGGCGCCATAGGCTTCGGCCGAAGCTAGAATGGGAGCACGCAGCCGAGCTGCGCTTCGAGATAGGGGATCCCGGTGCTCTTGCGATCGAAGAAGCCGAGCCGGCTGTAGTGGCCGCCCAGATCGACGAACCAAGCAATGCCCGAGGTGCGAAAGACCGCGCCCGCGCCCAAGCGAGTGTCGTGTGAGGTGGCGCTGCCCTCGCGTCCCGAAACTTGCGACTGCTGCAGCAGGAGCCCATAGCTGAGGAAGGGATAGAAGCCGTCGGCGGTCGCCCATTGGTTGCTGAAGAAGTGCTTGAGCGTCGTCCCGTAGCCGATTTGGTGGGTGGCCTGGCTGCCGGGATAGAGGCGATAGGCCAAGCCGAGCCCGAGGTTGAAGCGCGGAGATAAGTGAAATTCGTAGGCTGCGCTCGCGCCCAAGCCGTGCCGCGAGCTCGGATCGAAAGCAGACGTGAGCAGCAGGTCGTAGGTCGCGGCCAGCCACCAGCTGCGCGTCGGAGCCGGCGGCGCGTCCGCGGGCACCTCCGCCCTGGCAGGTGCTGGCAGCGAACACACGCTGGTGCAGGCAACCGCAGCCACAAAAGCCCGCTTGAGATGCTTCATTTGGGTGAGCGAGCGCGTTTTCGCGAGTGCGTGGCGTTATCGCGATCTCGACCGCCGCGCAAGCGCGACCACACCCTGCGTGCTGCGGACCTAAGCTTCGTCGCGCAAGCGGGCGAGCTCAGCCCAGAGCGCATCCAGATCCACAATCAGCCCTGGGCACCCGGGTACCGGGTCGATACTGCCTGACGTCACGGCGGGTGAGCCGAGCACCCGTCTCGCATTCGATTTCGAGACTCGAGCTCGGCTCACTGCCGGTCGACTCGAGGGTCTCTTTTTGGTCCTGGCGATTTCCTGCAATTTTCGCTGAGCTTCAAGCCTGCGAATCGAATGCCTAGACTCCGATTCGCAGGTTCCGGCGCTCAGGGCTACTTGCCCTGCAGATCGAATTGCTCGATGTGATACTCGCGGCGCGGGTTGAACTCAATCCGCCGCATGTAGCGCTTCTCGGCCTCGACCACCGCGGCCTTTTCCTCGCCTTGCATCAGATCGACCACCGCGGGGTGGGCGTTGACCAGCACCGAGTAGCCCGACAGAGTCGACTTCTCTCGGCGGATCTGGCGCAAAATTTCGTAGGCGATGGTCGTGCGCGATTGGATTTGGCCGGTGCCGTCACAGTAGAAGCAAGTCTCGTGCATCGTGCGGTTCAGGCTCTCGCGCGTGCGCTTGCGCGTCATTTCGAGCAGCCCAAGCTCACTGATGCGATTGATGGTGGTCTTGGCTTTGTCCTTGGCGAGCAGGGTTTCGAGTGTGCGCCAGACCTTCTCGCGGTTGTGCGAGACGTCCATGTCGATCAAATCCAAGATCACCAGGCCGCCGATGTTGCGGAAGCGCAGCTGGTAAGCGATCTCTTCGATGGCTTCCAAGTTGGTCTTGAACGCGGTCTCCTCCAAATCGCGGCTGCCTTTGCCGACGTAGCGGCCGGTGTTCACGTCGATCGCGGTCAGCGCTTCGGCCTGGTCGATGATCAGGTAGCCGCCGCTCGGTAGCGGTACTTTACGGCTCAAAGCGCGGGCGATCTCGTCCTCGATCCCGTAGGCATCGAAGATCGGCTCGTCGCCGTTGTAGTACTGAATGTCTTTCACGCGCGTGGGCATGAACATCTCGACGAAGCGGACCAGGCGCAGGTACTGCTCCTTGTCGTCGATCACGATGCTCTCGATGTCGTCGGTGAACAGGTCGCGGGCCGTCTTCAGCACCAGATCCAGCTCGGTGCACAAGACTGCGGGCGCCTTGGCGCCCTCTTTCTTGTTCGAGACGTCTTCCCACAGCTTCACCAAGTAGCCGATGTCCGCCTTGAGCGACTTCTTCGTGAGACCCTCGGCGACCGTACGTACGATGATGCCACCGGTCGGCGGCTTCATCGGCTCGACCACGTCGCGCAAGCGAGCGCGCTCTCGCGCCGAACCGATGCGCTTCGAAACTCCGACGTGTTCGACCGTGGGCAAGTAAACGACGTAGCGACCGGGCAGCGAGACGTGGCTGGTGACGCGGGCGCCCTTCGTGCCAATCGGCTCTTTGGAGATTTGAACGATCACCTCATCGCCTTCTTTGACGACCTCGGTGATCGGCACCGAGCGGGACACGCGGCTGGTCGGCTTGCTGGTGCTGCTCGCGCTGCTGCTGCCACTGCCCGGACGACGATCGCGGCTGCTGCTCTGGTTGCGCCCACCACGCGCGTTGCGGTCTTTGCTGCTGCGTTCGCTGCGTTCGCTGCGTTCGCGTCCGCCGCGGGCTTCTGCCCGGGGTTCACGGGGGCTGCCATTGACGCGGGCGGGCGCCGCGGGGCGCGCCACGGGCACCACCACTGGTGCGACCACTACGGCAGCGGGCGCTGCGCCTTCGACCGCATCGCGTCCGCCGCGACGGCGACGACGGCGACGACGGCGGCGCGTGGCATCTTCGCCTGGGGCGTCAGCGGCGCCCGGCACAGCGCCGCCGCCGTCGGCGACTAAGGTCTCGCCATCGGCCTCAGTGTCGTCCTCGTCGTCGCCATCCGGCTCGGTATTGACCTCCACGATCACGGATGAAGCGTCGCCCTCGTTGTCCCAGGAGGAGTCGACCGCGGTTTCTATGACGACGCCTTGGACGATCGTTTCGTCTTCTTCGGCGTCGTCTTGCTCCACTTCTTCCTCGGGCTCCTCTTCTTCCTCTTCTTCTTCGGCGCTGCCGGACTCGGCGTCCGCTTCTTCGGCGGGCGCGGCGGTGTCCTCGTCGCCCTCCGCGGCGTCCTCGGCCTCGCTCACGTCCTCGTCGTCCTCGTCGTCCTCTTCTTCGGCGTCGTGGTCGTGGTCGTGATCATGGTCATGCGCTTCGCCGTCTCCGGCAGACGCGCCTGCCTGATGGCGCTTACCGCCATCGCCCTTGGAGAAGCGTTCGGCGTCTTCGTGGCGACGCGAGCCCGACAAATACGCCTCGAAATCGTCGGGGCGGATCAGATCTTCGACGTGCAAGAACGCGGCGCGCTCCATGCCGACGTCGATGAACGCTGCCTGCATCCCGGGCAACACGCGGGTCACGCGGCCGAGTACGATGTTGCCGACGGTTCCCCGCGCTGCAGCGCGTTCGATCTGGAGTTCGGCGATGATCCCTTCTTCGATCAGGGCGACGCGGGTTTCACGAATGTCACAATTGATAACGAGAGTATTTCGGGGCATGGCTTCCGGGTGCCACGTCGCAAAAACCCCAGATTTTGAGCGCGAACGCTAGGTAGACAAGATCAGCGCGGAGGCGGGAGACGACTCGGCTCGAAGAGCGGAATCGTGCCGGACCGCGCAGCGAATCGCACCCGAGCGTGGCCTCGAACCGGTGAAACCGGTAGGGACGCAGGGAGGTGCGACAGTCGAGCTTGCGTGCGGGGGCAAGACACGGGGATTTCTGGAGGGGGCGAAAAAGTGAAAAAGTTTGTTGGGGAGGTGGAGCGTCTCCACCTCGAGCTGGCCCACTCGGGCCAATCTTCCCCTGCTCGATCACGGACATCCCGCATCGACGGGGCAGAGTCGCTTCGCGACCTAGGCAGGTCACCATGCGCCGACTGATCCGTCAAGGGGCGGGAAATATTTGAAACACCGGGAAAAATGCTTGGCCCTGTGGCCGGATGCCCGTTTCCGCGCTGATCGGCGCACTCGCCGGCGGAAGGCGCCCGACAAGCCGCCGGCCACGAGCCGGCCAAGGGGCGGGAAGTCGCGCTCGGACCCGCTTCTATTCGACGCCTAGCTTGCTCGACGAACCCCAGCGCTTGCTGGACACTAGGCGCGTCGCCAAACCAGCTGAGGAGGCCTTGCCATGTCACTTACCGATAAGCGCAGCATTCACAACGCATCCAAGCTCGATCCGGGGCGAGTCGAAGCGCTGCTCAGTGAAGTGCCCGGCTACAAGCTCGACGAAACGCGCGCCAAGATCAGCAAAGACTACAAGTTTGCTGACTATTACGAGACGATCGCCTTCGTCAACGCGCTCGCGTACATCGTCAACCAAGAGGACCACCACCCAGATCTCGTGGTCAGTTACAACAAATGCAGCGTCACTTTCTCCACCCACGACGCCGGGGGCCTAACCGAAAATGATTTCATCTGCGCCGCCCGGGTGAACGCGCTGATTCGAAGCTAAGCGTACCACCCTTTGTCAGACGCAGCCGCTGGCGCGCTCGCGTTGGGCGCGCTGCGGCGGTCTGCTTACGGTTCGCGGTAAAAGCGCGGCACGCGGCGCGAGATGTCGGTCAGGATTTCCCAGGGGATGGTGCCCAGGGTGCGCGCGATTTCTGCGGCGGTGATTTCGTCTTGGCCGAGGGGGCCTTTTTGCGGACCGAGCACTACGCATTCGTCGCCCACGCGGACGTCGCTGATTTCGCTGACGTCGAGCATGGTCATGTCCATGCTCACGGTGCCGACGACGGGAGCGCGCTTGCCGCGCACCAGCAGGAAGCCGCGGTTGGAGAGGCCACGACAGAAGCCGTCCGCGTAGCCCACGGGGACGGTCGCGATACGGCTCGGGCGGGTGGTGAGGAAGGTCGCGCCGTAACCGACGGGTGCGCCGGCGGGCAGATCGCGCAAGGCGGCGATTTCACTGCGCACGCGCATCACCGGGCGCAGCTCTGGGCACAGGCCGGCGCTGGGTTCGACGCCGAACAGGGCGATTCCAGGGCGAACGACGTCGTAGCAAGAGCGGGGGCTCTTGAGCAGCGCAGCGCTATTGGCCGCGTGGCGTAGCTCGGGCGTGATGCCCTCTTTGCGCAGGGCCAGCGTGGCGTCTTCGAACAGATCGAGCTGACGATCGATCGACTCGGGATCGGACGAATCAGCGCAGGCGAAGTGGGTCATCAAGCCCTGTAGCCTCACCTCGGGGAAGCGATGGAGGGCTTTGCCCATCGCGCTCACGTCAGCCGGGAGGATGCCCAGGCGGGCCATGCCCGTGTCGATTTTGACGTGAATGGCGTGCGGCTCGGAGCCGGCGAACCTCACTTCATCGGCGATCGCTTCCAGTTGGGCGGGATCGTGGACGACGGGCGTGAGATCATGACGGAGCAGCTCACCCCAGGCGCGACCGTAGTAACCGCCGGTGATCAGGATCGGCACTTGGATGCCGGCTTCACGCAGCTCGATGCCTTCCTCCAAGAGCGCGACGCAGATGCCGTTCGCGCCGGCGCGCTCGAGTGTACGGGCCACCGCCTTTGCGCCGTGGCCGTAGCCGTCCGCCTTGAGCACGGCCCACACGGCAGCGCCGCCTGCCGCGCGCTGCACGAACCGCAAATTGTGCCGCAGATGCGCCAGGTTCACTTCGGCGCGCGTCGGGCGGACGGCGTCGGAAGGGACTGCGCGCTGGGGACGGAGCACCCTCGGGAGAGGGGTGGCCAAGGCCGGAGAAAGCGCGCTGAGTGCTGGGTGCCGCGTCATCGTGCTGCCACACTGGTTACCGGAGGCGTGTACAAGGCGTCAACTTAATCGCTGTTTGGCATTGTGTCCGCGCTCGCGGACGGCTGTTTGCTGTGTTGCAGAGCGTCTCATTCTGACCGTGTTGGACTTTTCGAGCGTTTTCGCTCGTCCGCTTCGGTCACTCGGTCACTCTACTGAAAGCAACGCTTCATGCAGGTCTTGTAGTCCGAGTCGCAGATCTTGCAGGCGGGCTCCGGTTTTCCGGCGTCGGGCGCGCCACAGGAGCGCTGGCAACTCGCGAGCGCGTCGCGGCACGCCTCGCTGCATTTGTCCTGCGGTGCAGCCACTTGTTCAGTGCTCGGTGCCGTCGGTGCCGTCGGCGCCGCGCCGGCATCTGCATACCAGCGCGTCGCGATCGGAGGGGGCGGAGCGTGAACGCTGGTGGGTGCGGGTACCACCAAGTAAAACTGACGCGCTTCGGCCTTCTTGGCATCGCCGGTGTCGAGCTTCGGTCGATCGACATCACCGTTGGCGAAAGCGTGCGTCCGTCGGCGCGCGTACTCGACGCGATCCCGCGGCTGGCCGTAGGTGTACATGCCGAGCCATTCGGTCCAACACGCCAGGCGATGCGTGGGCGCCGTGTCGACCTCCAAGTCGAGTCGGTAGCAATGCTCGAAGCGCACGTTGCCTTCGTAGATCGATTGCACGCTGGGCCCGCAGGCGCCGGCCGCGAGCGCCGCGAAGAGGGCGATCACGGCCCGGCGAAAGCGCAACGGAGCTGGCGCTTCGCGACTGCATTCGTTCCGGAACCCGCTGAGCACGGCAGCTGTTTTCCCCGACAGGGCCGGCAGGCGCAAGCCAGAGCACGACGAACCCAACATGTGCCGGCTTTTCTCGTGCTATGTCAGCCTCGAAATCATGTTCACGGGTCTGGTCGAGCTCAAGGGCAACCTCGCGCGCCGTTCGCGTCGCGGTCCCGGGTACCGGCTTTCCATAGCGGGCAACCTGGGTCCGCTCACGCTCGGCGAGTCCATTTCGGTGAGTGGGGCGTGCTTGACGGTCGTCAGCGTCAGCGCGGACGACAGCGCTTTCGAAGCCGATGTCTCGCTGGAGACCGCGAGCAAGACCACGCTGGGCGCGCTGCCCATCGGCGCAGCGGTGAATCTCGAACGCGCGCTCAAGGTCGGTGATCGCTTGGGCGGTCACCTGGTGAGCGGCCACGTGGACGCAGTGGCGGAGCTCTTGCGCGTGGCGCCGGCAGGTGAGGCGCAACGGCTGTCGGTCGGCTTTCCGCGTGAGCTTTCGCGCTTCATCGCGGCCAAGGGCTCGATCACGCTCGATGGTGTGTCGCTGACCGTGAACGCGGTTACCGATCGCGTCCTCGAGGTGATGGTGATCCCGCACACGCTTGCGGTGACCACTCTCGGTGAGCTCAGGCCGGGCGAGTCGATCAATCTCGAAGTGGACACGTTGGCACGCTATGCGGTGCGTTACCTCGAAGTCAGCGCGGGCAACAGCGAGGCGGGCCTTTCGGACGCGCTGCGCCAGGCGGGCTACGACCGACCCGGAAATTCATGAAAACCGAGACGATGCAGCCGATTGTGAACCGCGGGCTCGACATTCTGCCCGAGCATTTGGAGCGCGTACGCGCCGCCTTGGACGACATTCGCGCGGGCAAGATGGTGATCTTGGTCGACGACGAAGATCGCGAAAACGAGGGCGACCTGACGCTCGCGGCCGATCGCGTCACGCCCGAGGCGATCAACTTCATGGCCATGCACGGCCGCGGCTTGATTTGCCTCACGCTCACCGAAGAACAGGTGGAGCGCTTGGAATTGCCGCTGATGACCGCGCCCGGCCGCAACGGCCCGCGCTTGGGTACGGCGTTCACCGTCAGCATCGAGGCCAGTGAGGGCGTGACCACGGGCATCAGCGCGCAAGATCGCGCGCACACGATCCGCGTCGCGAGTAGCCCGCGCGCGCAGCCGTCGGACATCGTGGTGCCGGGCCACGTGATGCCGCTCCAAGCGCGCCGTGGTGGCGTGCTGGTGCGCGCCGGCCAAACCGAAGGGTCCGTCGATCTCGCGCGGCTCGCCGGACTGAACGAAGCCGCCGTGATCTGCGAGATCATCAACGACGACGGCACGATGGCGCGCATGGTGGATCTCGAGACGTTTGCGGTCCGTCACGGACTACGCATCCTGACCATCGCCGACTTGATTTCTTATCGCCTGCAAACCGAGCACTTGGTGACGCGGCTCTCGGTGGGTGACATCGTACTCGATCGCACGGGCACCCCGTGGCACGCGATCGTGTTCGAGGCCGTGCTCGAGAAGCGTCAATTCTTGGCCTTGGTCAAGGGTCAGCTCGACGGCAACCGCGCGACGCTGTGCCGCATGCACGCTGGCTCCACTTTGGCCGACGTGTTCACCTCCACCAGCGGTGACGGCGCGAAACACTTGGACGAAGCGATCGACGCCATCGAGCAAGAGGGCAGCGGTGTGATCGTGTACCTGCCCCCACAAGGGGATTTGCGCGACGATCTCGAGCGCTTGCTGCGCCGCATCGAGCCCAAGAGCTCGCCGGGCAGTGCCGCCGCCCCAGTGGCTGCTGCCCCGGCAGCAACGCGCCCGCACGGCGGCACCCTCCGCGAGTATGGCCTCGGGGCCCAAGTTTTGCGCGAACTCGGGCTGTGCAAGATTCGGCTCTTGACCAACAATCCCCGGAAAATCGCCGGCATTCAAGGCTACGGGCTGGAACTCGTCGAGAGTGTGCCGTTGATTTCCATGCAACGTCCGGCATGAGCGCTGCAGTGCTCCGTGATGCTGCTAGCATTCGCGCCCCACACGGAACCTGCTAAGCCCGCTTCAGGAATTTCATGCCCAACGCCGAGAATGCTCCCGAGTCCCTGGAAGGCACGCTGATCGTCCCCAAAGGGACCCGCTTTGCCATCGTCGCCGCTCGCTTCAACAGCTTCATCGTCGAGCGCCTGGTGGAAGGCGCGATCGATGCGCTACGCCGTCACGGTGCCGACCCGTCCAAGATCACCATCGTGCGGGTGCCGGGCGCTTGGGAGATCCCGTTCGCGTGTGCGCGCCTGGCCAATAGCGACAAGGTCGACGCGGTGATCGCGCTAGGCGCGGTGATCCGCGGTGCTACGCCGCACTTCGATCATGTCTCGAACGAGGTCTCCAAGGGCGTGGCGCAGGTCGCGCTGTCCTCGGGCACCCCGGTTGCATTCGGCGTACTAACCACGGACACCATCGAGCAAGCCATCGAGCGCGCCGGTACCAAGGCGGGCAACAAGGGCGTCGATGCGGCCCTGGCCGCGATCGAGTTGGTGTCCCTCGGCCAGGCCCTCGAGGAAGCCGGGTTCTGACCCGAGTCCAAGATGGGAGCACGTACTCAGGCCCGAGAAGCCGCGTTACAAATGCTGTTTGCGGTCGAGGCCGGCGGTACCGAAGTCGAGCGGGCGATCGCCGATTTTTGGGCAGAATTGCCGGCCGAGGACGCCGAGGGCCGTCCCTATGCGGACGCCCTGGTGCGCGGCGTCCTGCGTGATCTCGAGCAGACCGACGAGCAGATCAAAAAGGCCAGCCAAAATTGGCGGCTCGAGCGCATGACGCGCGTCGATCGCAACGTGCTGCGCCTGGGCGCCTGGGAGCTGCTCGCGCGCATTGACGTGCCGCGTGCGGTGATTTTGGATGAGGCGGTCGAAGTCGCCAAGCGCTTCGGCACCGAGGAGAGCGGCGCATTCGTGAACGGCGTGCTCGATCGCATCGCCGAAAACCTCGGGCGGAGCGACACGCTCGGCGCGTCTGCCGCGCCGCCGAAGCCCGACGCGAGCTGAGGCGGTTTGGACCTTCGCTTCTCGACCCCCGAGTTGCGCAAGCTCGACTTGCTCGGAACCGAGGTCATCGTCTCCACGATCGCGGTCGACGAACGTCCGCCGCACGGCGTCACCGGGCTGCTGGATTTTCGCCTCGCCGGTCGCATCTCGCGCCTGATCCAAGGCGGATTCGCGACCGGTAAGGTCGGCGAAGTTTTGCTCGTGCCGGGCAAACCCAAGCTGCCCTTCGACAAGATCTTGCTGTTCGGCATCGGCAAACAATCCGAGTTCAACGACCCGGTGTTCCGCACGGTCTTGAACAAGATCCTGCGCACGCTCGAGGGTCTGCGCGCCCGCACGGCGGTGGTCGAGCTACCGGGCCGGCACTTCGACGCCATTTCGCCCGAACGCGCCGCCGACATCTTGCTCGAATCTGCCGGCGGCCAAAAGGAGCACGACGTCTGGACGCTGATCGAGCCAGCAGAGGCGCAACGCGCGATCACGCAACACATGATCCAAGAG
>DATEPG010000514.1:0-5096 GCA_035273265.1 Polyangiaceae bacterium
CAGCGCCCCAGAAACGCGAGCTCGTGGATTGTCCAGCAACGGTCGCCGTATGCGGCCCTGCGCCGAACAGCCCTGCCCTGGACGAGGTCATGTCTGCCTACGAGCGTCAGTCTCGTTTGCTCGACGCGGCGTTTTCCTCGGTTGGACGTTTCGGCGAACTCCAGTTGGCAGTGCGTTCCGAGCTGCTCGAGGCGCTGGACGAAGTGTGCATGGTGCGCGCGGGGTTCGGCATGGGCCTGCCGTCGGTCAATCGCTGTTGAGACGCCAAGTTTATCAATCGAGAGAAAGATTAGGAGCAAAAAAATGGGCCTTTCAGTCGACAATACGAGCGGCATCACTGCTCCCAGCGCTCTTCCGATCAACGCCGGTGATGGTTTCGAGTACCTGACCGGCGAATCACTCCTCATGTATTGCCAGACGCGGCTTCAAGACCTCGATGTCGATATTCAGACCAGGATGGACGACCAAAAATCAGCTCTGACCCGTCGACAAGTGATTCAAACTGCGGAACAAGCCTTCAAAATGTTTGGCGATAAGGGTCCGCAGTCCCAGGCGGAGTGGGGGCAGTGCGAGGATGCGCTTGCGGCTGCTGTGAACGCACTGCCGCCAGGCGATCCTGGTCGCGCAATGCTGTCGAGCTTTTGCGAGGATCTGCACCGTCAGTACTGTGAGAATGTGGCTCCCAATCCGCACTATCCACACGATGGTGAGTGGAAAGGGACGATCGACGGGCTCGTCAAGATGCAGGAGAACATCAAGAGCGGGTCCGAGATCGAAATGCTTCAGTTGCAACAACTGATGTCGCAACGCCAAACCGCGGTTCAGCTCACGACCAACATGATGTCGAAGATGGACCAGGCTCTGGACGCGATAGTCAAGAACGTTTGAGGGAGCCTGGTGATGGATCCAGCGGGTTTCATGGCGCAATTGCGCAAAGAGGAGCCAAGTGTCGGGGACAGCGTCGAAAAGCTGTACGGCGTCGGCTTTTGGCTCTATTCGCAGGAGCGCTACGCTGACGCGGCGTTGGCGTTTCGCACGTTGCTGCGCGCGGCTCCAAGCGACGAGCGCGGCTGGTTGGCCCTCGGTGCGTGTCACGAGAAGATCGAGCAACCTCGCATCGCGCTCGAGCTTTACGCTTGGGGAGCGGAGGCTGCGCCCGGGTCGGTTCGATGCCACCTCGCGCGCGCACGACTACTCGCTCGGCTGGAGCGCGATTCGGACGCCGTTGCCGCGGTGGCCACGGCGTTGAACGTCGCTGAAGAAACGCGCGATGAGGAACTGATTCGGCTCGTGCAGACGGAGGGGAAAAGGCATGTCGCTCAGCATTGAGAATTCGTCGGGCCAGGTCGTGTCCTTTGCTGCGGGGGTATCGCCTGCCGCAGCGACTACGGCAGATGCGGTCGAGCTATTGCCGCTGCCGAATGGCGGCGATGCGCAAACGGACGCCATGACGTGGCTCTATCTGTTCGTTTCCAAGCAAAAGTCGCTCGACGTGAGCAGTGGAAAATCGACCATTGAGAATACGCAGCGCATGCGCGATGAGGCTTACAAGCAGGAGCTGGAGGCGATCAAGCAAGCCGTTGAGGCTGCGGAGCACTCCAGTTTTTGGGATAGTCTCGCGAGTGTCGCGCTCGATATCGGCAAGGTGGCGGCGATCGTCGGATCGGTTGCGGTTGCTGTCGGCACGGGTGGGGCCGGGATCGTTGGCGTGATCGCGGTGGCAGGCGCGCTGCTTTCCACGGCTTCGTTCGTCGAGGGTGAGGCCCACGTCCTTTCGAAGTTGGGTGTGGACGAGGGAACGGCCTCTTGGATCGGTGTCGGGCTCGCCATTGGCGGCGCGGCTTGCAGCGGCGGGGCTGGGCTCGTTGCTGGGGCTGGGAGCGGCGTGGCTCAAGCGTCGACGTTACAGAAAGTCGCTACAACGAGCGGTGACGTTGCAAGCGTCGCTTCCGGTGCCGCTACCGCCGCTGGGGGAGCTGCAAAGATAGCCTCGAAGCAGTACGCCGGGGACCAAACAGATGCCCTAGCTGACGCGACGGGAGCACAAATGATTCAAGGGCGGCTTCAGCGCTTCTTGCTGATGATGCTAGCCGATTTGAAAGCTGCTCAGGAGTCGGATGACGCGACGCTCGGGGCGTTGCGGGGCGCGCTGAAGGCTAAAGCCGAGACTTTGGTACTAACCACAACGATGAGGGCGTGATGAATCTTCGAATTGACGGCAGTATCAGTATTTCAGGCGCAGAAAGTAGCGATCGCGGAAGCGCGATCCGTTCGGCGGGGGGGGCGACGGCCGTCATGTCAGCGGGCCTAGACGACCAAGGTCGGTTGGCTCTGCCGAGGCCGTTGCCATCCATTTCCAGCGGTGGTGATTTGCTCGCCGAACTGACCGTGCTGCTGACGTTGGCAAGCCAAAGCGACCGCGACGCAGCACGCCAAGCGCAACGCGCGGAAGACATGCTTCGCACGCAGCAGGAAGATTTGAAGGTGCAAAAGCTGCACGAGCAGGCGGACTACATCCGTGCTCAGGGTTGGGCCGAAGGGCTGTCAGAGATCGGGCAGGGCATTTGTCAGGTGGGTGCGGGCACGACCACGTGTGTGCGGGGCAAGTTGGATTGGAATGATCTGTCTTTGGCCATGAGCAAGTCTTTCGCCGGTGCTGGCGCGGCCGTCGCTGGCCAATACGGGGCACTGGAGAAGCTCGCTCAAGCGGACGCAGAAGAAGCCGGAGCGAACGCCGACCGCGCGGGTCGCGGGTCGAAAGAGGCCAGTGACGAGGTCGCGAACGCTCGCGATATGCTGAAGAAGATCGCGTCCTTCTACGAGCAGATGCTGCAAGCCCAAAGCGCCGCGATGAACGCCGCCGCCAACTGGCGCGCGTAGGTCGAGGAGCTTGTGGGGAGATGTGATCTGCCCGCGGTAACGACGTCGAACGACGGGCCGAGGGAGGGCGGGATGTGGATCTCGCCTGGCGAGGCGCGTATGCTCGAAGGCGATCATGAGCCGTCGGATTTCTGCGCTGGGGGCGTGCACGCTGTGCGTGGCGCTGAGCGGCTGGCTGCTCGTGCCGCGGGCTGCGGAGGCCGCGCCCAAGGCCAAGCCGCGGTCGGCTGCGCAGAGCAAAGCAGCCAAGAAGAGTCCGAAGAAGGTCGAGCCGGAGGCTGAGGCGCCGAGCGCGGACGCCAAGGCGGACGACGACAAGGCCGAGACCAAGCCGGACAAGGGCGAGCCGGGGGCCGTAAAGGCCGCTGGAACCAACGCCACGAAGCCCGCCCCTAACGCTTCTGCGGCAGCTGCCGTCAAGGAGACGAAGGAATCGAAAGAGGGCGTGAAGACCTACAAGTTTGGCACGATCGAGGTGGAGAGTCGCTTGAAGTCGCCACAGATCATTTATTTCCTTCGTCGCGTGCGGGCGGAGTTCGATGCCGGGCTCTTGGGGCATCGCTCGTTCATGCGTGAATTGTCTGACACTCGGAACAATCCTTCGCTGCGATGAGCACTCCCCAGCCGCTGCCGATCGTGCTTCGTACCGCCGCCGTGTGGGGCACGACCGTGCTCGCCGTGCGGAACCTGAACAGCGGACAATCGCTCAAACTGAGTGACGGTGAGGACAATCTGGTTGCCAAGCCAGACGGTTCGCAGGTCGCGGACTTTCCGGTGCGCGCAGTGGGTACGGGTTGGGAGCTCGATGCGCGCGGTGCGACGGGCGGTGAGCTGCTGCTGCGCGGTCGCCGTGAGAATCCGGCGGATCTCGGTCGCTCGGGCGCGCCGATCCCGATCGTGGCCGGTGACTATGGGCTGATTCAGTACGGTAATTTTTCGGTCTTCTTTCAGTTCACGCACGCCGCGCCCGTGATCAAGCGGCGGCGTCGCCCGGATTGGGCGCTGTTCTTGTCGTTCATCTTCGCGATGGTCGCGGTGGGCGGCGGCTTGGCGTTGATTTGGGCCATCACGACGCCGCAAGGCATTCCCAAGCCGCTCGAGCTGACCAGTCAGCAAGAGCTCGAGCTGCAATTCAACCTCAAGCAAGAAGACACGCCCACGCCTCCGCCCACCACGGGCAAAGAGGAGGACAAGGGCCAAGGCATCAAGGAACCGGGCGCCAAGGACAAGAAGGAACAAGGCGGCGGGAAGAAGATCGCGGGCACCGAGGGCAAACTCGGGCGCAACGGCAAAGAGACCACCACCAAGCAGGCGGGTGAGATCCGCGCGGGCTTGGGCGGCATGTCCGAAGCCTTGTCGAGTGACGTGGGCGACGAGATCAAAAAGACGCTGGGCACGATTAGCTCGGTGGCCGATGCGCTGGGCGGCCTGCGCTCGGATCAGATCGTGCTCGGTGCAGGCAGCGGCACGGGCCTCAAGGGTTCGGGCAAGGGTGGCGGTGGGGATGCGCCTGGCGGTGTGCCGTTCGGCTCCGGTACGCTCGATACGGGTTGGGGCCCGGGTAAAAACGGCGGTTTTGGTGCTGGCTCGGGCGGCCCCGGCGGGCGCGGCTTGGGCGGTAATGGCAAAGGCGGCCCGGGCGGTGGCGACGGCTCAGGCACTGGCAACGGCACCGCTGACGGTGAGCACAAGGTCGCGGGCAAAGCAGCGGCGGCCGCGGGCCAAGGGCTCTCGGCGGAGCAGATCCGGCGCGTGGTGATGTCGCGAATGGGCGCCTTCCAAGCTTGCTATGAGATCGCCTCGGCGCACGATCCGACGCTCAAGGGCAGCGTGGGCGTGGCCTTCAGCGTCAGTCCTGGTGGCTCGGTTTCGAGCGCGAGCATCACTGGCTCCTCCTTGAATAATCCGCGGGTCGAGGGCTGCATTCTACGGCAGTTCAATCGCTTGCAGTTTCCGACTGCGGACAAAGCCTCGGGCGCGAGTTTCCCGTTCGCATTCCGGCCCGGCAAAAAGTAGGCTGAACGCCGCGCGCGCGGCGTGTGGCACGCGCTTGGCATAGTCCCAAGTGGTCGCCGAACGAGTCCTCAAATGATCCGAAAAATTGGGCAATCCATGCGAATTTGGCCGGGGGCGAAGCGCCCCGGGGCGCGGGCTCATCGCCCCCAGCTGCTGTCGGTGTTTGTCGCCACCGGCTGCGTGTTGATCGCTACTGGCTG
>DATEPG010000515.1:0-5735 GCA_035273265.1 Polyangiaceae bacterium
CGCCGAGCGGATTGTTGAGGCACGGCACGTTGCGGGTCTCGAAAGCGAAGGACGGAACGTCGCCGGCTTTCGGCAGCGCATAGTCCATCAGCGACGCGGTGATGAGCTGGCCGGAGTCGGAATCGTAGACCGTCTGCTCCATCAGCGCCTGGCCGATGCCCTGCACCGTGCCGCCCTGCACCTGCCCTTCCAGGAGCTTCGGATTCATCGCGCGCCCGAAATCGTCCACCACCGTGTAACGCTCGATCGTCGTGCGGCCGGTATCGGGATCCACCTCGACCTCGCACACGTGGCAGCCATTCGGATACGTGTACTCGGGCGGCGCGTGCGTGTGGCTCGCCTCCAGCTTTCCCAGCTCGAACAGGCTGATCTTGCGGTCCGTGCCGGCGATGCGGAACTCGCCATCGCGATATTCGATGTCGGACGCCGCGGCCTCGAGCCGGCGCGCCGCCTCGTCCTTTCCCTGCTTGATGACTTCATCCGCGGCAGTGACCGCCGCGACGCCGCCCAGCGCCAGAAACCTCGACCCGCCCGTCAGGCCCTCGGCCGGCACGACATCCGTGTCGCCCTGCACGACCTTGATCTTCTCCGCGTCGACGCCGAGCTTATTGGACAGCAGCTGCACGAAAGTCGTGGTGTGCCCCTGACCGTTGTCCTGCATTCCTGAATACAGCGTAACGCCCTGGGACTCGACTTTGACCCGCACGGTATCGCCCGGCCCGCCGCCGCAGCGCTCGATGTACATCCCGAAGCCGATGCCGCGCAGCTTGCCTTTGCGCTTTCTCCCTTCGACACCCGCCCGATCCGCTTTCCGCATTGCCGTTTCCAGGATCGCGGCGAAATCGCCCGAGTCGTAGCGGCTCTCCACCGGCGTCTGATACGGCATTTCATCGGGTTTGACGAAGTTGCGACGCCGCAGCTCCTCCGGCGCAAGCCCGAGCTCGCGCGCCGCGACATCGATCACGCGCTCGAGAAGATAGATCGCCTCCGGCCGCCCCGCGCCGCGATACGCGTCGACCGGAACGGTGTTGGTCAGCGTGCCCTTGATGTTGAGATGGATCGCCGGGATCTTGTACACGCCCGAAAGCATCGGCGCCGCAAGCTGTGGGATGAACGGGCCGAAGTTCGACAGATATCCGCCCATGCTCGCCCACGTCGTCACGCGCAGCGCGAGAAAGCGGCCGTCCTTGTCCGTAGCAAGCTCGGCCACCGAATAGTTGTCGCGGCCCTGCGCATCCGAAACGAAGCCTTCGCTCCGCTCCGCGGTCCAGCGCACCGCGCGCTTCAACCGCCGCGCCGCCCAGACGATCGCCGGCTGCTCCGGATACAGGAAGATCTTCATGCCGAACGCACCGCCGACATTCCCGGACACGACACGCAACTTGTCGCGGCCGGTCTTCAGCACCGTGTCGGCGATCTGCCCGTAGAGGTGATGCGGTCCCTGGCATGGCGTAATAAGAGTGGTGCGATCGCTCGCCGGGTCGTACTCGGCCAGTGCCGCGCGCGGCTCGATCGGATTCGCGACCAGCCGGTTGTTGACGAGCTCCAGGCGCGTCACGTGCGCCGCCTTCGCGAGCGCCTTATCCACTTTCTCCCGGCTGTCCCCCATTCCGATATCGAAGGCGACCTCGCCCTTCCGCACATCGGTGACCGCGTCGAGCGGCTCGTAATCCACCACGACCTTCTCCGCCGCGTCCTTCGCGTGCGCAGCAGTGTCCGCGATGACCATCGCCACCGGATCGCCCACGTGCGACACCTTCTTCAGCGCAAGCACCGGCCGCGGCGTTTCCTTCATCCCAGGCATCGGAATCAGGCATGGAATGTCGCCGAGCCCATCGGCGGCCGCGTCCTTGCCCGTCAGAACCGCGACCACGCCAGGCGCTTTGCTCGCTTCTTCGATGGAGACGCTCTTGATCTTCGCGTGCGCATGCGGCGACCGTACGAAGCATGCGTACGCCGCGCTCGCCGGCGCGAAATCGTCCGCGTACCGCCCCGCGCCGCGAAGCAGATTGTCGTCTTCAAGCCGCTGGATCGACTGGCCGAGCGCGAATTTCATTTAATCAAAGACTTGTTCCAAAACCGGTCGGCTATCTCGGTGGCGAAACTCGCAAGTAATTGATCGAATTGCCTTGCTGGAGACTAGCAGTGATGATATCCAGCGTCCATTCTGACTATTGGAAGGTTCGATGTCATGAGTGGCGGCATCGCTCAACTACAGTGTCCAAGGTGTGGCGCTGGGCTCAGCTATACCGCCCTTTATCCACGTTGGTGGGCATACGAAACGTTGTTTCCGGAGCTGAAGGTTCCGGTGGCACGGATCTGCGGCGCAGTCGTTGTGACAGGTGCATTGTTCGCGCTAGTGCATCCAGTCTTGGCGGTAGTTGGCGTACTGGGTATCGGCATGTGGACCTGCTACCGCTACTTCGCTGCACTTCAATGCGATGGCTGTCGCACTTACTTCATTCGTGGCCAGTTCAATAAGGATTCCCCACGAACCCACGCGGATAACCGAACTATCGTCCGATACGGCCTTCTCGCGGCGGCAATAATCGTTGCAGTCTCAATCGCGGTCTTCGGCGTCCAAAGCTGGTACGCGTCTGCCTGCAATACAAACTGTGGCAACGATGGACTCAAAATGGATCCAAAGAGCCGCTTATTTGAGTGCATTTGCACGTCCGCGAAGTCATGACATCTAACAACCGGTTGTTAGACCGCATGATCCGCCGCTCCGCGGTGTTGCTGGCAGCCAGCCTAGTTGGATGTGCATCGCCTCCGTCTGAACCAACGCGAATTGAAGTGCTCGCCGCGGGCTACGTAATCAATGAAACCCATCTCGCCAGTCCCGAAGATCTCAAAACCTATCTTTCGCGCCACGGCATTCGCAACGTGCACTTGATACCCAAACCTGACGCGTCGTATGCCCGTGTATACGAAACATTGGCCGCGGTCCGGGACGCCGGCGCTTCGATCGGTCTCGTCGGTGCAGAATCAAAGCGATGAGTGTTGCGCCCTAATATACGGCGCGGCAAAACGCGAACGTTAGACGTCGAGGAGACATCGTGACGGTCAAGCGTATGGACAACGTCGGCATCGTGGTAGCCGACATCGATGCTGCCATTGCGTTCTTCACCGAGCTTGGCCTCGAGCTCGAGGGGCGCGCCCCGATCGAAGGAGACTGGGCCGATGGCGTCACTGGATTGCGCGACATGCGGGTCGAGATTGCCATGATGCGTACGCCGGACGGTCACAGCCGGCTCGAGATGTCCCGATTCCTCGCGCCGCCCGTGGTCGCCGATCACCGCAGCGCCCCGGTGAACGCTCTCGGTTACCTACGCGTCATGTTCACCGTGGAGGACATCGACGATACGCTCGCTCGGCTCGGCAAGCGTGGCGCGAAGCTCGTCGGTGAAGTGGTGCAGTACGAAGACACGTATCGGCTCTGCTACATCCGGGGTCCCGAAGGAATTCTCATCGGGCTCGCCCAAGAGCTCAGGTAGCAGACTTCGCGAGCAAATTCCAAACGACGTCAGCGTTGAGAACTGAAGAATTGGCGTCTAACAAGGCGTTAGTTGCCATGGTAAGCAGGTCCATGCGAAGTCACTGTGGTCTCGAAACCTTGCGGCGCTGATGCTGCCCACCTGACGATCAACCCCAGCCGTGCAGGTGTCCGAATTTACGCTCGCCGTGTTCATCGCTGCCGTATTCCTGCTCGCTGGAGGCGTCAAGGGCGTGCTTGGACTGGGATTGCCCACTGTTGGCATGGGGCTTCTTAGCATCGTAATGACACCCGCCCAAGCCGCCGGCATCTTGGTCATTCCAGCGCTCGTTACGAACATTTGGCAGGTTGCAGCGGGGCCCGCGCTCCTCACGCTTGTACGGCGGTTCGCTTTGATGATCGTGGCCACGGTGATCGGAACGTTTTCGACGGTTGAGTTCCTCACTACGTCGTCAGGATCCACCGCCACCGGTGCATTGGGTGCAGTGCTCGCGGCCTATGGGATCTACGGACTTGTCGGAGCAAGGTGGGAAATTCGCCCGCGCTGGGAGCGATGGCTTTCGCCACTCGTCGGATTTGGGACGGGCGTGCTGAATGGCGCAACGGGCGTATTTGTCATTCCCGCGGCTCCGTACCTGACGTCTCTTCGACTCGACAAGGAGGAGCTGGTGCAGAGCGTCGGCATTAATGCGTTCATTTGTCCCCTTGCATTGGCGGCAGCCCTCATGGTGCATGGGCAGCTTCGAATCGAAGTCGCCGGCAGCTGGGCGGTGGCGCTTTTTTTCTCATTAGCTGGGATGTACATTGGGCAAATCGTGCGGCAGCGCGCTGCTGAACAGGTGTTTCGTCGCGCGTTTTTTATCGGCTTGCTTGCGCTCGGTACGTACATGTGTCTCAGAGGCTTAGTTAGCTCCAGCGCTCACGCGAGCTAGCACTTCATCAAAGTACGCAGGCTGCTTCGCATAAATATTGTTCTGGTGGCAAGTAACAGCCGGTTGTTGAGCGATGCTTACGAGACGGCGCTAAAGCGCGCCTCCTTTCACCGCGTTAAAACCGGAACGTGAGGCCGCAGAAAAAATGCAGAGCGACTCCAACCTCGTCTCGCTTCGGGAAATCACCTCTGAGACCGTCTTGCCAGTCGTGCGCCTGTCGGTGGCCGAGAACCAGAAGGGCTTCGTCGCCGCCAATGCGGTCTCCCTGGCACAGGCGCTCTTCGCGCCCGAGGCGTGGTACCGGGCAATCTACTGCGGCGAAGAACTCGCAGGCTTCGTCATGCTCGAAGACCAGTCCCTTCTTTCGCCGGCGCCTGCCGAGCCAGAGATCGCGGTCTGGCGCTTCATGGTCGATGAACGATTCCAAGGTCGTGGCATCGGCCGAGCGGCGCTTCGGCAGGTCATCGAGCATGCCCGAAGCAAGGGCTTGTTCAAGTCGCTTCTGCTGTCCTACCTGCCGGGTCCGGGTTGTCCGGAGCCTTTCTATCTGAGTCTGGGCTTCCGCCATACGGGCAGGATGGAAGGCAAGGAAGTTGTCCTTGAGCTGCCACTTGCCAAAAGTGCGGCATGAGCCCGCGCCTCGTAGTCGCTATTCCAGAGCTCGCCTCTCTTTATCGAGCGAAAGCCTGGCGTTCGTTCTTTGAAGGATTCCGCTTTAAGCGCCGAGGCTCTTACCCCGACTACGGCATCATCGAGCGAGACGGCGCGCAAATTCACTTCTGGTTGTCTGGGAGTTCTCCATGTTGGATCCCGATGGCAACTTGGTTACGCTTCAGCAGGCTGCGGCCTAACTTCACGAGAACTCATGTTTGACCACGTCAAATTCGGAGTCAGCGACTATGCAGCGAGCAAAGCGTTCTTCCTCAAGGCACTCGAACCGCTCGGCGTAGCTGTGGTCTCGGAGGGGCCGCCGGCATACGGTGTCGAGCTAAGCCCAAAGGGTAAGGCTTCATTGTGCCTGTACCAAACCGAGGAGAAGCCGGCGCATCTTCACTTGGCGTTCACGGCCGAGAATCGCCAGCAAGTCGAAGCTTTCTATCGCTCGGCTCTGGAGGCGGGTGGCAAAGACAATGGTGCGCCCGGTCTGCGCCCGCACTACCACGCCAACTACTACGCAGCGTTCGTCATTGGTCCGGACGGGCACAACATCGAAGTGGTTTGCCACGCACCCGAGGCCTGACCCTTCGGTAGCGGCGATCGTTTCGATGTTGGCGTGCTGTCTCGTCGCGGGCGACGGATGCTCATCG
>DATEPG010000516.1:0-9872 GCA_035273265.1 Polyangiaceae bacterium
CGCCGCACTCGGTGGGCACATCAAGTACGCTGGCAACCCTGGTTGGCTGACGCTGGCACGAGGTCACGACAAACTGGCCACGCTCACCGAAGGATGGCGAGCTGCAAAATTGCAGCACAGTAGTGATCAACGATGAGCGTGTACGAACACGATTTCGCGCGCCCCGAGGTGCACCCGCCTGAAACGCGTTCGAGGGCGCCCGCCCGGGCCGCGCTCGAGCGATTGAACTCGAGCTTCAGGGCGGAGCGTGGACACCCAAAACGACGATGGCCCGCCCCTTGCGGAGCGAGCCATCATCACTTTTAGGAGCGCGTCGAATCAGCGCGGGCGACGGATGTACATCTCCGGCTGCGCAGGGCTTTGCGGGCGGGTGCCTGAGCGGTTGTCGCGCGGAGCCTGGCCGCTACCGTTCGAAGCACCTTGCGGCCGACCTTGGCCGCCGCCTTGGAAGGGGCGCACCGGGGCGTCGAAGCGGCGTTGTGACGGACCGCGATCACCATCGAAGCGCGAGGGCGCGCTCTGTGGTGCGCGCGGCGCGGCGCGGTCATCGAAGCGACGAGGCGCGGGGCCTCGGTCCTGGCTGGGCGCTGGGGCGGGACGCGGGCCATTGTCCATGCGCAGCTGCGGGGGGCGATTGTCCGGGCGCGGACCGCGGTTGTCTTGGCGCGGGCCACGATTGCCCTGGAAGCGCGGGCGATCATTCTGGGGCGGACGAGCGTCCAGCTCGGGGCGCGCGGCGCGCGGGCGCAAATCTTCCGCGCTGGGCTCGGGCGTGTCGAGCTTGCGAATGGGCGTGCGCGTCAGACGTTCGATGTCCCGCAGGTAGCCGCGCTCTTCACGGCTGCACAAGGAGATCGCGATGCCTTCTTTGCCGGCGCGGGCGGTGCGGCCGATGCGGTGCACGTAGCTCTCCGGGATGTTCGGCAGATCGTAATTGACGACGTGGCTGATGCCGTCGACGTCGATGCCTCGCGCGGCGATGTCCGTCGCGATTAGCACTTTGAGCCGACCGGAGCGGAAATTGTCCAACGCGCGCTGGCGCGCGCCTTGAGATTTATTGCCGTGAATGGCCTCGGACACGATCTCGCCGCGCTCCAGCTCTTTCACCAAGCGGTTGGCTCCGTGCTTGGTGCGCGTGAAGACAATCGCGCGCTCCATGGCCGGATCGCGCAGCACCTTCTCGAGCACGCGGCGCTTCTCCGAAGTTTCGACCATGTACACCGATTGCTCGATGCGCTCGGCCGTGGACGAAACGGGCGCCACGTCGACGCGCACCGGGTTGACCAAAATTTCACGCGACAGGCGTTCGATGTCGCTCGGCATGGTGGCCGAGAAAAACAGCGTTTGGCGCTGCTTCGGCAATTTTTGCAGGATGCGCTTCACGTCCGGCAAGAAGCCCATATCGAGCATGCGGTCGGCTTCATCCAGGACCAAGATCTCGACCTTGTCCAAGAAGGCAGCGCCTTGATTCATCAGGTCGAGCAAGCGACCGGGAGTGGCCACCAGCACATCGAGCCCACGGCTGAGCATCGAGATTTGTGGGCCTTGGCCAACACCGCCAAAAATCACCGCGTATTTGAGGGACGTGCCACGACCGTAGGTGGCAAAGCTGTCGGCGATCTGCGCAGACAGCTCGCGCGTCGGCGAGAGCACGAGCGCGCGCGGACGACGTGCATCCCGCGGCGTGTTCGAGGCCAGCAGACGCTCGATCATCGGCAAAGCGAAGGCAGCGGTCTTGCCGGTGCCGGTTTGGGCACAGCCGAGCAAGTCGCGACCCGCGAGCACCTCGGGGATGGCCTTTTGTTGGATGGGCGTCGGGTTGACGTAACCCTCGGCAGTCAGCGCCTTGAGCACCGTATCGCTCAGGCCCAAATCAGTGAATGCGACACCGGAAACAGTAGCAACGGCAGCGGTAGCAAGAGCAGCAGTAGCAACGTCGAACGAGGCATTGCCCGCGACGGGATTCGTATTTTGCAAAGTGACCTTTTTGTAGTGAGAAACCGGCGTCGTCTGAAGGACAACCCGGGGCGCGAAGCTCTCCGGCCGGTGCACCGATGAATCGGCTCGGCCGGCGGGACGCCACGCTTCGTTACGATGGGGAGCGCGCGGGCTGCTGCAGGAGCAAGCACCGCGTCGCACGACCGCCCTTCGTCGTAAGTGAAATTTCGGACTCGAAAGCCGCGCCGGGCAAGCCCGGCGCTAGGGCGAAAACCGGGGGCAACTGCCCGCGGCCCGGCGACTCTGACAGATCCGCGTAAGAGTGCAAGCGCGCCGAACCTGGCGCTCGCACACCTCGGCACCGGTGTAGTGGCTTTCAGCATAATTCCTGCGCCGCCGGGCATCGGGCCTGCCCTGCACTTATTCCGGGCAATGGACAGCAAGACCGCGCGCCGGAGCTACGAGATCGCCAGCGCCTATCGCGCGCGCGGAGTGAAGGTCGTACTCGGCGGCATTCACCCGACCGCCGTGGGTCCCCCCTACTTCACGCCGACCGGCATGTCGCGCGAAGAGCTGCGCGAAGGCTGGCAGCGCGCTTGGCAACGCTTCTAGTCGCCGCGCGCGATTTGGGATCGCTGGACCGTACGCAAGAGCTCGAGTTGGATTCAAACGCTCGGCTACCTGCCGCTGAACGTGATGCAAAATCGCCTGGTGAAGTACAAAATCGTGGGCGGCGCGCAGCGCTTCCGTTCGGCGCGTGACTTCGATCCCATGGCCACGGCAATGAGCGCGCTGGCAGGTGCGGAGTCGCCCAACCTTGCGCCAGCGAGTGAGCCATTGGTCAAAGGGCGCTCGCTGCGCATCGTGGGCGCCTGAGCGCCTCGATTACCGTCGCTTGACCGTCCGCAGGGCGCCGCTAGACTCATCTCTCTCATTCGAGACAAGCCCATGCTGTTAGCCATCCTCGGCGGCGCCCTGATCGGCCTCAGCGCATCACTTTATTGGTCTCTCGACGGTCGCATCGCCGGGATCAGCAGCATTCTCAACGGCGCGCTCTTGGATGGCGGACGAGAGCGCTGGGTCAGAGTCCTGTTCCTGCTCGGATTGTTGGCCTCGGGGGTCGGCTTCGCGCTGTTCACGAACCGAGTGCCCGCGCCCACCCTGCCGCTGCTCCCGCTCGCTTTCGCTGGGCTGCTGGTGGGTTTCGGGACGCGTTTGGCTGGCGGCTGCACCTCTGGTCATGGAGTCTGCGGACTGAGCCGGCTCTCCGTGCGCTCGCTCGTCGCAGTACCAACGTTCATGCTCGCGGCAGCGCTCACCGTATTCGTAGTCCGCCACGCGCTGAAGCTCTGGGTGCAATCGTGAAAGCGCTGGTCGGCGCGCTCGGCTGCGGTTTGCTCTTCGGGATCGGGCTGTGCATTTCGGGCATGGCCGATCCCGAGAACATCCTCGCGTTCCTAGATGTCAACGGAGCATGGTCCCCCAACCTCGCAGGGGTGATGGTCGGCGCGATCGCCGTGCATGCGGCGTGGCTACGTTGGGCAACACCGCCCGCGGCCAGCTCGAAGAATGACGAACTGCCGACCGCGACCGGCAAACGCATCGACGGCGCGCTCGTCGGCGGTGCGGCTTTGTTCGGTATCGGCTGGGGAATTTCTGGGTATTGCCCAGGGCCGGCAGTCGTCGCGCTCGCCTCCGCCGCGCCGGGCGCGCTAGTGTTCGTCAGCGCGATGGCCACGGGTATGATACTTCATGAGCGAACCCAGTGGACGATCAAGCGCTCTGGCAGGGATTCGGCGATTCATCACTGAGCCGTGCAGAATGGACGCACGAGACGCACGTGCGGATCGCTTACTTGCACTCGCGGCAGTATCCGCTCGACGAAGCGCACCTGCGACTGCGAGCCGGCATCATCCGACTGAACGAGCGGCACGGTCTGATCGAAAGCGGCGAGCGTGGCTACTTCGAGACCCTCACCCGCGTGTGGCTGGTGCTCGTAGCGGACGCGGCCGCACGCTCGGGCGCCGCTAGTTCTCGTGAGCTGCTCGAGCGCTGCCCCGAGCTCGACGATCGAACTCTGCCGTCGCGGCACTACAGCCAACGATTGCTCGCGAGCATACGCGCCCGCTCGATCTTCGTCGCGCCGGACCTCGAGCCTCTACCCGAGGTGCTCTGAGCAATCCCGGAACGGCTCGAGCGCTGGCCGATTTGCTACACATCGCCCGCGGTGTCGTTGCGAAACAACCCATTTCCAGAGCCAGCCAATGGCGCCTCGAGCCAGGGGGATGCCGCTGATTTACCGATGGAATCACGAAATTTTCGGACCGTTTCGCCGTATTAACAAAAGTACTAGAGCGGGTGCCCAGCGTTATTTCTTGACGTTGCACTTAGGGGCATCAAAGTTGCAACACGGAGCGGGAGTTGGCGAAAACGAGCTGCTGGAAAAGATGAGAGTTTTTGAGTGTTCACAATGCGGCGTGTCAGCAGGCGATCACGTCTGGGGGTTCACGCTGCTTGCCACTCAGGGCTGGGGTATTGCTGCCGTAACCGACCCGCCTGGCGCTGCGGAGCGCGCTTGGCTGTGTGAAGCCTGCTGCGCACGTGTAGAAAGTGTGGCCCGCGGCCTAGGCAAACGAGCAACGCCCAAGCCGCAACGCGAGCGCAAGCGTGAGAGCGCACGCCTCAAGGTGCTGATCGTCGACGATCACTTGCTGATGCTACGGAGTCTGGTGCGCATGCTCGCGGGTTGCGAGACCGTGATCACGACCAGCCCGCGAGAGGCCTGGGAGGTACTGCAACGGGTTCCGTTCGACGTCATCGTGTCGGACGTCATGATGCCGGAGATCAGCGGGCCCGAGCTGTACGCGCGCTGCTTTGCGCGTTCCCCGGACCTGGCACGCCGTTTCATCTTCGCCAGCGCCGATCCCATCCTCGCGCAACGTGAGATCGAGCGAACGGTTCTGGCGCTGGGCGCGCCGCAAATGCCGCCCCTGCTCGCCAAACCCACGTCCCGCTCCGCATTGATGACGGCCGTGGCCGCGGTCGCCCGCGGCGCACACGAATCCGGCACGTACGTGCTCCGTCTGACGGAAGACGGCCCGTCGCGCCAGGCAAAGTAGCGCCGCTTGACGCTTGGGGGCGGAGTTCTACAAACTCCGCTCAATGACTCGAGCCGAAACGCCTGCTGACGCTTCTGGAACGATCACCCTCGGTGGCGACCTAGTCGTCAATCGCCTCGGCTATGGCGCCATGCAGCTGACTGGTGCCGGCGTTTGGGGTGAACCCAAAGATCCACAAGAGGCGCAGCGGGTGCTTCGGCGCGCGGTCGAGCTGGGCGTCAACTTCATCGACACGGCGGATGCCTATGGGCCGTTCGTCTCGGAGCTGCTGATCAAAAAAGCGCTCCACCCGTACGCGAGCGGCCTGATCATCGCGACCAAGGCGGGCCTCACTCGCCAAGGTCCCAATCGCTGGACTCCGGTGGGGCGTCCGGAGTACCTGCGCCAGCAAGTCGAGCTCAGTCTTCGGCACCTGGGGCTCGAGCGCATCGATCTGCTGCAATTGCATCGGGTCGATCCCCAAGTGCCTTTGGCAGAATCACTCGGTGAGCTGCTCAGCCTCGCGAAAGAGGGCAAGATCCGCCACTTGGGCCTGAGTGAGGTGAGCGTGGCGCAGCTGGACGCGGCGCTCGAAATCGCGCCCATCGTGTCGGTTCAAAACCTGTTCAATCTGACCAATCGCTCATCCGAGGCCTTACTCGAGCACGCGACCAAGCTCGGCGTGGCCTTCATTCCCTGGTTCCCTCTGGCCACCGGCGCATTGTCCAAGCCGGGTGGTCCGCTGCGCGCCTTGGCGCAAAAGCACAACGCGACGCCCTCGCAGCTAGCCCTGGCCTGGCTGCTCCGTCGCTCGCCGGCCATGTTACCGATCCCCGGCACCTCGAGCGTCGAGCATTTGGAAGAGAATATGGCAGGCGCAATGCTCTCGCTCACGGCCGCCGAGGTGGAGGCGATCGGGCGCGCGGTCTAAAGCCGGTCTACGGCACTTCCACGCGGTAGCTCATGCCGGTCAGCAGATCGCCGAGATAAAGCTTTTGATCGGGCCCGATCGTGATGCCCGAGAGCGAGCCCGGGGGCAGCCCCGTATCGACCGACCCGATCGCGGTACCGTCGAGCTTGAACCACCAAATGCGGCTGGTGGCATTGTCGGTAGCGATCACGCTGTCTGTGGTCAGCGCAATGCCGCTCGGCGCGAGCATCGAACCTTCAGCAACGAACTGCACGAGCGAGGCGTCGTCCATGCGTCGGTGCACGGCAATCGCATCGAGCGTGGCCAGGTTCGCGCCCGGGACGCCGCTATCGATGGCAAGCCTGAGGATGCGCCCGCCCGCGGTGTCCGCCACGTAGAGCTGTCCGCGTGTGCGGTCCAGCGCCAAGTGGCTCGGCACTTCCGGCACGCGCTGGAGCTGACCCTCGACGTAGCGCTCGAGCTCACCGTCCGAGTGATCTTCCCCGCCGATCACGTGCGGGACGCGAAAGTCATAGCGGTCCAGCGCGCCGTGCTTGCCGTTGAACACCCAGTACACGTTGTCTCGCTCGTAGGCGATGCCCATGCAGAACGGGGATTCGTGCAGCATATCGAGATGTGTGCCGTTTTGGCCCGGCTTCGGTGTGACGCCAAAGATGGCCGGATCCGAAGACCACAGCACCGGCCCCGAGTAGTCGATCGCATCATCGTCGAAGTTGTCGGTGCGCGCTTCACCACAGGTAGAAAAATTGCCGTTCTCGCCGAACGCGATCGACGTAGGCCGGCGCATGAAGTGCCACGCGTTGCCGTCCTTCTTGATCGTCATGCTGGGCGCGGTCCCCGTTGCGTCCCGCACCAACGCCACTACGCCCTCCAACGCGGCGCAGCCAGAGTGTGCGGTCTCCAGGCATGGCTTATTGCTCGGAACGCGCCGCAAGGTGACCCACAGCTCGCCGGCTCGCAGCGGATCGAAAGCCAATGCCGTCGCAGTCCAAGCGACCGGCGCGTCGTACAAGGGCACGAGCTCGATTCTGCTGGGCACGGCCGGCGTCGGATCGGCGTCGTCCGGCGTATCGAGCGGGCTCGAACTGCAATTCGAGAGCGACAGCGCGAAGACCGCACTCAGCAAGGCTCGGGCAACGACACGCATTCCCTTAGGTTGAAACGAGAAGCAGGCCGTGTAAAGAGATGCCGGCTGTGACGCGACTACCGGGGGCTCAGGCTTCTTCGCCGTCGAAGTCGCCTTCGTCGGGTATTTCGTCGAGGCCGACGCCGCCGCGGACGGGGATGGCGCGGGCGTGGCCGACTTTTTCGAGCACCATGGCGAGGGCCGCGCGGTCATCGACGGCGGGCAGGAAGCTGCGGGTGCCGTCCCACAGATCGAGCGCGATGTGCGAGGGCATATCGAGCACGATGCGATCGATTTGCGCCCATTTGAAGCGGCGCGCGCGCGGCCAACCGAGTGACGAATCGCGGTAGTCGACGCCGTCGCCGCGCACGCGCACGCCACGCATATTGGTGCGCAAAAACGAGGAAACCGCGCCCATCAGCAAGAGGCCCGCGCAGACACGCGAGCTCATGATGCCGCGCACGCCGCGCTCGACGATGTTCACGTACAGCCAGCTGCTCGATGAGCTGTGCTCGGCCGCGATCACCAGGGCGACGCCAGCCAACGCGATCGACAAATACAAGAGCGACGGGATGCGAGCCGCGAAAGGCGGGCCAAACGAGCTCTCCGTCGGGCGATACGTCATATCGAAACCGGGCGGTCGTGACGGGCGAGCCATGTGGATTAAACGTAACGCCGCGGACAATCCTTGGAAAGCGTGCGCGAATCGACCAACAGCGCGCGGGCTCCAGCCGGTTCCCGTGAGACCACCGCTTTCCTGTGTCGGCCAAGATTTGCGCTGACGAGTGGCGCGTTTTGCCCTGACCGCCAACTGCGCTAGGGGCGGTGCCGATGCCTACCTCCGTGCTCCGCCGTGCGCCTGGCTCCCCTGCGCTTCTACCCTCGCTCGTGCGGCGCGAGGCAGACGCGATGCTCGTCGAACTCGAGCTCGCGCACGCCGAATTGAGCGTGCTGCTCACCAATGACGCGCAGATCCACGCGCTGAACCTGCAGCATCGCGCAAAGGACAAGCCCACCGACGTACTGTCGTTTCCGCTCGACGAAGGCGGCGGCGCGGATGGCGCGGTGAGCGGCACGCGCGTGCTGGGCGATGTGGTGATCTCGCTCGATACCGCGGCTCGCCAAGCGCGCGGCCGCAAGCGCGAACTCCTGCCCGAAGTGCGCTTCTTGCTGGCTCATGGCCTGCTCCACCTGCTCGGTTACGATCACGGCGATCCCGCGGAAAAACGCGTGATGGATGCCATGACCCGGCGTTTGGTGCGGGCCGTTGCGACGAATTTCTCGAAACCGCTCAAAAGCGGCCCGGAAAGGCGAAAGCCGCGTAGCAAGGCTGCACCGACCGTCAGGCCGAAGATCACCAATGGCAATCGTCAGCCTCGCCCAAGGCATGCGAAATGATTGCTAAGTCCGCGCTCTACAACGAAAAACCAGCGCCGTTCCATAGCCGGTTCACGGTCCAGCATGGAACAAGGGAATGGGCGACGGGGGGTGAGTAAACCGGCCTTCGGGACGCCTTTCCCGGACGACCCCTCGCCTGCGCCGCGGAAAAAAAGGGCTATCCCTAGCCGCTGACAATTTTTCCCCTTGAAACGGCGCTAAGAACCCTGTTATCGCTTCGCCCGTGCCTAGGACGACTGAAACGGCGGGTTAAAACCCTGTCGGCGCAGTCGGGTGGGCCGCAGACGGCCGAAATTTTGATTTTCTGACAGGAGGAAGCGCATGGCTGGCAAAAGGTTGACGAAGGCTCAGGTTATCGCCGAGCTCGCAAACGCATCGGATTTGGACAAGAAGAGCGTGGGTCGCGTGTTCGAAGGGCTGCAAGAGCTCATCCGCAAGCAGCTCTCGGCTCGTGGCCCCGGCGAATTCGTCGTCCCGGGTCTGGTGAAGCTCCGCGTGGTGAAGAAGCCGGCGACCAAAGAACGCCAAGGCATCAACCCCTTCACCAAGGAACCGATCACTATCCCGGCGAAGCCCGCCAGCAAGAAGGTTCGCGCGACGGCTCTCAAGAACCTCAAAGACCTGGTTCAGTGAGTCCTTCGCCGCGCCTCGGCGCTGCGCCGTTCACGCGCTAAGCGCCGTTCGCGCGGCAAACGACTGTCCCCGGCTTCGCAAGGAGTCCGGGGACAAGTCGTTTTGTGGCTCTGCGCCGGAAGATCATGCGGCTCCCCCCTGCACCGCGTTGTTGTCTACGCAAAGCCGTCAGCGTTTTCTCCCTCGCGCTCTGAACTTTCGCGAGAAAGCTCACGGGCGAGCTGATTTTGGGGTTTTACACGCCCCAGCCGCGCGCCGGAGCCTCACCCCGGGCGGCAAGACTTGCCCGCCCAGTGCTGGCGAAAGTCACCAGTAGAGGGTGACGCCCGCGCGAAGCAGAGCGCCGCCGCGCGCGTTCCCATCCTGGTAGCCGAGATTGGCGGCCGGCTCCGGGCCGTCGTCCCAGCGTTCGTCGGTCCGGCCGCGGAGGAAGCCGATCAGATCGCTCGCAATGGCCACGCGGCGCGAGACGCGCACTTCGACGCCGAGACCGAGTTGGCCACCGAAGTAGGAATAGCTTCGGCTGTAGGGCTTGAAAAATGCTTCACCCGAACGCGGCGCGATGCTGACGTTCGCCCCGCTGAAGCCCAGGCCGGCCAAGCCGTAGACCTGCACCACATCTCGCGGGTTGAAGAACACCAGCGCGTTGAGCAAAAGGGCGGCCTCATTGCGCGCATCACCCTGCTGATCCCTGCTCTTCATCCAATCGAGCCCGGCTTCGAGCGCCAAACGGGGCACGAAACGGTAG
>DATEPG010000517.1:0-5317 GCA_035273265.1 Polyangiaceae bacterium
AGGAACTGTTCGTCCTGGGACACGCGAAAGGCAAGGAGCCAAAGCATCATGTAGCCGGCGCTTCCGTGGCACCAACCGGTGAAGCCCTCGCGACCACGCGCCGATTCACCGAAGCCGAGCGGCCACGAGAGCCGCGAATCGTCACGCTTTCCGAGCGCAGCCAGGCTGCGAAGTCGATCGAGAACGATACTCATCACCTCGCTGCCCGTTGCCTGCGTCCAACGCAGCAGCGAATACAGGAGCCCCGCCCACCCGTGTGCCATTCCAAGCCACGGAATGTCCCTTGCGTCGCTCGGATGGTGGGCTGCAATGAAGGCGATCAGTTCATCGGAGAGCCGGTCGCCCTCGACCAGGAGAGGTCGGCGCTCGACGCTCGCGTGGTGCGGCAGCGCTTCCAGCAATGCCGCGCAGCCGATTAGCACACTCCCATGGCCCAGAGTGAGGTCGGGATTCAGGCACGGAGCCGCGACGGTCGCGATGAACTCACGAGTTGCACGGGTGGCCGAAGGCAGATCGCCCATCGCCCGCGAGACCAGCGCCTGCACGAGATGTACGCCGCTTTCGCGATAAAGCGGTGAAACGAGCCCCGTGCCTTCGGGCATGAGAGCCAGGCCCTGACTCTGAAAAGCGTCGAGGCTCGTCGCGTGCTGGCGCGCCAAGTTGACCCAGACGTCCGCGCTGGCAAGTAGTTGCGGGTCGCCGCGCAGACTCGCCATGCGATACAGAAAATATGCTACGCCCGCGCTGCCATAGGTGAACGAGCAGCGAGGTGCAGGCAAGCCATCGAACGCTTTACGGATCGAAGGCAGCTCCCGGAGTACGTGGTGACGGAGGATAGCGTCCACGAACTCGCGACCTAGCGCGGTCTCTGTCGCAAGTCCGTGGCGCTGGGTTGCGGCTTGGAAAGCGCCCAGCAAGTCGGCGAGCGAAGCAAATCGCGATTTTGGATTGCGGTCGAGACCACGGGCGAGCACCATTTCGAGTTCGGGCCAGGGTGCAAGGCCGCGCGCTGCAAACGAGAGCGGGGCACCGTGCACCACCTCAGTGAGCCAAACCTGACGCTCCAAGCTGAAGTCTTGAGGAGGCTTGCCAGTGAGGAGTGCGTAGAGCATGGAGCTGACCGCATACTGCTCGGATACGAAGCTCGCCGGCGGTGGAGGCTCGTGTGCCAGAAGGGCTGCGCAAAATTCCGGCTCCAGGCATTCGTATACGCCGCCGCGTCCCGGTGGGGGCAGGAGCGTGTCATAATCGGCGCAGGGGCTCAGTCCGAAATCCAGCAGGGTAACCACGCCCTCGGCGGAGACGATGACGTTTCCGGGATGTACGTCGCCGTGAACGACACCGCGAGCATGCAGCGATACGTACGCGCGCAGGATTGCGAGGCACAGCTCGAGCAGATCGGTCTGCGCCGGAAGCTGAGGCCCTCCGCGTCTGACCGCCGCAGCATGGCTCGCGTTGAGGCCTTCGCACCACCTTTGAAGCAGGTAGGGCCGACCGTCCATGTCTCCGTGGTCGAGCAAAATCGACGCTGGATAGCCGCCAAGATGAGTCAGGATGGCGGCTTCGCGCCGCAGCATGCTCACGGAAGCCGCAGTTGGCGCTGGCCGAAGCAATTTCAATGCGACGGACTCGCCATCGTCGCGTCGGGCTCGATACACTTCTACGTTTTCGAAGAGATGGACACACTCGAGCACCTCTACGTTTGCGGCACGGGCCCCAGATTGTAGGGAGCGCTCGATGGGCGCGGTGAGTGAGTCTCCTTCGACCGCAATGAAACGATGTTGCCTGAGTCGCCACACGAGTGGTGCTGCGGCATCGAGCAACCCTTCGGGATCTTGGCGCGTCGCAGTGGCGTGGCGAACCACCGCCTCCGCAATGCTGGTTGGCGTTCGGAACTGCTCGATGAACGCCGCTGCGTCGGCATCGATGACAACGGCACGCGAACGCGACCCCGGACGGGTGACGACCCAGTCGGCGCGAGTCGCGCCCGCGCGCTCAGGTAGTCCCGAACCCAACGAATCTAGCGCTGTGACGAGCAGGTTATTGGCCAGGACTAGGCGATCGCTTGGCTTCATGCCCAGCTAACCTTTGCGGGCGTCCACGAGCCGACGTCCACGCCTTCCAGCGCAATGCGCCTCAGAGCGAACCCAAAAGTGGAGGACACGCCTGCTGTTCGGGCAGCGATGAGTGCGACAGCCAAACGATCCGTGACCCAGCGCCGCCAGCTCGTCCCTTGCCAAGTCGACAGCTGTTCGGAGATGGGCGGATCCATCCCCCAGGAAAGAAGACCGGCAGCGTCCAGTGGCGCAGTGAACGGCACGACTTGCACCGGAACGCCTCGAAGGCGACGCTGCAGCTCCGCCGCTGCGCGGTCGAGCCGCGCTCGCGTCTCGGAATACGCGATGAGCTTGTCGGACCTGAGCACCGCCAACAAATCTCTTCCTACCTTGAAGGCACTCAGACCGCATTCTTCGAAGACCGCGCTGACCTCGGCGAGAACTTCCGGGAGCAGCGTCGTGTGGGGGCAAACGTAGAGCTTGAACGGGGATCGTGCGGTGTAATGTCGTCGCGAGCGAAAATGCCACCAGGCGGGGTTCTCCAAGGCAGGCGGGACCTCAATCCACGACGTACCTAGCGCTTGTCGCAACGGCAGACCCTGCGCGAGACCGAGCCAAGCCTCGAGCCGCGCGGCGCTGCCAAGGCGAGACGTCCAGGCTGCCGACGCCGGGATGCGGTTGTAGTAGTACATGCGCGCCGAGAGCTCGGAGGCGTCGTCGATCGGGAGCTGCTCGCCGTAGTGCAGCGCCTCAGCCGAGATGCCGGATGGTCCCGTCGCATCCACCGCGTCGCTCAGCTGGTCCAGGCTCAGCTGCTGGACACCCAGCATTTCTGCGACTCCCGCGCCGCTCAAGAATTGCCCGTCGTGTTCCACCTCGAGCGCCGAATCGAGCACGAGTTGCGCCAAGAGGTTCGGAGCGTCGCGCAACTGGATGCTGAGCACCATCGAGAGCGTCGCCGGCACCTCGAGCGCCTCCAACAAGCGCATCGTGTTGGCGCAGATTGCCTTTGCCGAGAACCCTTCTTTCGTGGGGAGGAGGACGGCGGCTACATCATTCGGCTGGATGAGGCCGAGCCGCGTCAGATCGTCCGGAGTCAGCTCGCCAATGGGGACGACGCGAAAGACCCGACTGCGACGGAACCGTCGATCGCTCAGCCGTGATGACACGGGCACCCGCTCTCCCCCGAGGGATTCAAGATCCCTTTGTCTGCAGTTGTTGTCGAGCGGCCTCCAACTCTGTGAGCGCCTCCTTGAGCTGCTCTTCCAGGTGGTCCACCTCGCGAAGGGTATGCGGATGCATCTTGGCTTCGAGCGATTTGACACGGCCTGCGTACGACTTCGCGACAGCCAGGCGCACGAGCAGCCGCAGCTCCACCATAAAGGGAGGATCGATGAGCCCAGCCAGAGGGTTCAGAAACTCATCGCTCAGTCCGCATCCGACTTGGACTCCCCCCGGACCGCATTCGCTGGTGCAAGAGCCCACCGTTGGGCCGCACTCTGAGGTGCAAGAGCCCACCGTTCCGCCGCTGCCCCCGCTACCTCCGCTCGCATCACCCGAGAAAGCGCCAGGCAGTCTCGTCACAATTAAGTCTTTGAACTTGAATGCCATGGTTTTTCCCTTCGCTGACCAATCCCCAACGCGGCTCCGAGCTTATCACGCACGCACGTTGCCCAGGAATAGTCATTCAGTCAGACTCCGCGCCGACGCTGCGCCGGATTTCAAAATCGTGCCATTTTTCTCGAGGTGATTTTTCCCCGAGACTTGGTAACCGCGATCAACCCGCAGGGCCCGGGATTTGGTTTGCCGTTTTCACTCTGGCTCCATGTCCTGTGCAAGCATCGCTTCGACCGCGGCGCTTGCCGAGCAGCCCTGGAAGCTCTGATCGCAGCGCGAGAACGGAGTGAGTTGCTGCTGGACGAGCGTGCGCTGTTTCCGACCACGACCGGTTGGCAACTCGAACTGAGGCAAATGAGTCGGCCGGGGTGGCGAGCCGTACTGGATATCGACATCGCGGATCTGGACGGGGTCGGAGAGCTCCTGCAACTCGGGGTGCGAACGGATGACGTGCACGCATTGCGCGAGTTGGGCCGAGAGCTGCCAGAGGAGGTCCTCGACGTGTTGAGCGGCGGAAGCACCTGCTCACTCCGATTATCGATTGGGGAAATCGGGGCCCCTCTGAGTTCGCCTATTTGCAGGCGCTCAAAGTCGAGCTGAACGCCTCGGCCGCCCCGACCCGCGTTCTGCCGTGGAACCCCGGTGATGCTTTCCTGTTCGCCGAAGCAGCCGTCGTTCCCTATCCCAGATGGGCTGTCTGAAGGCGTTGAGAGTGGCGGCGCGGCTTGGATGAGCCTACGAAGCGCGCCACCGGCCGGCAAAGTGCCCTTGGCCCGAGCCTTGCCATCCGCGTAGTACACAGGAGCTGCCGTGCGCAGTGCGCGGAGCTAGTGCGCACTTCCCGCACACATTTTCAGAAACGCGTCGAGCGTCCAATAAGCTGCCCCTCGCGCTGCCACTGACTGGCTGAAGCCAGCGCAGAAAGGGACGCAATCGTGTCAGCAGCCGTGGAGCAGGAACGAGATGTGGAGCACTTCGAAGAGCCCCACCCGGCGCTGTCGCGGATTAGTCTGGTCATGACCCGGCCGAGCTTTCGGCACGGGACTGACGACGCTGCGAGTTCGCCCAGCAACAGCCTGGATGAGAGCCTACTCTGGGATGCCCCGCCCGGTTATTCGCTGAGGAGTCAGGCGCTGCCCCCACCTGCGGCCGGCCCCCAGGTCTCGTCATTTTGGCATACCTGGAGCGCCCAGGTGCTACTCGCCGCCGCCATGGTCCTAGGCATCCTCGGGGTACTCGTTCTCGAGTGGGGCGCCATCAGCTGACTCCGAGCGGCTCGGTGTGCCGAACCCGCGGTCAGCGCGGATCGCTAATCAGACAGTCGTCACCTGCACGCGTTCTTTCAATGCCGTCCCTCGACCTCGCGGCCGACTTACGTTGCGCTGAAGGTTTGAGCGAGCAAGACCTCTAAGCAAAAGGAGCTATAAGTTAACGAAATCGGTCGTCGAAGGTCTGGAGAACCGTGGATATTGCGGAGCGCATCACACTTGGCCCTTATTGCGCATCGATCTGCGTGTTTGCGGCCCTGCTGGAGAGCTGTGGAAACCTGAGCCTGGGTAGCTACGGCACTGTAACCGAGGGCGGAGCCGCGGGCTCAGCCGTCGGAGCTGGCGGACCGCATGGCACGAGTGGGTACGGAAACG
>DATEPG010000518.1:0-3397 GCA_035273265.1 Polyangiaceae bacterium
AAGACCGGAGTACTCAGCGCAACGACGCTCAACGAAAGACGCGCCGCACGAAATCGAACAGCCCATTGCCCTAACACCAACATTCAAGCACTCCTCCGCCGGGCGGCGAAAAACCGAAGCTCTTCTACCACTACTGTCCGGGGTTCCGCTGACGCGGCCGCTCGGACGCGGGTCTGCAAACTGTGCGAAGCGCCGCAAACGTTGCAGCGACGAGCGCTCAGGACAGGTTCCGTTCGAGCCCGCTACAGCGAATCGTTTGTTCAGCGAACAATGGCTCCTAAGTGCAACAATTTCCTACAGTTACCGACACGCCGCCGCGGCCGTCGGGCCGATCCTCGGCGCGCGGCGGAGGGGCTTCGCCTATAAGGAGGACGGCATGAAAAACGCAGGGAGCGCGGCCATGTTGAGGCCGAAGTGCGCGCTGAGCTCGGTGAGGCGCCCACACTTGTCGCATCTTGAAATGATTTGGGTCGTCGTGACCCTACTGAGCCTGACCCTACTGGGCTGTTCCACCTCTGATCACGCCCCTAGCCTCGGGGCGGGTGACGGCGGCGCAAATCAGCCACCGCCAATGGTTGGCGCGTGCGGAACACCGAACCTGGGCTGCCCGTGTGATGCAGAAGACGAGGTCATCGACTGCGGCCAAGTCGAACGCGTCTCCGGCGACTACGTGTCGTGCTCCATGGGTCAGCGCAAGTGCGTCGACGGAAAGTGGGGCGCGTGCATCGGCGACGGGATCGCCACCCTGCGCGTTCCTGCCGGTCAAAAGCGCACGCAAGCGCTCGGCAAAGGCGCCGCTTGCCCGGACAATCCATGCGACCCCTATTGCCGCGTCGTGATCGACAGCCCGGCCGATCTGCCGCTACCAACCGGCGGAACCCTGACCAACGATGGCGGGCTTCAAGTAGTGGCGAACACCTCGAGCGGCGCAGGGTCGTGCACGTCGATGATCGTCACGCCAACGCCGCAAGATCTTACCGTCACCGGGCTCACCTCGACTGGCACCGGTAGCCACGGCTTGCTCGGGGAGTACTTCAACGCCTTCGACGCAACGGACGTCGAAATCTCCGGATCGCCGACGGCAACACGCGTCGATCCGAACATCGATTTCGACTGGGACGTGTTGGCTCCCCAATTTGGAGGCCTCGGCAACGATCGCTTCGCCGTGCGCTGGTCGGGGGTAATCCTCGCGCCAACGGCCGAAGCGTACAGCATCTGCGCCGCAACGGATGACGGCGTTCGAGTATGGCTCGACGGCAAGCTCGTGCTCGATGACTGGTTGGTCCATTCGGTCAGCGACTTGTGCAGCGCACCCCTGAACTGGACTGCAGGCTCCAGCCACGATCTGCGGGTCGAGTACTTCGAAAAGGATGGCTTCGCGAGCGCAGCCTTGCTCTGGAAGACCACGACAATCCCCAAACAAGCCATCCCCGCCAGCGCACTATTTCAGCACGGGCCCGCGCAGGGGCTCGCGGTCGATGGCAACGCCCAGTTCGGCATCGAACTCAGCCCCGCCGGCTGCTTGCCGGGCGTGCCCAATCCAGCCTGGACACTCGACCGGCTAGACATCGCCACGATCGACGCCACCGGTAAGATCGGGATGATTAGCGCAGTCGCCGGGCCGATTACGGTTACGGCATTTCTAGGCCAGCTCAGCGCATCGGGTACCGTCAACGTCAGGGTCGACGCCAAGGACGAATCCGTAGCTCCCCCCGGTAGCGTTGCTGACTTCGACGGCTCGGCGACGGTCGCCGACCCCGCCGTGGTTCTCTACCCGTACGACGAAACGGTGCTTCCGATCGGCATTCGGGCCCCCAAGATCCAGTGGGATCCCAAGCTCTCCGCCGCCAGCGCCGTGAAGATCAGCCTGCGCTATCCAACGAGTGGGACCGCTCTCTTCAACTGGTCGCAGATCTTGCCGGAGTCTACTCCAGCCGCGGCCAGCATCCCCCCCGAGGCGTGGAAGTTCTTCGAGCAAAGCGCCAAAGGCCAAACCGCGCAGCTGTCCGTGCAGCGCATCGTCGGCGGACAACCGAGGTTGCCGATGGCACGGACGATCAAGTTCTCGACCGCATCGGTGCGTGGCAAGATCTACTACACGGAGTACCACCGCAACGGCGACCAGAACGAAATGGTGGCCGACCCGAGCTCGGAAAACGCGGCCCAACCCGCCTTCGGCACGACTGACGGATGCCCGGTTTGCCATACGATCTCCGCGAACGGCAAGGTGTTCGCGACCTCCAGCCGCGTCGGGTACTACGACAACACTCCCAGCGTACCGATCACCTTCAGCCCGACACTCGGCGGGATTTCAACGGTGAGCGACAACGGCTCGCTGTCTCCAATCGCCGACTTCGTGGGCCCCCCTTCGCGAGCGAACTACAGCGGGGGCTCTGATGATTGGCGCGGCTTTGCTTGGGCGCCGCTCACCCCAGACGGACAGTACGCGCTCGTTGCCAACAACTTTTGGGGAAACACCAAAGAAGCCTTGGTCGGCATCGATCCCGACACCCGACAGGTCAACACCGGCAATACGATGCTGTCGGGAGGGTCGGGGACGGGCTTGCTCGCGCAGTACTACCCCTCCACGGACTATACGGGTGCAGTCTGGAAACGCATCGAGCCACAACCCTACCTCGACTTGGCAGCATCGCCGGGCGGCTTGATTGGCGAGAACTTTTCGGTCAAACGGGTCGGACGAATCCAGGCTTTCTTCAGCGAAACCTACAAATTCGAAGTGGTGAGCACCGCGACCAACAGCTTCACGCTGAGCGTCGGCGGCTCGAGCATTTCCGGCAGCGGCCCCAGCACGTTGCTCGAAAGCGTGCCGATGACTGCTGGCGCGCTCACTTCGTTCGAGCTCGATCAAATCAACACCAGTGGCAACTCCGACGTGCAGCTGTATTGGAGCAGTCCCTCCACGCCCCGTGCGCTGGTCCCCCAATCTCAGCTCTATCCGCCAGCCGCCGAACCGATGCACGGCGCCAACGTCGTTTACTCGGATGCCGGCGACAGCGTTTCGCTGATCGAGCCGGACATTGCTTCGAATTGGGCCGGTGAAAGGCCGGCGATCGGGATCGGCGTCGATAACTGGACGTCGACTTGGGATGCCTTCGTCGAGTCGCCTTTTACCGGCGCCGTACAGCTCTGCACGGACGCCGACGAGGCAGTCAATGTGTACCTCGACGGCTCGGCGAGCCCGCTGTTCAGCGCGACCGTTGCCAACGCGAACACCTGCGGCCCGGCGCAAACCTGGACCCTCGGGGAGAAACACCGGGTGCGGATCGTCCACCAAGTAGGCACGAACGACGCGCACCTGATCCTCAAGTACAAGTACAGCACGGTCACGGAGGTGGTTCCGAGCGCGAACCTCTATCCGTACACCGTGCCTACGACG
>DATEPG010000519.1:0-9578 GCA_035273265.1 Polyangiaceae bacterium
CGACGGCAAAAGCACGGGCGGCCGGTGCTTTGGTTTCAAAGTCGGCACCGGAAAAATCGAGATCGATGAAGCCGAGGCCGCAATCATCCGGCGCATCTTCGCAATGTATCTAGGTGGGGACGGGTACGCGACCATTGCTCAGAAGCTGAACGCTCAAGGTGTGGCGCCTCCTCGAGGTAAGCGCCGCGTCGGCGCGGGCTGGATGCACACATGCCTCCGCGAGTTGCTCCGCAACCCGAAGTACATCGGCGAGTTTTCATTCGGCCGACGCAAGTGGCAACGTCATCCGACCTCGCGCAAGCGCGTTGCGCAGTTGAACGACGACATCGACGTGCTGCGCGAGCAACGTCCGGATCTGGCGATCATGGATCGCGCGACATGGGATGCCGTCCAGGTGCGTTTGGACGAGCACGCGAAGAACTACAAGGTCCGGGCTGTGCCGCACCAAAAGACGGCGTATCTCCTCACGGGTCTACTCAAGTGCGGGTGCTGCGGCGGGCTCATGCAAATCAGCGGGGGTAGCCCGCACCGGTACTATCGTTGCGTGTCGAACCGAAAACGCGGCGTGTGCGGCAATCGGCTGAGCGTTCGCGAGAGCCTGGCGCGGCAGCGCATTCTCGAGGCTATTCACCGTGCTGTCGCATCGCCGGACGCCGCCGCCTACGTGCGGCATCGTCTTGCCGAGCGGATGGGAGCACTCTCGAGGGAATCGGGGGCCGAGCTGACGGAGCGCTCCGGCCGCCTCAAACGGGTCGAGGAGCGGGTCCGCAGCATCATCCTGATGCAGGTCGATGGCGATCGCTCGCCCATGGTGGCCCAGATGCGAGCGGACCTCGAAGCGCAGGCCCAAGCCGAGCGCGTGGCCGTCTCAGAGCTTCAAGCACAGGCAGACGCCCCAATCCGCCTCCCGCCTGTGGAGCTCATCACCGAGCGTGTGCTGGCCCTGAAGGCGCTCACGGAGTCGGCCGACGTCGACGGAGCGCGTGCGACCCTGCGCCGCTATCTGAAGGACGGCCAGATTACGCTGACCCCCGAGCCGTTCGGAGACGCCCTGGCGTACACCGCCCGCGCTGAATTCCTGCCGCTCGTGATGCTGACGGACAAAGCAGAAACTCCCTCCCAGATTGCTCTGGGAGGGAGTTGTCCACGTCTCGTTGCGCGGGGAGGATTTGAACCTCCGACCTTCGGGTTATGAGCCCGACGAGCTACCAGGCTGCTCCACCGCGCGTCAGGGAGGCGTAGAGTACTCACAGCGGATGAACTGTCAAGCGTCGCGAAATCTTTTCTGATTTTGCTAAACTCGGATCGCAAAACCGCGCGTTTTTGAGGGCTCGTCGCGAGCCTCGGCTGGACGACCGGGCGCGTGCGGGGCTACAATCTCGATTCGAGCTCCTGTATCGAACGTTGGCTGCGCGGCCGCACTGCTCCGGAGTCACCGATCTCGATTGAGTTGGTGCCGCTGGATGGCTCAGCGCGAGACGACGCGCGCGGGCTTGATGCGGTCCGGGGGCGCCTGCGCGCGACGTTCTGCCCGGCCGCTGCTTGGACTGGCTTTTGCGGCCAATTCTTCATTGTTCGTGCTCGGCCCTCGCCCATCGGGTAAGTAGGTTGTTGCCTGCCATGCTGACGATGAAGACGAAATACGCGCTCAAGGCCCTGGCCTTGCTCGCCACTGTCGATCAGGCCGAGCCGATGCTGATCGCGGACATCGCCGAGCGTGAGGGCATTCCCAAAAAGTTCTTGGAGCTGATCCTGCGTGAGCTGAAGCAGCACGGCATCCTGGATAGCCGGAAGGGTCGCGGTGGCGGTTACCTGCTCAGGCGGCGTCCGGAAGACATCAATCTGGCCAGCATCATCCGCATCCTGGACGGTCCGCTCGCGCCCGTGCCCTGCTTGAGCCAAACCGCCTATCGCCGCTGCGAGGGCTGTGAGGACGAGCGCACGTGTGGCATCCGTCTGGTGCTGAAAGAGATGCACCAATCGACGCTGCGGGTGCTCGAAGGCACGACGCTCGCGGATGTGGCGGCGAAGGTGAGGGAAGCGGCTGCGGGAGCGAAGCCCGTGGCGAGATACTCCATCTAATAGGGAGAGGGAGGGAGCTAGAGAGAGGGAGCTAGGAACCCGCTGAGGCCCCAGTGCTGGCCGACTGGATCAGAGGGAGAGGGAGGGAGCTAGAGAGGGGGAGCTAGAGAGAGGGAGCTAGAGAGAGGGAGCTGGAGAGAGGGAGCTGGAGAGAGGGAGCGCGGGCACGGGCACGGGCACGGGCACGGGCACGGGCACGGGCAGGGGGGAGAGAGAAGGGGGACGGTCACGGCCACGCGTGGATGTCCATTAACGTGGACATGGCGCTTTTTTGGTGTCAGTGTTCAGCGTCTGGAGCTGGGAATCGACGGATGACTGTTCTTACTTTGCCTGGAGCGGGCGCTTTGGCGCTCTCCGTGCGGGCCAAGGCGCTGGTTTTCGAGGATCCGAAGTCGGTTGCGCTCTTGGAGCGGGTGCGGGAGATCGCGCCGCGAGCGGGCAGCGTGCTGATTTCAGGCGAGACGGGTACCGGGCGAGAGCTCGTGGCGCGGCACCTTCATGAGTTGAGTGCGCGCGGCGGTCGCCCGTTCTTGGCGGTGAACTGCAGTGGGTTTACACGGGCGGCGGCGGACAGCGAGCTGTTTGGACATTTGAAGGGCGCGTTCGAGGGCGCGACGAGCGCCAAGGCGGGCTGGTTCGAGGCGGCGCATGGCGGCACGCTCTTTTTGGACGAGATTGGCGATCTTTCGCCGAAGTTGCAGCACAAGTTGTTGCGAGTGTTGTCTGCGGGTGAGGTGCTCCGGCTTGGTGCTGAACAGCCGACACCGGTTGACGTTCGGCTGATCGCCGCTACGAATGTCAGCCTGGAGCAAGCGGTTTTAGCGGGCCACTTCAGTGCCGAGCTCTTGCGCAGCCTGAGCGCGGCCACCCTCGAGCTTGCGCCGCTGCGCGAGAGAGCGGGCGATATTTTGCCATTGGCGCGGCATTTCCTGGAGTTTTATCGGCAGCGCTTGGATCTGGGACCGACCGAGCTCGGTGCGGACGCAGCTGCGCGGCTGCTCGAGCACTCCTGGCCCGGAAACATCCGCGAGCTGGAAAATGCCATGCACCATGCGCTGCTGCTCTGCCATGGCGCGCAGATCACCCCGGAAGATTTGCGCTTGAGCGCGCTCGATTCGAGAGCTGCGTCCGGCGCGCGCGCTGCTGGGGATGACGCGCGGAGCTCCTTCCAGGATGCCCTGCTCGAGCTGTTCGAGCAAGATTTGCCGAGTCTGTTCGAGCACATCGAAAACCTGGTGTTGAAAACCGCGTATCACCATTGCTCGCGCAATCAGTTGCAAACGGCGCGCTTGCTCGGCATCAGCCGCAATGTCGTGCGCGCTCGCTTGATTCGCTTTGGAGAGATCACGGGCTCCGTGCGTGGGACGCGCAGCACACAACCGAAGCGAGCGCTCGAAGCTCGGGAAATTACGGGATGAATGGCATTCGATAGCGTCGAGTCGGCGATCTCTGCAATTGCCAGAGGTGAGATCGTGGTGGTCGTGGACGACGCCGCGCGTGAGAACGAGGGCGATCTGATCCTGGCCGCCGAGCATGCGACACCCGAAAAAGTCGCGTTCATGGTTCGCCACACGAGCGGCGTCCTGTGCGCCACCTTGCCCCACGAGCGCGCGAGAGACCTCGGGTTGCCGTTGATGGTCGCGGACAACACCGAGTCGATGCGCACCGCATTCACGATCTCGGTCGACTACACCGTCGGCACCACGACCGGGATCTCCGCGGCGGACCGCAGCGCGACTTTGCGGGCGCTGGCCGATCCGTTGCGCACGGCAGGGGACTTTGCGCGACCCGGACACATCTTTCCGTTGCGCGTGCGTGAAGGCGGCGTACTCCGACGTGAGGGGCATACCGAGGCCGCCTCGGACTTGGCGCGCTTGGCCGGCCTTTCGCCGGTCGGGGTCCTCGCGGAGCTCGTGAACGACGACGGCAGCATGAAAGACCCCGAGCAGGTCGCGCTTTTCGCCCGCGAACATCGCTTGATTCGCATCAGCATCGCCGATCTGATCGGCTATCGTCGACGCACGGAGGTCTTGGTCGAGCCGGTCGCGGACGCGCGCTTGCCGACTCGGCATGGTGTGTTCAGTGCGCGGGTCTACCGCGGAGTGCTGGACGGCATCGAGCACGTCGCGCTCGTGCGCGGCGACGTACGCGGCGCTCAAAATGTACTCGTGCGTGTGCACTCAGAGTGCCTCACGGGTGACATCTTTGGCAGCACTCGTTGCGATTGCGGTGGGCAGCTCGATTCGTCATTGGAGAAGATCGCCGAGGCTGGACAAGGTGTGGTGGTTTACCTGCGTGGCCACGAGGGGCGAGGCATCGGCTTGACGCGCAAGCTGCACGCCTACAAGTTGCAAGACCAAGGGCGGGACACCGTGCAGGCAAACCTCGATCTGGGGCTGCCGGTGGATTGCCGAACCTACGATGTCGGTGCCCAAATCCTGACCGACCTGGGTGTGACCACGATCCGCTTGATGAGCAACAATCCAGCCAAGTTCAAGGAGCTGGAGGGTTATCAGTTGCGGATCGTCGAGCGTGTGCCGCTGCTCACTCGGCCCACGAAAGACAACATCGCCTACCTCAGCGCCAAACAGCTGAAGCTCGGCCACACGTTGGGTGTATTGCCCTGTCCCGTGCCGGTAAGCTAGCTACGCCGCCACGCCGTTGATTGACGAGTGAGCGTCCTGGTCCAATAGTTTGGGGGCAAGTTGTCCGAGTCGGCCGTCGTGAATCCGGGCGCGTCTGCGCCCAACGACCCAAACATTTGGGCGGTGCCTGGCTTTCGTGAGTTCATGGTCAGCATGATCTTGGTCACGCTGGCCAACCAGATCCAAGGCACCGTGGTCGCGTATCAGATTTACGAGCTCACGCGGGATCCGCTGTCGCTGGGCGCGGTGGGCCTGGCGGAGGCATTGCCGTTCGTGGCTTTTGCTCTGTTCGGAGGCCACGTGGCGGACGCGCGGGATCGCCGGCGCGTGTCACTCACCGTGCTGTACGTGATGGTGGCCGTCTCCGCCGGACTACTGCTGGTCTCGCTCCAGCACGCAGCGCTCGGTGCCGCGCGGCACAAATTTGCCATCTATTCGGCAATCGTGGTTTTGGGCGTATGCCGCAGCTTTTTGCAGCCCGCGCGCGCCGCGTTGAATGCCGAGCTGCTCCCGCCCTCGCTGTATGCCAAAGCGATCGCGATTCGCACCAGCTTCTTTCAGTTGGCCATGTTTGCGGGGCCTGCGGGTGGCGGCCTGTTGTACGCCGCGATTGGCCCGCAAGGCGCGTACCTATCGGCCGGGCTGCTCTTGGTCGCGGCCTGGGTTGCCATGTACCGGGTGCCCAAGGATCGCGCCACGCAAGCGCTCAAGAGCGGGCTGTCGGTCGCGCGCAGTATCCGCGAGGGCTTCAGCTACCTGGCCAATGACCGCCTGTTGCTGTCCGCGTTGCTGCTGGACTTGTTCAGCGTGTTGTTCGGCGGAGCCACCGCGCTCCTGCCCGTGTTTGCCAACGAGATCTTGGCGGTCGGCTCGCGCGGGTTTGGTATGTTGCGCGCAGCGCCTGCGGTCGGCGCTTTGGCCGCGTCCATCTTTCTCGCCTCACGTCCGCCACTTCGGCGCGCGGGTCGTACTCTGCTCGTGTCCACCGCGGGCTTCGGGCTGGCCATCGTGGCGTTTGCGCTGTCCAAGAGCTTCACGCTCTCGCTCGGGCTGCTCGCGCTCAGCGGAGCGCTGGATATGGTAAGCGTCGTGGTGCGCAGCACTTTGTTACAACTGCGCGTCCCCGGGCACCTGCTCGGTCGCGTGGCCTCGATCAATCAGATCTTCATCGGCTCCTCCAACGAGATCGGCGCTTTCGAATCGGGTGTTGCAGCCCGCCTCTTGGGCGTGATCCCTTCCGTCGTTTTCGGTGGTGGGATGACCCTGCTGGTGACTGCTGCCACAGGTTGGTTGGGGCCAGAGCTCAGGCGCCTCGGGCGGCTCGATCAAGTCTCTCGTTGAGAGTTCGGTCGTGGCAGCTCCCCGCTCAGCGGCCGAGCCCATAGTATTTTCCGAGCCACTGTGCGAGAATGTGGGTGATGTCACTCTCTGGGCTTATCGATCGAGATCTGGCCGCCTTGCCGATCTTTCCCCTGCCCAATGTCGTCTTATTTCCCGGCGCGCTGTTGCCCTTGCACGTGTTCGAGCCACGCTACCGGGAGCTCGTGCGCGAGGTGCTCGCAGGTCGCAAACTGATGGGCATCGTCCGTTTGAAGCCGGGCTTCGAAGAAGACTACGAAGGCCGGCCTCCCGTGTTCGATGTCTGTGGGGTCGGCTCGGTGATTGACTCCGTGGAGCATGCCGACGGCCGTTTCGACATCACCCTGCGCGGGCTCGCTCGCGCCCGCATTCTCGAAGAGCTGCCTCCCAAGCGCGCCTTCCGTGAAGTCCGCCTGCAAGAACTGAGCGACGGCTTCTCGGATGCCGCTGTCACGAGCGCGTGGCAACGCAAATTGATCTCGCTCTGGGCCTCCCTCGCCCACCACCTGCCTGAGTCCGTCCGCGATCTCCGCGCCCTCACTCGCGGCGCAGAAGGCGCTGGCGCCTACGCCGATCGCTTGGCGGCGGCTCTCGTGGGCGATCCGGATGCCAGCCAACGTCTGCTCGCCGAGCCTGACCCCACCGAACGCCTGCGCTTGCTCACCGAAAAGCTGCAACAAGTTCACGATAGCGTTGCCCCCGCCGGCGCCGCCCGCCGCACCGAACTCAACTAGCAGCGGGGCGCAGGTCGCGGATCCTGCTCGCGACCGAGGCTTTCCCGACAATGATGCGTGCAGCGCCGAAATAGCACTGCGTTCGCACGGTAGGTGAAAGGTTCGTGTTGGTACGATCAGTGCGCGCGCCCGTACTGCGGTGGAACTACCGGCTTGTGGCCTAGGGCGCGGGCGGCGTTGATTGGAAAGTAGGGGTCGCGCAAGAATTGGCGGGCGAGGAACACGAAGTCGGCCTGGTTTTCGGCGATGATGGCGTTGGCTTGTTGAGCATCCGTGATTAGCCCCACGGCAGCGACGTGCAGCTTGGTCGCGCGCTTCACGGCTTGGGCAAAGCCAACTTGGTAACCCGGTGCGACGGGGATGACGGCGTGAGCGACGCTGCCGCCCGCGCTGCAGTCGATCAGATCGATGTCTTCGCGCTCGAGGAGTGTCGCGAGTTGCACGGTATCCTCGATGGCCCAACCACCCGGAACCCAATCAGTGCACGAGAGGCGCACGCCGAACACGCGATCGTGCGGCCAGATGGCGCGCAGGCTGCGCACGGTCTCGAGCAGAAAACGCGCTCGATTCTCGAAGCTGCCGCCGTAGGCGTCGGTGCGTTGATTGGACAGCGGCGAGAGAAAGCTGTGCAACAAATAGCCGTGAGCCGCGTGCAGTTCGAGGTAGCGAAAGCCGGCACTCAGCGCGCGCCGCGCGGCAGCGCAAAATTGTTCGCGGATGCCGGCGAGCTCTTCGACCGAGAGCTGATGCGGGACGCGGTACGGGGCATCGAACGGAATGGGGCTCGCGCCCACGATCTCCCAACCGCCGGCTTCGTCCGTCAGTGGCTTACCGCCCTCCCAGGGACGACCGGTGGCGGCTTTGCGACCCGCGTGCGCGATCTGAATGCCGGCAACGGCGCCGTGTTCTTCCAGGAAGCGCGCGATGCGCGCGAGCGGTTCGATTTGCGCGTCTTGCCACAAACCGACGTCACTCGGCGAAATGCGGCCGCGCGCTTCGACGGCCGTGGCCTCGACGACGACCAGCGCTGCACCGCCGATGGCACGCGAGCCCAGGTGCACCAAGTGCCAATCGTTCGCGAAGCCCTCTCGTGCGCTGTACTGGCACATGGGTGAGACCGCGATGCGGTTTCTGAAAGTCACAGCGCGGATTTGCAAAGGGTCGAAAAGTTGCGCCATCGTTCTGCTCCTAGGGCCATTCTGCCTCAGGACAAGGGACAATTCCTGCTTGTTTCGAGCAACTCGAGTTGCCGAGGCTCCAAGACCCGACCGTCGCGCTGCGCCGACATCCGCTACTTGCGCCTTGCCCTCTTACTTAACGGAGTAAAGCAACGCGGGTGTGCGCTAAGCAATTGCGCCACGGCGCGTGGATGGGCAAGAGGTGATTGCGCGCGGGGGTCATTCGCCGCGCCATTGGAGAACCGATTTAGATGTCCGGACCTACCCCTACGCTTGGCGCCGCAGGCGCTCGTCAGCTCGCAAATACCACCAAAACGCCGCCGCAATGGATCGGCACGACACCCCGCTGGCTCGTCAGTCTATTGCCTTGGACACCGGTCGAAGCCGGCACCTACCGCGTCAACAAGGTCAAAGAGGGCGGGGAAGACAACATCGGCATCGAGTGCAGCCCGAGCGATGGCGACGAGCTGCCCAAGGCGTTCGTCGACTACGAAGAGCATCCGCGCGAATACACGCTGAGCACCGTCACCACCACGCTCGACGTGCAGACCCGCATCTCGGATCTGTACCGAAGCCCGATGGATCAAGTGCGCGAGCAGCTCGCCGTGCTGGTCGAGATGGTGAAGGAGCGCCAAGAGCGCGAGCTGATCAACAACCCGAACTACGGCCTCTTGAGCCACGTCATTCCGTCCCAGCGCATCTCCACGCGCGTTGGTCCGCCCACCCCGGATGACTTGGACGAGCTGATCACCAAAGTTTGGAAAGAGCCGGCGTTCTTCCTCGCGCACCCCAAGGCGATTGCCGCGTTCGGTCGTGAATGCACGCGCCGCGGCGTCCCGCCACCAACCACGACGCTGTTTGGTTCGCCCTTCCTGACCTGGCGTGGCCTGCCGCTGATCCCGTCCGACAAGCTGGACGTGTACCAGAACGACCAGGGCCGAAACGTGAGCAACATTCTGCTGCTCCGCACTGGCGAGCGGAAGCGCGGCGTGGTTGGCCTATTTCAGCCGGGTGTTCCGGGTGAAGTGAGCCCGAGCTTGTCCGTGCGTTGGATGGGCATCAACGATCGCGGTGCTGCATCTTACTTGGTATCCCTGTATTGCTCGGCCGCCGTGCTCGCGCACGACGCCATCGCAGTGCTGGAAAACGTGGATATCGGCAACTACCATGAGTACAAGTGATCCGCGCGGTGGAGTGACCTCGATCGAGCCGGCAGCCCCGGGCTCGACCGGAGCCTCTGCCTTGGATTTTGCGGCTATGGTGGGAGAGGTCTCGCGCATCGCCAACGAGTTCTTCTCGGGCTTGCCAGGCTCGCCGGTTCCGCCCGGCGGATTTCCGTCGGGTGAGGTTCCGCCGGCATCACTCGCCACTCCTGGCGCTGGTGCTCTAGCGCCCGTGGCGGTAGTGCCTCCAGTGACTGGCGCCACGCCGGTGCCGGGACCCTTGCCGCCGCCACGCGTGGGGCCGAGCGCCGCTTCCGTCGGAGGTGGCGGCCTCTCGGGTGCCGCGTCGCAGCCGCCGCTTCCGGGCATGCTTCACACGCCGCCTTTGCCCGCGAGTCCGTTCCCCAAAGAGGCGGA
>DATEPG010000520.1:0-17547 GCA_035273265.1 Polyangiaceae bacterium
CCACTTCTTCAGACCCGCGCCGGCCTGCAGCCCAGCGTGTAGCTTGTTGTTTTCCCACATGCACTCGGGAGTCTGTCGAAACCAGACCATGTCGGCTTCGGTCTCACCGAGAACAGACCAGCTGCCGATGCGCAGCGAGTCGTCCTTGTAGTAGGCGATCGCACACGCGCGCGGCTTCGGCTTGGCGATCATCATGCCATCGAGCTTCATGCCGTAGCCGCCGTGCTCGGTCATGAACCCGCCATTGAACGCGGCCAGCAAGGTGCTCTGGCGGTCGACCGGAATTTTCCCGTCGCGCTGATACCCGCGAGCTTCGTCCGAATCAGGTTGGGGCTCTTGCGTGCCCAGCACCGGATACAAGAGCACCTGTTTCAAGTCGATCGCGACCACGAACACTTCGGCCCAGGAGCGGCCCTTGTCGGGGTGGAGCAAGGTCTTGTACATGCGCGGGGGCTCTCCCGGGTGCCGCACGTCGTTCAGTCCCAGCCACTCGCCGTCACCCGGGGCCGACCATTCCTTCAGCGCCGGGCCCGGGTTCACGGGGTGAAATGCCTCGCTGCGGCGGGGCGGCGCGACGGCCACGGGGCCCGCGCTCGACTCCACGGCTCTGGGCGCTGCCGAGCCGGAGGGGACCTGCCAATAGGCCTTGGGCGGCTCGTTCTTCTTCAGCAGACGGTTGACGCGATCCTCCGCGCCATAAACGACGTCTTCGAGTTTGGCCACCTTCTCGACACCGAACACCGAGCGCAGCGAGTTGGCCAGCAGCGGGCCCGCCCAGTCGAAATGGTGCACGGCGTACCAAACGAGCAAGAAAACCAAAAAAAATGCGCCCAAGACGCTGAGGAGCAGCCGGCCGAACCGAGGTCTCTTCCGGGTGGCTCTCTGCTTTTCGTTTTTGGTGGCTCGGCGCGCCATGACTCAAGGCCGGATAGTAGAGGACGGCTCCCGTGCCAACTCCTTCGCGTAGATTCATGCCGCAGGCGCGGCTTGTGACCACGGGCAGCGCAGTCTGGTGTAAGACAGGCGGCATGCGGCTCGGACAGATGCCCCTGATTTGGGTGCTGGCAGCCGTGTTTTCGCTGCTGAGTCCGCGCGTGGCCCTGGCGGCGGACAGCGATGCGTCTTTGGTCTTGCAATCGGCGCCGGACCTCTCGCCCTACCTCGGGCAGCCGATCACCCGCATCCAGGTGCTGACCGAGGGTGGTCGTTGGACCGCGACACCGCGCATCGAGCACGCGCGCATCGGCCAACTGCTCAGCGCCGATCTAGTACGACGCGTCCTGGCAGAGCTCGGGGACAGCGGGCGCTTCGCCGATCTGCGCGCCAGCGTGGATGCCGAAGTCGGTGGAGTTCGGCTGACGATTCGCGTCGTGCCGCGGCGGCTGATCGCCAATATTCGCATCACCGCCGGTGGGCTCGAGCAAGACGACGTACTGCGAGTGGCGAACGTGCACCAAGGCGGCGCGCTGACGGCCGTCGAACTGCGTGAGCTGCAGGGGCGCGTGATGGCGTTGTACGTCCGCCGGGGCTACGCCCAAGCTCGCGTCACGATCGAGACCGTGGACACCGACGATCCGGCGTCGATCGTGCTGACGATCGACGCGATTGCGGGGCCACCGCGCACCATCTCCGCGCGTCGCTTCGGCGTTTGGCCGGACCCGCAAGCGGATGGCATGGCCGAAGCACTGTCCGGCTATGCGCTGGGCACCGGTGACCGCGCCAACGAAGACGCGCTCACCGACGCCGATCGCGCGCTCGAAGCGGACTTGAAGACTCGTGGATTTCACCGGGCCAAGGTCTCGCATCAGCTGTCCGGCGCCCAGGGCGCGACGACGCTCGAGGTCAAGGTCTACGCGTACTCCAAGGTCCGTTTTCGCTTCGAAGGCAATCGCCACTTCGACGCGGGCCAGCTCGAGAACGTGCTCGACGTCGAAAGCGCGAGCGATCTTTCGCCTGCTGCTTTGACCGAGAAGATAACCACCTTTTATCGGCAACACGGCTTCTTCGACGCGGAGGTGCGGTACTCGGAGCGAGGCCGGGTCGAAGATCCGATCCAGGACATCGTGTTCGTCGTGCGCGAGGGAGCGCTGGTTCACGTCGTTGCCCGCGAGTACCCCTGCTTGACTGGCGCGCGCACGCCAGCGCAAGTCGGCAGCGAAATCGACAGCTTCTTGTCCGAGCTGCCCGGGGGACGCATCCTCGACGCCGTAGATCCTGCCGTGCTCGATTCACTGCAGGGGCCAACCGAAGGTACGGGCAAGCGCATCGCGCCCGATCAGCTCAGCCCCTGGGCGGTGTACGACCCAGACGTTTACGACCGTGCGCTCAAGCACGTTCAAGACCTGTACCGCTCGGAGGGCTACTTGTCGGCCAGCGTGGGCCCGGTACAAGTGCTGAGGCGCGCGTGCTCAGTGCGTTCGCCCGCGGGCCAGTGCTTGCCAGTCGGGCCCGCGCGCCGGCCGCCGACCGCATGTCGCTACGACGCGATCGGCTTGCCGCTTTCGGACGCCGCGCCGGATCCTCGCTTGTCGTGCGTGCCGGACCCGAAGCACGGCGTGAAGTGCGAGCCGTCGCTGGTGCTGCACGTGCCAGTCAAGGTCGGGCCGCGCGCTACGCTGTACGACCTGGGCTTCGAAGGCAATCGCGTGATTGTCGAGAAGGACCTGCAGTCGATCGCCGATCTTCGGCTCGGCACGGCGGTTTCTCAGGTCGAGATCGAAAAAGCGCGCCGGCGAGTGCTGGACGAATACGCAGAGCGTGGCTTTGCCTTCGCTGAGGCCGAGACCGCGCTCGATTTGTCACTCGACCACACGCGCGCTCGCGTTCGGTTCATCCTCAGTGAACGTGAGCAGGTGCGAGTTTCGAGGATCGTCGTCCGCGGCGCGAATCGCACCAAGGAAAGCTTGATTCGTACGCGCATCGCGCTCGAAGTCGGCGGGCTGTACCAGCGCAGCCTGGTGCGCAAGACGGAGGAGCGCTTGGCCACGCTGGGCGTGTTCTCGAGCGTGAACGTCGGCTTCGAAGATCCATACGTGCCGGCGCGCGAAAAGGTGGTCGTGGTCGGGATCGAGGAGCGCGTCCCGCAGTACCTCGACGTTCGTCCCGGCTTCAGCACTGGTGAAGGCGCGCGTGTGTCGTTCGAGTACGGGCATCGAAACCTGAGCGGCCAAGCGATCTCGCTCACGCTGCGCGCGCAGCTCGGCTACCTGCCGACGGCGTTCATTCTCGAAGACGACGTGAAGCAGAAGTACAGCGAGCTGAGCGTCGGTGAGCGTTTGGAGCGTCGCAACACCGCCACCGTCGTATTCCCGAACATCGGCCTCGGTCCGCTCTTCCGACTCAGCATCGAAGGCGTGGATCTGCGCGACAACGCCCGGGACTACGGCATCACCAAAGACGCCGGCATCGTCACGCTCTCCTACCGGCCCGATCGGCGCTTTTCCGTGCAGATCGGCCCCTCGGTCGAACGAAACTACTCGCAGATCTTCGGCAACGACCAGAAGAACGCACTCAAATGTTACCTGCAGGACCACAAGGCGCAGCAGGCGCTGTTTCGCGTCCCCCAGGGGTTATCCCGGGTGCTGGCTCAGCGCGTCGGCGTTACCTGGGATCGGCGTGACAACCCGCTCAACGCGACCAGCGGAACCTTTCTGTCTGCGGGCGTCGAGCACGTGAACTCCATTCCGCTCGACTCGAAGCCCCCCTCGCAAGATACCGGTTGCGTCGGCGCTGGCCAGAATCCGGGTGGTGAAACGATTGATCCCTTTCAGGCCGTGCGCAGCGATTTTCTTCGCTACACGAACCGCGTCGCCGGCTACGTTCGGCTGAGCGACAAGGGCCTTGCACTAGCGCTGAGCTTTCGCTGGGGTGTGATTCAGCATTTGATCCCTGGCTCTCAGACCTACCCCGACCGCTTGTTCTTTCTGGGTGGGGTCGACACGCTGCGCGGCTTTCTGCAAGACTCTTTGGTGCCGCAAGACATCGCGAAGCGTTTGCTCGATCCGAGCTCGGGGCTGACCATTCGGGACGTGGTGATCCGCGGTGGTGATATCTTCTTGAACCCGCGGGCGGAGCTGCGCATCCCGGTGGGCAGCAGCGTGGAGACCGCGCTGTTTCTGGACGCCGGAAACCTGTGGACCGACCCAGCTCGTGTCAATGCGTTCGAACTGAGGTACGCGGTGGGAACCGGCTTGCGGATCGCTACGCCGATTGGACCGCTGGTGTTCGACTATGGTTTCAACGTCGATCGAGTACTCGATGAGATGTTCCCAAATCGAGACAACAAGCGATACTGGGAAGACATCGGCGCCTTCCATTTCAGTATCGGTTTGTACTGACGAATCACGCTGACTCGCGTGCACCAACGCCCGCGGAGCGGCGCCGCCAATTCGACCGGCGGACTTATGCCTGAGCGGCGTGTGCCGTTATCATCATTTGGTTCCAACTATGCCCAGCGTTTCGAAGCCCCCGGCAGCGGCGATCTACGACGCTGTGACGTGTCGGCCACCGGTCGCTGTCAGCCACGATCTACCGACCTCTACCACCCAACCGATCGCGCGCCCCGTACCTGCCCAGGTTGGGCTCGTCACGCGGTCGTCGGTGCGCGACATCGCCCTCTGCGATCTAGACGTCGTGTTCCAGCCGATCGTCGACTTATCCACCGGGGCGGCGTTTGCATTCGAGGCTCTGACCCGTTGCAAGTGGCCAGAATTCAAGAACCCTGTGCACTTGTTCGAGCGCGCTCAAGAAGAGCGCGGTTGCGGCAGCCTCGGACGAAAGGTGCGTGAAGTGGCGTTTGCCCGCTGCACGGACGCGCCGCTGTTCGTGAACGTGCACCCGCACGAACTCGACGAGGGCTGGCTGGTTCGCCCCGATGATCCGCTATTTTTTCACGATCGAGCGGTGTATCTCGAAATCACCGAGTCGGCCGCGTTCAGCTACTTCGCATTGTGTATGAACGTGCTCAAAGAGATCTGCTCTCGCAGCGGAGCCTTCTTGGTCGTGGACGACTTTGGCGCGGGCCACTCGAACCTGAAACGCATCATCGACCTGGAGCCACACGTCGTGAAGCTGGATCTGGCTTTGGTGCGCGGCATCGAAAAGAGCAAGCGGCAGCAGATCTTGGTGCGCCAGGTCGTGTCCTTGTGCAAAGAGCTCGGCGCACGCGTGGTCGCCGAAGGCATCGAGACCGAGGACGAGCTCTCTGCGGTGATAGACACCGGCGCGCACTACGGACAAGGTTACTTGTTTGCGCGGCCAGCCTTCCCGATCCCAATGCCGAGCTGGCCGATGCCGCGAGAGCGATCGGCGCATAAGTAGTCGTATGTAAGCGTTCCGCGCACCAGTTCGGCGGAGTGAGGCGGAGTGAGTGCGATGTGCGATGTGCGATGTGTGTGTGCGACGACGCTCGACAATACAATCGAGTTGTCGAGTCCGCCAAACTCGATGAGATGATTGGTCGCGGCGACTGCCGACGCGCATTCGTCCCGTGAGCGTTGACACCGCTCTTGATCGGAGGTCCCATGACTTCCGTAGGGATGACTTCTGCTGCGTTCGCCAGCCGGGTTCGTTCGGCCAACGCCGGCGACAACTGCACTGATCTGAATCAGGTCGTTGCTCGCGCGGAGCAATCCATCGCCGACATCGCGGGGCTGTCGGTGGGCGTGCAGTTCGCGTTGTCGCCGAACGCGACGTTCGTCGCCGTGCCGCTGGCCTACCTCGAACAGATCGTACTCGGCCTGTGTACGGCGGTCCGTCATCTGCTGGGGGCTGGCGGTCGCATCGTCGTCGAAACGCGCGGCGTGAACGACTCGCCCGTGGGCGCCCCGAGCGGTGTCATGCAACCCGCGGAGGCGCGTGCGCGTGTCGTGGTGCGCGCCGAGCTACTCGGCCACGAGCGCTCGCTCGCGCCCGAGCGGCGAGGCAACGCGGCGCCTCCGGCCGAGCCCGCACTCGCGACGCTCGAGCAATTGCTGGAGCGTCTGGGCGGTCGGCTCGAGTTCGTGCCGCTATCCGAAAATGCCCTGGCCTATGTCGCGCACTTGCCCCACGCGACCGGCACCGACTCATCCGGTCGCATGGCAGTCGCCATCCCCGAGCAATCTGGCGTCATCCTGTTGATCGAAGACGAGCCACAGGTGCAAGCCGTGACCACTCGCATCCTGCGCGCGTTCGGCTACGCGGTGATCACGGCGCACAACGAGCGCAGCGCCCTGGCCCAAGCCGAACAGTACGGCCCTTCGATCGGCCTGGTGGTTTCGGATTTGGTGCTGCCAGGCGTCTCGGGCAAAGATCTGGTTCGGCGCCTCCGCCACCCCTGCGAGCACGCGCGAGTGCTGTACATCTCGGGCTATTCGCCGGAGCACGTGGGCGCGTTGACCGACGGCGCGCGCTTCTTGCGCAAGCCCTTCAGTGCCCAAGAGCTGCTAGCGCTGGTCCGCGAGCTGATGCCGGAAGTAGCCGTCGCGCGTTAGCGCCGCGAGCGGCACTGGCGCGTCGCGTTGATGCAATACGCCAGAGGCGGCAGGTGGTTTCGCTGCACGTGGGTCGAATGCCGAACCGAGCTGCGCTTGCTTCAGCTGACCTTCGGCGCTGCTGCAGGGGAGCCGGAGCGCGCCGCCGAAGGCTGAGACGGAGAGCGCGCTGGCGCGTGACCATCAACCAAAAAAGGTCAGGAAATCCCCGCGGCTTGCCAGTGGAGCGCCTGGCGCTGGTGGTTTAAACTGAGACAGCCGGCCCTGCCGCGCAACTAGCTGCCCCCTACCCTGGGAGCAACATTGGCTTGCCTGCCAGGGGGGGCTTACCAGCTGGGCGGCGAGGTCTTATAAGGCGTCGCTTCGGCTTTCGTTTCCACGCAGTGACCAACGCTCGCTCCTCCAAGACCCCCGTGCCGGTTCGGCTGATGGGGCAGTTCTACCGCCACGCGCCGCGCTACTGCGTCGGTCTGGTGCTGCTCGCCGCCTACCAGCTGGTCCAATGGTGGTTCGATACCCGCATGCGTGGCGCGATCAACTACGCCACCCAGGGACAGAGCGCGCAGGCTATTGCCTTGGGTGAGCTGCTGGTGTTCGCCGCGCTGGCCGCCTTCGTGGTCCGGGTCTTGTCGCGCGTGACCATCTTCAACGCTGGTCGCATCGCCGAGTACGAGCTGCGTCAGGAGATCCTCGAGCGGCTACTGAAGCTCGGTCCGTCGTTCTACCGTCGCATGAGCACGGGTGAAATCATGAGCCGCGTGACCAACGACTTGGTGCAGGTTCGGCTCCTGCTCGGCTTCGGGATCTTGAACATCATCAACACCGGCTTCGCCCTGATCAGCGCGTTGGCGGTCACGATCCCGATCTCAATCAAGCTGACCTTGGCTTCGCTCGCGCCGCTGCCCTTCGTGCTCCTGATTACGCGCGGCTTCTCGCAGCACTTCTACACCCGCACTCGGGACAACCAAGACGCTTTGGGTAAAATGAGCGCACGAGTGCTGTCCAGCGTGGCCGGCGTGCGCGTGATTCGCTCATTTGCGCTCGAACCGCTGGAGGTTCTGGCGTTCGAGAAGACCAATCAGGCGTACCTGGACAAGAGCCTGTCGCTCGCGCGGCTGCGTGGCGCACTCGGCCCAATCTTGACCGCGACGATCTCGATCGGCGTGTTGGTCGTGTTCTGGTACGGCGGCCTGATGATGCTGCACGGCGAGCTCGACGCCGGCGGCTTCTTGGCGTTTTACCGAGCCCTGGGGCGCCTGACCTGGCCGCTGATTTCACTCGGTTTCGTGATCGGGCTGCTGCAGCGCGGGCGCGCGGCATTCTCGCGTTTGACCGACATTTACAGCGCGGTGCCGGACATCGTCGACGGTGACCGCTCGCTGCCCGCGGATGCCAGCGGTCGGCTCGAGGTCAAGCAACTGTCGTTCTCTTATGGCGATCGCAAGGTGCTCGACGACGTGAGCTTCGAGCTTCCGGCGGGCCGCTCGCTGGCCATCGTCGGGCGTACGGGCAGCGGCAAATCGTCGCTCGCCGTGCTGCTCGCGCGCTTGCAGCCGACGCCTCGCGGGAGCGTCTTTTTGGACGGGGTAGACGTGTGCGACTTGCCGCTGGCCACCGTGCGGCAATGCGTCGGCTACGCGCAGCAGAACGCGTTCCTGTTCTCGACCACGGTGGCGCGCAACATCGGCTTTTCGCTAGACGAGCCGGACGATCAGCAGTCGATTCTCAAGATCGAAGAGGCAGCACGCGAGGCGTGCATCGAGCAAGAGGTGCTGGATCTGCCGGACGGCTTCGACACCGTGGTGGGCGAGCGCGGCGTGCAGCTCTCCGGCGGGCAGAAGCAGCGCGTTGCGCTGGCTGCGGCCTTCGTTTCGGAGCCCAAGGTGTTGGTGCTCGATGATCCGCTGAGCGCGGTCGACGCACGCACCGAACGCGCCATCTTGGAGGCCATCGACCGCCAGCGCAAGAAGCGCGGATTGATCTTGATTACGCACCGGGTGTCGGCTGCAGCCCACTGTGATCAGATCATCGTGCTCGAAAAGGGCCGAGTGGTGGAGCGCGGGACCCACCAGGAGCTGAGCAGGAACCGCGGAATCTACGCGATTTTCGCGGAAGAGCAGCGAATCGAGAGTGAACTCGCCAGGCTCGGTGGGGTCGCCGTCGACGAGCAGCAGGTGGCGCAATGACGAAAGCTCTGCCGACGACCCGCGAGCAACGCGGGCGCGCGGACAAGAAGCGCACCGAGCGTATCCTGAAGGCGTTTCATGAAGAGGAGCGCTTCGGTAAGGCATACGACCTGCGCCTGCTGATCAGGCTCTGGGGCTATTTGGTGCCGTACGTACCCTTGCTCGTGGCCTCCTTGGTCGCGATCTTGCTGACGTCGGCCGGCGCGCTCGTGCGCCCGCTGATCATGCGTTCGGCAATCGACGGCGTGGTCGAGAATGGCGACCGTGTCGCGCTCTTTCACGGCGGGCTACTGCTGGCGGGGGTGCTGGTTGCGGAGCAGCTCTTGGGCTTGGTTCAGATGTACGCCCTGCAGATCGCGGGCGCGCGCGCGGTGGCGGACCTGCGGCGCGAGGCGTTCGAGTTCTTGCAGCAACTGCGGCTCGGCTTCTTCGACAAGCAGCTGGTCGGACGGCTCGTGTCCCGCGTCACCAACGACACGGACGCGATCTTGGAGATGTTCGCGTCCGGCGCCCTGAGCGCGGTCGGTGATTTGGTGCGGCTGGTCGGTATCACCATCCTGATGCTGCGTTTGGACTGGAAATTGTCGCTGTTTGCCTTCGCCGCGGTGCCGCCGATGGCAGTGCTGGTGGTTCTCGTGCGGCGCAACATCCGCGAAGCCTTCCGCGCCATTCGCGCCAAGACCTCGCGTATGAACGCGACCATGAACGAACAGGTGACGGGCATGACCCTGATCCAAGCGTTCGGTCGGCAAGAAGCCGCGGCCGCCGAGTTCGACGAGAGCAATGTGTCCTATCGCGACGCCAACATGAGCGCGATCAAGTGGGATTCGATTCAAGATGCTGCCATCGATACGATCGCCGCGATCTGCCTGGCTTTGGTGATCGTCTCGTTCGGCTACCGACCGGTCAGCTTCGGCACGCTGGTGGCATTCACCGCGTACCTGTCGCAGTTCTTCGAACCCATTTCGCAACTCGCTCAACGCTACACGCTGCTGCAGGCGGCCATGGCGGGTGCCGAACGCGTGTTCGCCCTGCTGGATGTGGTGGAGCCGGATGCGCCGGCTCGCGTCGGCAAGCCCGCGGGCGACCCGGAGCTCGCCTTGCAGTTCGAGGACGTCAGCTTCAGCTACAGGGCGGGCACGCCGGTCCTGTCCGAGGTGAGCTTTACCGCTCGGCGTGGTGAACGAATCGCGCTGGTCGGCCCGACCGGCTCTGGAAAAACCACCATTACTGCGCTGCTCCTGCGCTTGTACGAGATCGAGAGCGGCACCGTGCGCGTGAACGGTGATGACGTCAAAGGTCTCGCTCGCGAGGACCTCAGGCGCCGCTTTGCGGTCGTCCCGCAAGACGTCGTGCTCTTTCCGGGTACCGTCGCCAGCAACGTTGCGGCCTCCGAAATGCCTGACCGCGCGCGTGTCGAAGAGGTGCTGCGTCGCATCGGCGCGCTCGATCTATTCGCCTCGCGCGAACGCGGCATCGACACACGTGTCGACGAATACGGCTCGAATTTTTCGACCGGGGAACGCCAGCTGATCGCCTTCGCACGCGCGCTCTATCGCGACGCCCAGATCCTGATCTTGGACGAAGCCACTGCCAGCGTCGACAGCGACACCGAAGCTCGCCTGCAGCGGGCGCTGGAAGAGCTGATGCGTGGCCGCACCGCGCTCGTGATCGCACACCGTCTGAGCACGGTGCAGAAAGCCGACCGGATCTTGGTGTTGCGCAAGGGCCGCGTGGTCGAACAAGGCACGCACGCTGAACTGATCGCCCAGAGTGGCCTGTACGCTCGCCTGCACGAACTGCAATTTTCCCGCGCTGAACAAGAGTCCGCGTTGCAATCCGCCTTGGAGCACGCTCCAAGCTGAGCCCGTCCTCGGCCTGAGCCGAGGGAGGGCTGAAAAAGCGAGTCGAGCAGGTCGACGAGCGCGCGCAGCTCGAGTGGCGCTCGGCAGATTTCACTCGGCGCTCACGGGCAAAACGCGCGCATCGTGCTGCACAAATACCTATTCCCCTGGTTCGGCGCGATCGCTACCGTTGAGCGTTCTGGGTGCTGCGCAAGCTCGAAGGGTTCAATGGGAACGAACAGGGATAGAGCCATCCTTCCTGGCTGGCTGAAAAGCCGACTCCTCACTCCGGTACGCAGCCTGGCGCGCGGGCTCGGGTCCACCTGGTGGGGCTTTTCGGTTCCTGTCCTCGTGCTTGCGGGAATGTCGTTCCTAGTCACGCAGCGGCCCGAAAATTTAGCCCAGCCGATCGCCATCGATCTGTTCAAGCTACCTTCGGAAGATGCGATTCCGAAGTCGATCGAAGCTCGCAGTATCGACGAGAACGACCCGACTTGGCGCTTTCGCTACGTCGACACGGGTACGGAGTTTCGGGCCGGCATCCCGTACTGGATCTTCCGCATCATGCCCAAGATCTTCCCCGAGGTCTTTCAGGGTCGGGGCTACGAGCGCTTTGGATTTACCGAGGATGATCGTCGGTATTACTCGTCGCGGCCCGTTCCGCGGGGGATGTCGCTCGGTGATACCAGCCTGCGCTCGCAGTTGCTTCAGATCCGCTTCTCTCTGAAGCGTGTTTCGATCAACTGCTCGGGTTGCCATCAGGCCGAGTACGTGGGCGCCAAAGGTGAGCGGGTGTTGCAGCCCGGGATGCCCAATCACACGGCGGATCTGCAGAGCTTCAAGCGCTTTTTCGGGACCGCTTTTCAAAGTCCAAAGTTCGAAGCCAACCGCGTGATCAGCGAGATCAACGCGGCACTGGCGGAAGAAAAGCGCCCACCGCTGATCTGGCGCGAGAAGCTGGTTTACAGCGGCCTCGTGCAAGCGATGAAGCAGCTGACCCAGGTGGAGCCGGGCGCTTGGATGAACTCGCGGCCCGACAACGGCCCGGGCCGCATCGACCCCTTCAACGCCGTGAAGTTCGAAGTGTTGGGCGTGCCCGACGATCACACGGTTGCCACTTTGGATTTTCCATCCGTGTGGAATCAGCGCTCGAGCATTCGTTCTTGGCATCACTCCGACGGCAACACCGCTGACAGCTCCGCGCGCAATTTCGGTTCGGTGATTGGTGTGGGCGGCATTCCGACCTCCGTGAATCAGGCGATCGTGGACAAGACGGGGAAGTGGCTCGACGAGCTCCCGCCCCCGAGGTACCCGTTCACGCCGCCGGATGCGGCGGGCGTTGGCCGAGGGCTGGAGGTATTCAAGCGCAGCTGCGCCGCCTGCCACGGCCTGTTCGATCGCAGCAAGAACGAGCTGGTGGAGCGCGAGAAGTGGCCGCTCTACATGACCGTCGACCTGCGCGTTGGCACCGATCCAGAGCGCTGGAAGGCGTTCCTTCCGGGCACCTCGGACGCGCTGAACTTGTTCGGATTCAATCACAACCTGTGGCCGCGCAATGCCTTTCGAGGCTCGGCGGATCCGGGCGGCTATCTGTGCGGTCCTTTGGACGGAATTTGGGCTCGAGCGCCTTATCTACACAACGGCGCGGTGCCGAACATCGCCGAGCTACTCAAGCCTCCGGCTGACCGGGTCAAGGTCTTCTATCGCGGCAATCGTCACTACGACGAAGCCCAGCTGGGTTTCGTCGTCGACCAGCCGAGGGAGGGCACACGACCCCTGTTCAAGTACGACACGTCTCTGACCGGCAACTCGAACGCTGGCCATGACTACGGCACCAACCTGGATGCCGCGCAGCGAAGCGACCTGATCGCGTACCTCAAGACTCTCTAGGTGGCAGTCATGTTTCCATTACTCGAAACAGCAATCGCTTTTGCCGCTGCCATGCTGACCGCGAGCTTGCTCGTGAGCGCCGCGGTTCAGGCCATCCAAAAGGTCGGGCGTTATCGCGCCGACACCGTGTCCGGGATGCTGCGCTCGGTGATCCACGGCTTTCGTTCGTTTTACAACGACCCCGAGCTGATGGCCGTGGACTACCCGGACGGCTCGGACGAGCTGGGAGCCGCGCAGGGGCGCGTGTTCGCCGGTGAGAAGGCGTTCGTGCGGGATATCTTGGCCGACCCTGCGCTGCACGCACGCGGAGACGCAATCACGTACGGCGACGACCCCACGCGGCTGGCGCAATTGGTCGAATACATCAGCGCTTCGGACTTGATCGCGATTGCCCGCAACCACGCCGAATCCGCCTCGGTGAGCGACCCGTCGGACGCCCAAGCGCGAGCCGCCAGCGTGTCTAGCCCCACGCCGCCCCCTGCCGAAAGCGGCAGCGTGACGATTCTCGCTCGCCCGGGCGACGAACGTTATTTTCTGCCCGCCAGTTGGTTGTATGAAAAGGGCGGCGCCGAGGCTACGCAAAGACTGGCGCGAGAGAAACCCTACGCGACTCTGGCCAAGTTCGCGGAGTACGTGCAGCACTGGTATCCGACTTTCGAGGCGACCTCGACTCAGGCGTTTCGGGGCAGGATCCGCCGTCTGACCCTGCTGGTGGCTTGTACACTCGTGGTGCTGCTCAACATCGACTCGGTTCGGCTGGCGGTTACTTTGTACCGGAATAGTGGCGCGGCCTACGCTGAGCGCGTTCCCGAGCTCAAGGAACAAGCGAGTCGTTTGGGGGTCACCGCTGCCGACCTGGAACCGATAGCAGAAGGTGCGGCGCAGCCGTCACCCGCCGACCCCAGCTTGTTACTCAGCGCGCTGGATGATCCGACTCTGGGACTCGGCTGGCAAGGCAGCGCGATCGTCGATACCTGGTGCTCGCATACGGGTAGGTGTCCCAGCACGTTGGCGCCGCTCGGCGGCTGGCAAACGGCGAGCGCAACCATCCTGTGGTTGCTCGGCCTGGCTTTGTCCTGCGCCATGCTCTCTCTCGGTGCACCTTTTTGGTACAACGCTCTAGCTGGCCTGTTGAACCTCAAAAACGCTCTACAGACCAAGAATGAACGGGCTGATGCCGCGAAGAGCGCCAGGCCGCTCGTAGCGATCACGCCGCCCGCGGCGCCCTCGACTCGAGCGGATGGATCATGATCACCCCTCGGCAACGGCTCGTATTGAAGATTGCCGGCGGTACCGCGCTCGCGCTCGGAGCCTTCGGCATTTATCTGTACCGAGAGTACGTGTCCGACGCCGCGCCAAAACACTTCGACGATCCCATCGAGCACTTCAAATACGGCTCGTACGGCTCCGAGAAGACGGGCTTGCCGTACCCGATTTGGAAGGCCTTGCCAGGAGTCTGCCCGGAGCTACTGCCGGGTGGTTGGTCCAGTCTCGGCTTTTTCACCGAGCCCGGCAAGGATCTGCCCGTGGGTACCAGCGTGCGAAAGTACGGCGTGTTGACCGTTGGTCTCAATTGCGCGGCTTGCCACGCCGGCAGTCTGGAGCGGCCGGTGGGCACAGCTCCGAAGCTGATGCTGGCCATGCCGAACGCGCGCTTCGATTCACAGGCCTACAGCCAATTCGTGCTGGCCTGCACGCTCAGTGAGCGCTTCACCGCCGACAACGTGATCGCGAGCGCCGAGCAGGCAGGGGCGCCGCTCGGCTGGCTCGATCGCTTGATTTACAGGACCGTCGTGATCAAGCAGGTCCGCAAGTTGGCCGCCGAGTCGAAGCAGGCATTGGCTTGGATGAACACGCGGGCCGCGCACGGCCCAGGCCGCACCGACACCGCAAACCTGTTTCGCATGCAGCTCGATCAGAACCCCGGAGGCGACGACATTCCAGGGATCGTCGACTACCCGTCACTCTGGAACCAGGGCCCACGCGCCGAGCAGGGCGGGGGCCAGCACTGGGACGGTGACAACGATTCTTTCCGAGAGCGCAACTACACTTCCGCGCTCGCTTCCGGCGCCACCGAAGAGTCGCTCGACGCGCCCGCCGTCGACCGCGTCTCCGACTGGATTACTCATTTGCCTCCGCCGCCTTACCCGGCCGCCATCGACGCCACGAAAGCTCAGCTCGGAAAAGTGCTCTGGCAACGCGAGGGCTGCCATGATTGTCACGACTTTGGCGGCAGCAAGGCCGGCAGCGTGCTGCCACTCGAGCTGATTGGCACAGATCCTGGTCGCGTGAACGCGTTCACCGCTGCCACGGCTGCAGCGTTCGTTCGGCTCGGGGTCGGTAAGCCTTGGCACATCACGCACTACCGCAAGACCAACGGCTATCTCAATGTCTGGACTGACGGCGTCTGGGCCCGCGGTCCTTACCTGCACAACGGATCCGTCCCGACTCTCTACGACCTGCTGCTCCCGCCCGCCGAGCGTCCTCGCGAATTCTTTCGAGGTTGCACCGTGCTCGACGAAAAGAAAGTCGGCTGGGCTTGCAGCAGCGGCTTCCGCTTTCGAACCTCGCTATCCGGCAACGGCAATCAGGGACACGAATACGGTACCAAGCTCAGTGACGACGAGCGTTGGGCGTTGGTCGAATACATGAAGGGACTGTGAGCGCCGACGACCGGTGCGTCGGCTATTCAGCCCAGCCCATGACCACGCTGCGCTCGGCAAGCGCTTCGACGACGTCTTCCACGCGGCCGATTTCTCGAGCGCGGAACGGACGCGATTTACGGCCCACCTCGAACAGCGCCACCAGCTCGCCGTAGACGAGCAGTGGGACCATGGCGACGCTCTTTACTTCGCTCGAGCAGCGAGTCATCCGGCCCAGGAGGTGCCGACCGACTTCACCGCACTGCGGTTCGGTCAGTACGCTATGGCCACCACGGGCGGCGGTCAGCGTGGGATCATCCGTGTTCAGGCGTTCACCGAGCAGGTGTTCGGTCGATAGACCGTGCCCGCCAACCGTAATCGCGGTGCCCATGTCCGCGCGTACGCGGTGCACCAAGCCGATGTCGGCCGCGGCTGCAGTGACTGCCGTGACCACGGTCAGTAATAGCGCCTCGGACAGCTCGCTGGCGTTCGCCAGGACTCCAACGGGGTCGACCGCGGCTGGCCGGAAACTCTGGCGCGCTGCGCGATCGATGTTCTCGGTGCGCGAGCTGAGTTCCGCGCCGGAGGGAGGCGGTGGAGGAAGGCGTCCGTCGCTCCGGGTCTGCTTTTCGGGTCCCGCACTGTGCTCAGCCAGCTCGGCGATGATTTGACGACGGCTGCCCGCGCTCTGGGTCTCGATATCCTCTAGGCGGCGCCACACCTGCCACGACTCGTGACGAACGAACGAGCCCGCGGGGATCCGCCCGTAAGCGATGCCCCGAAGCACGAGCTCGTACGAAACCGGGCCCAAAGCGACGATGCCGTTCGTCACGAACCAGCGGTCGGAAGTGCCACCGCTGCGCGAATCATCTGAACTGCGCATCGAGATTACAATGTAAGTTGTTTATGCACAAAAGCGTACAAGATACTACAATAGTCCCGGTTGTACGCTGCGGCGTCAAGGTGAATTCGACCTAAGCCCGGCGCGGCGGTTAGTCTGCCGCCCTCCCCGAGCACAGCGCGAAAAATGGTTCCCGGTAAAGTGTATCTAATTGGAGCAGGCCCTGGTGATCCGGGGCTCATTACGGTGCGCGGCCTCGAGCTCCTGTCACGCGCGGACGCGGTGCTGTACGACGCGCTGGCTCATCCCGCGCTGCTCGACGCTTGTCCGAACGCCGAAAAGCGCAATGTCGGCAAGCGCTTCGGTCAGGACAGCGCAGTGCAAAAAGCGATCAACGCGGAGCTGATCGCGTTGGCGCGGGCTGGCAAACGAGTCGTGCGCCTGAAAGGGGGCGATCCGCTGCTGTTCGCGCGGGGCGCAGAGGAGCTCCAGGCATTGCGCGAAGCGGGCATCGCGTTCGAAATCGTGCCGGGCGTGTCATCGCCCCTGGCAGCGAGCGCGTACAGCGGGATCCCTCTGACGCACCGCGAACTGTCGTCGAGCGTGACCTTCATTACCGGCAGTGACCGCGAGGGCAAGGAGTGGTCGCCCGCGTCGTGGCAGAAGCTCGCTACCGCGACCGACACGATTTGCATATTCATGGGCATGCGCCGGATCGAAGAGATCATGCATGCCATCATCGCCGGCGGTCGCAGCGCCGAGACGGAAGTGGCAGTGGTGCAATGGGCGGCGCGCCCCGAGCAGCGCGTGGTCAGGGGCACCTTGAGCAACATTGCGGCTCGAGTTCGCGCCGAGGGTATCACCAACCCCGCCGTGATCATCGTCGGTGAGGTCGTGGCGCTGCGCGACGAGCTGCGCTGGTTCGACAATCGGCCGCTGTTCGGAAAATCGCTGCTCGTGCCGAGACCCGCAGAACAAGGGCGAGTCACGGCGGCCGCGATCCGCGCACGTGGCGCCAACGCCCGGCTTCTGCCCGCGATCGAGATCCGTGATCCGGCAGATCCGGCGCCGCTTCGGCGCGCAATCGCCGAGCTCTCCAGCTTCGAGTGGGTACTGTTCACCAGCGCCAATGGCGTCACACGCTTTACGCGAGCGCTGAGCGAAGCTGGCCTCGATGCGCGCGCGTTCGCCAGCGCGAAAATCGGGGCGATCGGCCCGAAGACGGCCGCGGCCCTGCAGTCTTTCGGCTTGCGCGCGGACCTGGTGGCCGAAGAATTCGTTGGCGAAGGCTTGGCGCGGGCGGTGCTCGCGCACGGCGTCCCCAGGCGCGTGCTGCTCGCTCGTGCGCAGGTTGCGCGCGATGTGCTGCCCGATTTGCTGAGGCAAGCGGGTACGCAGCTGGACGTCGTACCCGTGTACGAAACGGTGGCCGCCGACGCGGGGCTCGCGCTGCGCGCTCACTTCGAACGGGGCGAGATCGACGTGGCACTTTTTACGTCGAGCTCGACGGTCAACGCCGTGGTCGACACGCTCGGCGCCCAGGCAGCGGAGCTGTTGTCGCGCGTTACCGTCGCCAGCATCGGTCCCATCACGTCGCAGACGCTCCGCGAACGCGGCGTGCGCGCGGACGTCGTGGCAACGGTCTACACCGTGGATGGCCTGCTCGATGCG
>DATEPG010000521.1:0-3231 GCA_035273265.1 Polyangiaceae bacterium
GAGATCATCGTCGTGAACGACGGCTCGACCGATCAGTCACTGGCTGTCATCTCGCGTTACGTAAATCGAGTACTCGTCATCGACCAGCCCAATCAGGGACACATCGCGGCCTACAATCGCGGATTCGCCTCGAGCCGCGGAGAAATCGTGGTATTTCTTGACGCTGACGACCTGCTCGCGCCGGAGGCGTTGTCCGAAGCGGCACGCGCTTGGTCGCCCGAATGCGCAAAGGTTCAATTCGATCTTTCGCTGATTGCTGGTGACGGCACCGACCTCGGCCGGCGCTTTTGCTACTTCGACGCGACCTACGATTCAGCCCGCGTCCGCGGCTCGTTCCTTCGCACCGGCACCTATCGCTGGCCGGTGACGGTAGGCAACGCCTATGCCCGCTGGTTCGTCGACGCCGCGTTTCCACTGGCGTTGGACCACGTGGGCCCCGACGGGGCGCTGAATACACTTGCTCCCGTCTACGGCGAAGTGATCACCATACCGAAACCTCTCGGCTGCTATCGCTTGCACGGTGCCAACAAGTGGACGACCTCACCTTCGACCGATCTCCGCTTGCCAGTGCGGATCCGCAATCGGCGACGTGAAGTCGCCGACATGCGTTGGCACGCGGCGCAGCGAGGCGTCCCCGTTCCAGCCGGGGACGTGCTCGATCACGAACTTGCATTCGTCAACTATCGATTGAGCGCGCTCGTCTTGGGCCTGGATTACGAGGGGCGGGCCACCGACTCCCGCTTCAGGCTCTTCCGCGCCGCGGGAGAGGTGCTGAGGTCGGAAAGGCTCCCGCTGAAAGTGGCTGTAGCCCACGCGCTGTGGTTCACGGCCTTGCTCGTGACACCGCGCCCGCTCGCGCGAGGCCTCATTCATCTGCGTTCCAATCGCACGGCCGTGAAGTCATCAGTGGCCCGCTGGCGACGATTGATGAGCAACGCCATCGACGCTCTCGCCAGTCTCACACGAAAGCGGGCTGCGTAGTGGACTCTTCAACGGACGCTAAGACTGAAGCCAGCACTGGTCTTGGCGATTCCAGCATCACGCGCACGGCGCCCGCGCTCGTCACGGTCATCATCCCGAACCACAACTATGGTGACTTCGTTGGCGCCGCGATCGACAGCGCGCTCGCGTTGGATTGGCCAGCGGTAGAAGTGATCGTGGTCGATGATGGCTCGAGTGACCACTCGCGGCAGGTCATTTCGGCCTATGGCGAACGCGTGCTCGCGGTCTTTCAAGACAATTCCGGCCAGAGCGTTGCCTGCAACACAGGTTTCGCCAAAAGCTCCGGCGAGATCATCATCTTCCTCGACTCGGATGACCTACTGGAGCCAACGCTGATCAAGGATCTGATGGCGGTCTGGAGACCAGGAATCAGCAAAGTCCAGTTCCAAATGCAGTTCGTGGACGCCGACGGCAAGGCTACCGGCGACGTATTTCCGCACTACCACGTCGTACCGAGCGCCGCGCAGGTACGACGCTGGGCTCGGACCGCGGCGGCGTACCCGACCCCGCCCGGCTCGGGCAATGCCTACTCGCGCTCGTTTCTGCGCAGCATCTTCCCGCTCGACGGTCAGGACCGAGCCTCGGATACCTACTGTTTGGCCGCTGCTCCGTATCTCGGCGACGTGCTGACGATTGCCAAACCGCTGGTGATGTATCGCGTGCACGGTCGTAACCAGGGCGCCAGGAGTCGCCTCAGCGCCGCACGCTTCAGCGTCGACGTACGGCGCGCGCAATTCCGCTTTCGCTATGGCCAGGCTGCAGCACACACCGTCGGCATTCCGGTGGACGATTCGGCCCTCCAACGCAGCCTCACCTTTCTGCCGTATCGACTCGCATCGCTCAAACTTTCGCCGAGCACGCATCCCATCGGCGATGACACCGTGCCCAAGGTATTGACGGACCTAGTGTTCGCCTGCTTCACGCCTCAAGGCGTGCCTGTTCGCTCGCGCGCGGCGCTCTGCGTCTGGGCGACATCGGTCGCACTCGCTCCGTCCGCCTTGGGCAGTCGGCTATTGCTTTGGCGCTTCGCCCCGAGCTCGAGACCGGACACGCTCAAGCGCGCGATGCGAGCGCTCGGCATCCTCAGGCGCACGACGCGGGCCGAGCCGGCAGCGCGGACACGAGGACTCTGGGCGTCCATACAACGAGCGATAGGTCCGTGATGAATCGCATGGACACCACGAAAACGGCTCGTTCGGCCTTGTGGAGCCTACTGGAAAATGGCGGCCTGTCGCTGATTTCCATGGGCTCACTGATCATCTACACCCATGTTCTATCGAGCTTCGAATTCGGTCTATTTTCAATCGTCTTGGCATTGGTGGAGTTGCTGCAGGTAGTGGTCACGATGCTATTTCACGACGCGCTCGTGCAGCGCGCTGACGCGACGGATCGGCATTTCGATACTGCGTTCAGCTTCAGCGTAGCACTCGGTGTCGGGCTCTTCGTACTGTGCTGCCTCTTCTCGCCGCTGTTTGCGACACTCGTCGAGAACCCGGGGGCTGCGCTGGTTCTTTGCAGCATGGCGCTCTGTTTGCCCGCCGCCAGCTTCAGCGCCACGATCGTTGCTCGCCAACGGCGGGAACTTTCCTTTCGCGCGCTGGCGATTCGTTCGCTGGTGGGTCGCTTTGCCGGGGCGTTCGCCGGCATCTTGCTGGTGGTTCTCGGAGCTGGGGTGTGGGGTCTCGTTGCGCAACAGGTTCTGATTCAACTCGTTGGTTCGCTGCTGCTTTGGCATACCTGTAACGAGCGACCCAAGCTGCGCTTCTCGGTCAGGGAGCTGAAAGAGCTAATCTCGTTCGGCGCGTACGCGGTGGGGACCTTGTTCCTCAACTTCGCGGTCAAGCGACTCTTCACGGTACTCACCGGGCTGTTCTTGGGTGTCACCGCCGCGGGCTACTTGAACCTCAGCTTTCGTGCCTTGGATGCTTTTTGGGCGATCTCCGCGACGGCCGTCACGCAGGTGGCCCTGCCCATGCTTTCCGGTCTGCAGTCCGACCCTTCACGACTGAAGCGCACCTTCCAAATTGCCACCGGCTTCGTGTGCACTGCGCTGTATCCGATGTTCATCGGTCTGGCGGTCACGGCACCGGAGATGGTGAGCGTGCTTTTTGGCAGCAAGTGGCTGCCGAGCGCACCCTATATTACAGCGCTGGGCTTGCTGGTGATCGTGCAGGCGCCACGCCTGATGGTAACACCCATGCTCACGGCGCTGGGACGCCCGCGCGATTT
>DATEPG010000522.1:0-2030 GCA_035273265.1 Polyangiaceae bacterium
GCCTTCGGCGTTGGCGACGCCGACGATGGCCTCGAGATCGTCGCGCCGCATCGGGCGCGGGACCTTGCGCCCCACCTTTGGGAGCGGCGGCAAAACCGGCATGGTTTTGAGCATGCCGGCACGGACTGCGCTCCGGAGCACGGAACGAAGCACGGTTTGGATTTTGCCGCGTGTGGACGACGCAAGCTCGTCTGCCACGAGATCGACGTCGAGCTTCGTGAGCGCCCCGCCGTCGACTTCATCGAGAGACATGCCGCCGAAGCGCGGCATGAGGAGCATGTCGATTCGGTTCGCGTAGCCTGCCCGCGTTGACGGCTTGATACCGTTCTTCATGTGCGTGGCTCGAAAATGCCGGACGGCATCGTCGAACGTGTAAGCCGTCGACGGTGCTTGCGGAACAGGCGCTTCTCTTACGAGAGTGCCGCGCTGCGCGAGCTCGGAGATCAGACGCCGATGTTCGGCCTCGGCGCCGGTCCTCGTTTGCACTTGAGCGTCTCGGCGGTAGCGCTGACGCTTACCGCCTGCTGTCTTGTACGGGATATCAATGACCCAGTGGGACTTGTTGTCCCGGTCTTCTTTGCGAAAAGTCACGTTGGAGACGTTCTCCAGCCGTGGCCGTCACTTACTTGGCCCGGCCAGGGTAACACGCTCGTCGCGACCCGTCGCATTGCGGACTATTCCGTCCAGGCCTTGCCGAAGGAAACGCGCCAGCGATTGGTAAAAAGGCGCCCGCGGACGCCGTCTACGTTGGCTTCTGTGCCGCCGTCTGCCCCTCGAATCGCGCGGCGTTCCAAGGCCTTGCGCAGCGCTCCGGGCGAAACCCCTAGCATTGGTGCAGCGTCACGCAGGGGGTACCAACGAGGCATCTTCGCTTCTTTGCTCATTTTTTCGCCTCCATGCTTGCGGGGTTCTTCTTTGGCTCTTTCCGTACGTGGCGCGGCAAAGAGCAGCCGCATTCGCACACGTATTTTTCAAGCTTGGCCTTTGCCATGAACCCCTTGGAGGCCTGCGTGCTGCGGTGACCGTCGAGCGCGGTGTAGACCTGGGCGTAAATTTCAGGCGCGACCTTCTCGCCGTTGGCCGTGATGTCCTTGGTCATGTACTTGATGAGCTCGCGCTCGGCGCCATCGGCGTTCACTTCCTTGATGTAGACGACCACCCGGTTGACGCCCTCAAGCTCGGTCTGCTCGGCCAAGGCTTCTCGCCACCAGCGTTCGATTTCTTGGCTTGGCAGGTATGGCGACAGGATCCACAGGTGGAGGTGCGGATGACCAAGATGGTCGGTCTTGCCCGGAGTCCATTCGAACACCCGAAACCATTCGGCCGACTTAATGTCGCGCCCTTTCCAATAGCCATTCAGGAGCCGCAGAAACCGAACCCACGCACGCAGAACAATTTCGATGCGCTCGGTGACCGTGTGATGAGCGAGATGCGGCGCCGTGAGCGTCAGAAACTTTTCGCTCCAGCGACCGCCGCGACGCATTTCCCAGAACAACCCGCGTTGCTGGGCGACGCTCACCACGACGGCGCGAGCGCGGCGAAAGGCGCTGCGAAGGGCGACGTTGCCGGCACTCCGGCAGGGGAAACAAAGCCGAACGATTCGACAGCCCGACCGCTGCTCGCGCACGGTCCCGCAACCGGTGCAGCTGATCTGAAGGACTTCCGCCCCGCACGCGACGACCCGCGCCGGACGTTCGCGCTGGCCGCGTTCGCGGGCGGTGTACCACTTGGCGTCCGCTTTCGCGTACGTGTCGGAGAATCCTTCGAGGCGGCGCTTCCAAACTCGGCGCCGGCCAAGTGCGGCAAATCTTTTGGCACATTCCTCTCTGTGCTCGGCGGTCAGCACGCCAACACGTTGAACCCAATCGTTCATTGCTCCCCCCACGCGGAGCTGCAGCGCTTTGGTCGAGTTAATTCGTTTGTATCAAGTAAAGAAGGCGCCGGCGGAGCCGTCGCGCGCGGGGCTCTGCCCCACACCCCGCACGGGCGCGCAAAGCGCGCCAGGACGGACGAGCCTCGGGGCTCTGTCG
>DATEPG010000523.1:0-25158 GCA_035273265.1 Polyangiaceae bacterium
CCGTGCGCGCGGCTCTAGCGCTCTTAGTGCAGGAGGGCTTTCTTGTGGCTGACGCGACATCGGTTTTTGTGCGTGTCGTTCGGCCGCCTCCCGGCTTCAGTCCCGCGCGAACCGAAGCGCCCGTTCCTCTTAAGCTGTCGACTGAGCGCGTGCGCAAGCACCGGGAGCGGAAGCGACGCGCTAGGTTGTTGGCGGCAGCAACAACGATCGGCGCGGTGGCTCAGTCGTGCAGCAACGGCCGTGCCATTGAACGACTCGTCGAGGTCAAGTTGTTCGCCGAGCTAACCCCGTTGTCAACCAGCGAACCGCTGCTCACTAACGCGAAGTGCGTCAGCGGCGAGAAGCAGTAATGCGGCACCAGCACCCTCCGCTGCTTGGGGACGACCGCATTCCCGCATCTCGTCTGTTCACCACGGCGCAGGCCGCTGTGTACTGCGCGTTCAAGACAGCCGGAGCCATTCGCAAGCTCGTGCATGACGGACGGCTCACACCGGTGTCGCGACGCGGGGGGCGCGGAACGCTGCTTTTTTCCCTCGAAGATCTCGACACTTTTCTCCGGGGGGGTCGCCCTGTACCTTCAGAGGCGGATCGTCAGGTGGCGCCTCAGCTCAACGAGGCACCGCATGACCAGTTACGCCAAACTGAAGAAGACGAAGTTCCAAAACGTGTTCGCCACCCCAACAGGAGGTCACTACGTACGAGCCCGGGTCACCGACCCGACCACGGACAAGCTCGTCACAATCAAGAAGACACTGCAAACCAAGGATCCGCTCGAGGCGCTCCAGTGGCTGCAGGCGGAGGTCGACCGAGTCAGAAGCGGCACGCTCTTACCCCAGAAAGTGAAGCCGCGCTTCTCCGAATTCGCGGCGCAGCTTCTGGAAGATAAGCTCGCAACACGCGAGATTAGGTCTTCCGCGGGGCGCACGCGCTGGACGTGCACCCTAGAGCATTTGATCTCGGGAACCACGGGGGAGTCGGAGCTGTATGTGCCGGCATTCGGCGACATGTACATCGACAAGATCCACGTCTCGCATGTCGAAGCGTGGAAGCTTGGCATCGCCGGACTGATCAAAGCGAGCGACTACTCTCCGACGACGGCCAACGGATGGCTCGCGATTTTGCGAGTCATCATGCGAGCGGCAAAGCGCAAGTATGGGCTCTCGCATTTGGCGACGGAGGACGTGACCGATTTCGATACCTCGGATTGGGTGACTTACTCCGAGGAAGAACCCAACTCGCTCACCACCGAACAGGTGCCGCGGTTCCTGGGGCTCCTGCGCGAGCTCTACCCGCAGTACTACGCGATGGCGTACTTGGGGTTCGCAACCGGGCTTCGACCGTCGAGTCTTCGCCCGCTTCGGCGGCGTGGACCTGACGCTGACGTGCAATGGGAGCGAAACCGGCTCTTGATTCGCCGCTCCCAGACGCGTGGCCAGGAGGTCATGAACATGACCAAGCAGCGCACGCGGTACGCGATCGATCTGCCCAAGGCCGTGATCGAGGTTCTGAATTGGCACGTGGGACAAATGCTCTGGACACCCCAGCAGCAGGACTCGGATCTGCTCTTCCCGAGCACGACGGGCGGCTTCCGCGCCCCGACGGTGCTCAACGCGCCGTTCGCCGAGATCGCCGAAGAGCTTGGCTTCCCCAAGTTCACTCAGCGGGGGATGCGCCGCACGTACAACGACCTGGCACGTGCTGCGGGGGTGCTCGATCTCGTTACTCGGTCCATCTCTGGCCACGCCACGGAGACGATGCAGCACCACTACTCGACGGTCTCGCCCGACGAGCAGCGAGCGAGCATCGGCAAGGTCATCCAGCTCTTCGGAAACGGCGGGGCCAACTCGTCGGCCGGCGGGTTAGTGGCCCCCTTGGTGGCCCCCTCACGGATCTTGGTGGCCCCCTGAACGAAAGAACCGGCTAGGGCGTCGCCTTTAACCGGTCGTTCTCGTTAAGTTTTTCGGAGCGGGAGAAGGGATTCGAACCCTCGACGTCAACCTTGGCAAGGTTGCACTCTACCACTGAGTTACTCCCGCGGTGAGGGCCGCGACATGTACTTTCAGGAGCTGGGCCTGTCAAAGGAAAACGGAGGCGGGAAATGAAATTCAGGAGAGCGGCCCAAAAGGACGGGAAACGGCCGACTTATCGGCCGGGCCGGCCCCGATCGTCGAGCTCGGTGCCGACTCTGAGGCGATCCAGATAGCTCTGGTAGACGTACGATCGGTCCCTCCTTTTGCCGGTCGTCTCGGCAAGCACACCGACGGCAACGAGCAACTCGATGGCGCGACCGGCAGTTGGCTTGGTCGTTTCGACGAGCTTTATCACCGAGGCCACGGTCACGATGGGGTGGCGCGGCAAGAGTTCGAACAGCCGCAGGGCAAAGAGCGACATCCCCTCGTGCGCTAGGACGCGCGCGCGGTCGGTAGCCACGAGCGCGAACAGCTCGCGAGCAGAAGCGACTCCCTCGTCGGCGATCGTTGCAACGCCCTCGAGGAAGAAATCGAGCCAGCCCTCCCAGTCGCCGTGACTACGAACGGCGTTGAGTCGGCGATAGTATTCCTCGCAGTGCCGTTTGAAGAAGAGGCTCAGATACAAGAGCGGCTTCGTGAGCAGCTTCCAGTGCTCGAGCAGGAGCGTTATGAGCAGGCGCCCGATCCGGCCGTTGCCGTCGAGATAGGGATGAATGGTTTCGAACTGAACGTGTAGCAGGCCAGCGCGCACGAGAGGCGGCAGTTGGTCGTTTACGTGCAGGTATTTCTCGAAGGCGCCGAGCACTTCCCCGAGTTCGCGCGGCGGCGGTGGGACGTACGCAGCGTTGCCGGGGCGGCTACCTCCGATCCAGTTCTGGCTACTGCGGACCTCGCCCGGGAGCTTCTCGGCCCCCCGGACGCCGCGCATGAGTCGTAAGTGCGTCTGGCTCAGGAGCCGCATCGAGAGCGGCAGGCCTTTCGGATCGGCGAGCTGGGCGCGCGAGTACACCAGCGCCTCGAGGTAGTTGCAGACCTCTTCGACGTCGGCATTGGGCGACACCCTCGCGTTCGCGTTCGCGTCCGCGTCGACGTCCGTGCCCGCGTCGGCACCGGTTTGAGCTTCGAATGTGAGCAGGTCGAAGAGGGTTGCCTGGGTCCCTTCGATTTGCGACGAGAGGACGGCCTCTTTGCGCACGAAGGCGTAGATGAACCAGTCGAGCGACGGAACCATTTCCCCGGCCAACTCGAGGCGAATGAGGGCCTGTTCGGCGGCGCGCAGGCGTTCCTGGGCGGCACCGTCCAGATTGAGTGGCGGCTCTGTAGGGGGCAACGCATGCGGGACGAAGGCAGCCACCGCCTCGCCTCCCACGGACGCCCGCTCGTATCGGCCAGTCGTTCGCTCAATCATTAAACGGGCTCGCGAGGCACGCCCGTCCAACTACTCCAACGCCTAGGTAAGGGAGCGTGACTAGCCAACGGAACTAGGAACGAATTCTTTACTAGCTGACGGGCTTAGTCAAGCGGTCGTTACTAGTGCGAGCGCCGACCCAGCTCCACCAGGCGGAGCCGCTCAAATCCGCGAGACTTCGACCACGCCGCTGACCTTCTGTAAGGCCTTCATCACGTTCTTCAGCTGGCTCAGGTCGGTACAGTTGAAGGTGAAGATGTTGTGGGCGCGGCCATCGTCCCCGGAGCGACAGTTCGCTTCCGTGATGTTGATCTCTTCTTTGCTGAAGGTTTGGCTCACGGTGGCCAAGATGCCGGGCTTGTTGGTGGTGGTGACCGAGAGCTGCACTGGGCGGTTAATCTTGGCTTTCGAGTCCCAGCTCACCTCGATGCGGCGTTCTGGGTCGGTGTCGAAGGCCTTGCTGCACTCGCGGCGGTGGATGGTGACGCCTCGGCCACGGGTGATGAAGCCGATGATGCCGTCGCCGGGCAGCGGGTTACAGCACTTGGCGTAGCGCACCAGCACGTCGTCGATGCCGCTGACCTTGATTCCGGCTTGGTCGCGGCCAGTGACTTTGCGGACGAAGTTCTCGATGCGGCCGGGACGCAGGGATGCGGGCGCCTCGCCCTCCCCACCCGCTTCGGGTTTGACGCCGCGTAGGCCGTCGACGACGTCTTCGGTCTGCAGCTTGCCGTAGCCGATGGTGAGCAGGAGCTCGTCCAGGCTTTGCACGGAGTGCGCTTCGTACACGCGGCGCACTTCGGCCTCGTTCTTGACGAACTTGGAGAAGCTCATGCCCGCGGCGCGCATTTCGTTGTCGAGCAGCTCTTTGCCGAGGTTGATGCTCTTTTGGCGCTGGTCGGCGCGCATGTGGCCGCGGATGCGCGCGCGGGCCCGGGTGGTGACGCAGAAATCCAGCCAGTCTTTGCTCGGCTGTTGATTGGGCGAGGTCATGATTTCCATGACATCGCCGCTCTTCAGCTTGTAGCGCAGCGGGACGATCTGGCCGTTGGCTCGCGCGCCGGAGCAGTGCTCACCGACCTGCGAGTGAATGGCGTACGCAAAGTCGATCGGCGTCGAACCGCGCGGCAATACCCGCAAATCACCCTTGGGCGTGAAGATGTAGACCTCGTCCGGGAAGAGATCGACCTTCACGCTCTCCAGAAACTCGACCGGATCCTTCAGGTTGCGTTGAAAGTCCGCCAGCTCACGCAGCCAGCCGAAGCGCTCGGCGTCTTTGGGATCGACTCCGCCCGAGACGCGCTCTTTGTACTTCCAATGGGCCGCGATGCCGTGTTCGGCCACGCGGTGCATCTCGTGGGTGCGGATTTGAATCTCGATTCGCTGCCGGCCCGGACCAATCACCGTGGTGTGCAGTGATTGATACATGTTGGGCTTGGGCAGCGCGATGTAGTCCTTGAAACGCCCGGGGATCGGCGTCCAGCGCGAGTGCATGACGCCCAGCGCGGCATAGCAATCCGCCACCGACTCCACACAGATGCGGAAGGCCACGGTGTCGAAGACCTGCTCGAACTCGCATTGCTGCTCCTTCATCTTGCGATGAATGGACAGCACGTGCTTGGCGCGGCCCGACGCTTCACAGGCGAAGCCCTGTTCGGCCAAGCGCGAGGTGATCGTGCGCGAGACGGTCTCGATGTAGTGGTCGCGTTCCTTTTGCGTCTTGTGCAGCTTGCCGGACAAGACCCGGAAATTTTCCGGATCCAGGAAGCGGAAAGCCAAGTCTTCCAGCTCGCTCTTGATGCGCTGCATGCCCAGGCGGCCGGCCAGCGGCGCGTAGATCTCCATGGTCTCCCGAGCGATGCGCTCCTGCGCCTCGGGCTTCATGTGATCGAGGGTGCGCATGTTGTCCAAGCGGTCGCACAGCTTGATCAACAGGACTCGGATGTCCTGCGCCATGGCCACGACCATCTTGCGGAAGCTCTCCGCTTGCCGGTCTTCGCGCGAGATGAAGTTGATCTTGCCGAGCTTGGTGACCCCATCCACGATGGTGGCGATCTCTTTGCCGAAGTCCGCCTCGATCTCCTTCATGGAGGAGGGCGTGTCTTCCAGCACGTCGTGGAGTAGGCCAGCGCACACGCTGGCGGTGTCCAGCTTCAGCTCCGCGGCAATTCCGGCCACGCTCGCTGGGTGCACGAAGTACGGCTCACCACTCTTGCGGGTTTGCTCCCGGTGGGCCCACTCTGAAAAGTGGTACGCCCGCCGAATCAACTCGAGATCGGCTGACGGATGGTAGCTCTGTACCCGCGTAACGAGGGATTCGAGTGCCAACACTGAGGTCCTAAGGGTGACGCGGCGGTAACGCCGAATATCAACCTAACACCGCCTTCACTCCGTCGCAAAAGATGGCGAAACATTTGGCCTCTCTCGCCGGTGCGCGGTGCGCGATGCGGTACGCGAGAGGCTTGTACGAAATTGCTCACTCCGCGGAGTGACGCCCTGTTGCTAACTTGCTGCTAACCGCCCTGCCCCGATAACACGCTGGCTGGATCGACACGCTCCGCGGCCGTCCAGGGGCCCCCCTTGACAGGCCTCGGGCGCCGACAGCGGCTCCCGGAACGGCCGCGTCAGGCGACCAAGGCCGTTCGCGCGGCTTGCCACGCAGCGAGATCGCGGAGCGCTCGCTCGGCCATCGCCTCGTACTTCTCGCGCTTCTTGAGCCGGGTGCCGTCCCAGGGTACAATGTGGGAGAATGTAATATTGGACGGCTGATAGTCGTCCGCGTTGCGCTTCAAGTGGGTCAATAGGCCCCCCAGGGCGGTCGTTGGCGGCGGCGGGACCGGCTCGCGGCCGAGCAGACGATCGGCGACGAACATCGCGCACAGCAGGCCGCCCGCGGCGCCCTCCACGTAGCCTTCGGTGCCTGCGATCTGGCCGGCGAAATACAGGCCCGGCTCGTTGGCGAGTTGCATCGTGCCGTCGAGCAGCTTGGGCGCATTCAGGAACGTGTTCCGATGCACGGCGCCGTAGCGATAAAACTCCGCCTGCGCGAGCCCCGGGATCATGCGAAACACTCGGTCTTGCTCGCCCCACGCCATTTTGGTTTGAAAGCCGACCAGGTTGTAGGCGGTGCCCGCTTCGTCTTCCTTGCGTAGCTGCACCACCGCATGGGGCCAACGACCGGTCTTGGGATCGGTCAAGCCGACCGGCTTCATCGGACCGAAGGCCAGCGTTCGCTCACCGCGCTCGGCCATCACCTCGATCGGCAAACAGCCCTCGAAATAGCGCACATCTTCGAACGATTGCGGCTCGACTTTGCGGGCAGCGCGCACCTCGTTCACGAAATTTTGGTACTGCTCGGCGGTGAGCGGGCAATTCACATAAGCCGTGCGATCTTCTTCGCTCGTGCCCTTGTCCCAGCGTGAAGCGTGAAAGACCTGGTCCCAGTCGATCGATTCGGCGCTGACGATGGGGCTGATCGCGTCGTAATACGCGAGCGCCGATGCGCCCACGCGGGTGGCAATGTCGGCGGCCAGCGCGTCCCCGGTGAGCGGACCGGTGGCGACGATCAAGGGTCGGGCCTCGGGCAAGCGCTCGACCAGCCCGGTTTCTATCTCGATCAGCGGGTTCGCGCGGAGCCGGGCCGTCACCTCCGCCGAGAAGCGCTCGCGATCCACGGCCAGCGCACCGCCCGCGGGAACGGTGGTCGCGTCCGCCGCGCGCATGACGTGCGACCCCAGCCGACGCATCTCTTCTTTCAGCAAACCGACGGCGTTCGACAGCGCGGCGCCGCGGAATGAATTGGAGCAGACCAGCTCGCAGAAGTTCTCGCTCACCGCCGCAGCCGTGCGCTGCTTCGGCTTTTGCTCCAGCAAGCGCACGCGGATCCCGCGCTCGGCCAGGCTGAGCGCTGCTTCCGAACCTGCCAGGCCTGCGCCGATGATGGTGACGGTGGGGGCGGCTGTCACGGCGAAACCGCAGCAGCAGCAGCGCGACGCTTGCTCTTGGGCGCGTCCGGATCCGGCAACTTCTCAGCCGCCTCTGCGGCCTCGAGCTCGGCCGGCCCGGGCTCGTCGATCGGGCGCGAGTAGTCGCACTCTTTCGGACCCTTGCCGCACATCAGCTTCGGATTCTTGGCGCCGCCCCCGATCACCAGGAACGGATAGCTGCACTGCGGGCACGGTTCGTTGACCGGCTTCTGCCACACCTTGAAGTCACACTTGGGATAGTTGGCGCAGCCGTAGAAAGGCCGCGAGCCCTTCTTCTTGGAGCGGATCTCGATGATGTCCCCTTGGCACTTGGGACAGGGCATCCCGAGCGGTACGGGCTTGGCGTTCTTGCACTCCGGGTAGCCGCTGCAGGACAAGAACTCGCCGTAGCGGCCAGTCTTGATCACCATCGGCTTCTCGCACTTGTCGCAGATGTAGTCGGTCATCCGGTCCACGGCGGGCTCGCCGTTTTCCTTCGACAAATCCCGGGTGAATTTGCACTTCGGGTAGGTTTCGCAGCTGAGGAAGAAGCCGTTTTTGCCCCAGCGCTTCAAGAGCGGCGCGCCGCAATCATCGCACTTGTATTCGGTCGGCTCGGGCTCGGGTGCCCAGCGTTTGTCCTTCTTGGCGGTATCGAGCACGCTGCGGAAGCTGCCGTAAAAGCGGTCCAGCAACTTGACGCGATCGAGGCGTCCTGCCTGCACCTCGTCCAAGTCCTCCTCCATCTTGGCGGTGAAGCTCGGCTCCATGAAGTCCAAATGGGTGGAGACCAAGCCGTCGGTCACGCGCTTGCCCAGATCCGAGGCCTTCATCTGACCGCCAGGCAGCTTCTCGACATAGTCGCGAGCCTGCACCTTGCTGATGATTTCAGCGTACGTGCTGGGGCGACCGATGCCGCGCTTCTCCAGCTCACGCACCAACGAGCCTTCGTTGAAGCGCGCGGGCGGCTGGGTGAATTTTTGCTCAGCCAGCACGCCCGGGGGCTCCACCAGATCGAGCGCTTCGCCCTCGTTCAGCTCGGGCAAGAGCCCCTCTTCGTCGTCGGCGGCCGCGGCGCGCTCGGCAGCACCATTTTGCGCGCCCTCGGCGCGCGCGTCGTCTTCACCCGCGAACTCTTTGGGGGCTTCGTCCCCCTTGGCGGCTTGATACTGTTCGAGCCAGCCTGAAAACTTGAGCACCTTGCCGCTGGCGCGCAGCATCAAGGACTTGTGCGCGGGATTCGCGCGGGTGGGCACCGCTTCGATATCGACGCCGGTTTGGTCGTACACCGCTTGCGACATTTGAGATGCCACGAAGCGATCCCAAATCAGCTTGTACAGCTTGTATTGCTCGTCGCTCAGGTGCTTTTGCACCGACTCCGGCGTGTACTCGAGCGAGGTCGGGCGAATGGCCTCGTGCGCCTCTTGCGCGTCCTTGCGAGACTTGAAAACGTTCTCCTTGGCGGGCAAGTGGCGCTCGCCGAAGGTGGTCTTGATGTACTCCCGGAGCTCCAAGATGGCATCCGGGCTGATGCGCACGGAGTCAGTACGCATGTACGTGATCAGGCCGACTAGGCCGCCGTCCTTCTTGAGATCGATGCCCTCGTACAAGCGCTGGGCGATGTTCATCGTGCGCTTGGTCGGAAAGCGCAGGTGGCTAGTGGCATCCTGCTGCAGCTTGCTGGTGGTGTACGGCGCAGGGGCGTTGCGCTTCTGCTCGCGCTTGGTCACGCCCTTGACCTTGTACTTGGCGCTATCCAGATCCGCCTTCACCGCCGCGGCTTGCTCGCCGTTGGTGACTTCCAGCTTCTCGCCGTCGGCCTTCACCAGCCGCGAGTGAAAGCTCTGCTTCGTTTTACCGCGCAGCAGCGCGCCGACGTTCCAATACTCGTCCGGAACGAAGGCCTCGATCTCGCGTTCGCGTTCTACGATCAGCCGCAGCGCGACCGATTGCACCCGCCCGGCGCTCAGGCCGAAGGCGAGCTTCGACCAAACCAAGGCCGAGACATCGTAGCCCACGATGCGATCGAGCACGCGCCGGCAGCGTTGCGCGCTGTAAAGGTTCGCATCCAGGTCGCGAGGCGAATCGATGCCGCGTTGGACGCCCTTCTTCGTGATCTCTTCGAACTCGACCCGCCGCACCTCTAGCTTCGGCCGCGCCAGCTCCTCGGCGATGTGAAAAGCAATCGCCTCGCCCTCGCGATCAGGGTCGGTGGCGAGTAGGAGGACATCGGCCTTTTTGGACTCGGCCTTGAGCTCCGCCAGCACTTTGGCTTTGGTCTCGATGACCTCGTACGTCTCCTCGAAGCCGTTCTGCACGTCGATGCCCATCTTTTTGGGCAGGTCTTTGACGTGGCCCTTGCTGGCAACGACCTCGTAGCCGGCACCCAAGTACTTCTTGATCGTCTTGGCTTTGGCTGGGGATTCGACGATTACGAGAGTCTTCGCCATGGCGGGTTACGCGTGCCTTTCGATTACCCTGAGTGCGGACGGTTTGAACGCTGCGCAACCCGCGGGCTGCGCTTGCACCACAAATCCTAATCAAATCAGACGTTTATGAATTTGTAGTCGTCCCGAGGGGTCGGTTACTAAGACTCCTTCCAGGCGCAACGTCAAGATCAGTTCTGAAACACGGCCTGCTCCGAGGCCCGTCGCGACGCAGATCTCATCACTCGAACCGGCGCCGCGGCGAACGGCTTCGAGCGCCGCCGCGCGCGCCGTCTCAGGCGGGGATGTTTCCGTAAAATTTAAGCTTTCTTGTTGGGGCCGCAGTTCGCCCCGGGCCTGCGAGGCCGCCCCAACCGGATGCAGGTTCTGGTCGCGCAGCGCGTTCAACAAATCTTTTACTGAGATGAGAACCTGCGCACCGAGGCGCAGTTCGGCCAGGCAGCCGCGCCCATTGCTGTGCCAAGGCGGCACCGGCGCGACGAACAGCGGCCGGCCCAAGCGCCGGGCGTGGGCGGCTGCGTTGCGCGCACCACTTCGGATGGGTGACTCGACCACGACCACTAAGTGAGCGAGCGCCACCAGGCAGGCGTTGCGAGCGAAGAAGATCCCGCGCGAAGCAGGGCAATTCGGCTCGGGCAATGACAAGTACGCACCGCCCGCGGCCACGATTTGGGCGAACAATTCCGCGTTCTGTTCCGGAAACGGGCGCTCGAAGCCGGCCGGCGCCACCACGACCGTCGCGCCGCCCGCCGCGAGCGCCCCCCGATGTGCCGCCGTATCGATGCCTTCTGCACCGCCGGAAAGCACCGCCACGCCGGCCTCGGCCAGGTCACGCGCCAACTCGTGCGCGAAACTCACGTAAGGCTCAGTCGGTCGACGAGTGCCGACGATCGCCACTGCCGGCCCGCGCGGCAATTCGCCGCGCAAAAACAGACGGGCGGGCGGCGCCTCCAGATCCGCTAGCCGCCCGGGCAACGCGCAACCAGAAAGGCAGCGATCGGTGGCTCCGGACATTGCAACCTATCGGGCGCGGCTGCGGCTCGGTTGCTGCGTTTTGGTAGCGCGTTCGGAAAGCGCACGGCAGCTCGGCGAGCCCGTGGTAACACGCCGTATGCTTTTCGTGGTGGCGAGTCATGGCCATTGTTTCGACGGCTTGTCGAGTGCCGTGCTCTTCACGCGTCTGATGCATGAACGCGGCCTTTCGCAAGCCAAGTTCGAATACAAAGCCTGCGGCTATGGCATGAACCAACAGCGCAACGACGAGAAGCTGTTGGTCGGCGACGAGAACGCGATCCTCGACTATCGCTTCAAGAGCTCGCCCAAGCTCACCTGGTACTTCGATCACCACCGCACCGCGTTTCCGTCAGAAACCGATCGCGCTGCCTTCGAAGCCGCGCACAACCCGCACTATTTCTTCGACGCTACCTACAGCTCGTGCACGAAGCTGATCGCGGACACCGGCAAAAAGCGCTTCGGCTTCTCCGATCCGAACCTCGAGCCACTGGTGCGCTTCGCGGATATCGTCGACTCCGCGCGCTTCGACAGCCCCGAGCAAGCGATTGACCGCTCGGATCCGATCATGCGCCTGGTGAGCGTGGTCGAACACTACGGCGATGACGGCTTTTACGCGCAGTTGGTGCCGGACCTGCTGCACAAGCCGCTGGCTGAAGTGGCCGCGTCGAGCGCGATCAACGAGCGTTACAAGCCGCTCGGCAAGAAGCACGAACGCTTCGTCGAGCGCGTGCGCGAAAAGAGTGAAGTGCAGGGCCGCGTGGTATTCGTGGACATGACCGACACGCTGCTGGAGAGCGTCGGGAAATTCGTGACCTACGCCCTTTTTCCAGAGAGCGTGTACTCGGTCTTGGTCGGCGTGTTGAAAGGCGGGCCGAAGATCTCGGTGGGCTACAATCCGTGGTCCGGACAACCGTTGGACGCGGACATCAGCGCCATCTGCGCACGCTATGGCGGCGGCGGGCACCCCGTGGTCGGTGGCATTTCGTTTGCCGCGAACGATGTCGAGCGCGCTCGGTTGGTCGCGCGCGAGATCGCAAAAGAGCTTGCTGGCTGAAGCGTTGCGCGCCTGGCAGCGCCCGCCCGGTGCTCGGCCGTTCGTGCTCGGCCACCGCGGCGCGCGCCACGCGGCTCCCGAAAACACCCTGGCCGCCTTCGAGCTTTCGCGCGTCGAAGGCGCGGACGGCATCGAGCTCGATGTGCGCCTCGACGCCGACGGCCAAGTGATCGTGCTCCACGATCCAACGCTTTTGCGCGTCACCCAGGGCGCCGATGCTCGTCACGCCGAGGATATCCCAAGCCGCGAAATGGCACGCCTGGACGTGGGTAAAGGCGAGCGCGTGCCGTCCCTCGCCGAGGTCCTGACTTGGGCACGCGAGCACGGACAACGAGTCAACGTCGAGCTCAAGGCGGATGTTCGGAACCGCCTGCTGCTGCTGCGGCAGGTCCAGCGCGTGATCACGCGCCAAGCGCTCCCGCCGCTGATTTTTTCCAGCTTCCACCCCTACTTCGTGTGGTGGCTCGCGCGTCGCCTGCCGGACTTGCCCCGGGCTTGGTTGGTCCACAAAAAACAGCCCATTTTGAAGTACGCCCCGGGCCTACGTCGGCTCGGCGCAAACGCGCTGCACCCCGAACACGTGCTCGCCAACAGCACGCGCGTGGCACGCCTCAAGCGCGCTGATTTTCTGGTCAATACCTGGACCGTGAACGACCCTTCGCGCGCGCGCGAACTGGCACACATCGGCGTCGACGCGCTCATCAGCGACGTGCCCGGAAAGATTTTGGCCGAGCTCGCAACTGAGCCAGGCTAGCCGACGGCAACGGGCGCTCAGGGCGACATGCGCCGACCGCGGCGACTGGGCACGTGATGGCTCGACGGTGCAGGTCGACCGCTGCGCCGCGTGTCTGCCAGCGCGGCCAGGATTTCGTGCAAGACGGATACTCCGGCCAGCGCGGTGATGCCGGCAGGATCGTAGGTGGGTGCGATTTCGACCACGTCGAAGCCGATGATCTCGGCGCCGACCAAGGCCCGCAGCAGCTGCTGCAGCTCCCAGGTGTTCATGCCGCCGGGCAGCGGGAAAGCCGTGCCGGGAGCGTGCGCCGGGTCGAGCGCGCTCACATCCACGCTCACGTACAACGCGCCCCGGGTGACCAACTTTCGCACCTGGCTGATCACGGCATGCAAGTCCCAGCGCACTTCGTCGGTGGTCACCACCTCGAAGCCGTGGGCCAGCGCGAACGCCAGATCGTCAGCCGCTGAGTACGGACCGCGCACGCCGATCTGGAGCGTGGAATCCGGGCGGATCAAGCCTTCCTCGAGCGCGTGACGCAGCACGCTCGAGTGATCCAGGTGCGGATCTTTGGCGCTGCCCAGGCTGTTGCTCTGGGCGTCGATGTGCAAAATTCCGAAGGCCTTCTTCTTCGCCCGCTGAATGCCACGCAGCGCGGCCAAGGTCAGCGTTTGATCGCCGCCGATGAAGCCGCAGATCGCGCCCGAGCGCGTGACCGACTCCGCCCGAGCGCTGATCGCCGACAGCGCGCTGCCGAGATCCTGCGCGGGCAGCGCGATGTCACCGCCGTCCGCCGCGCGGAGCTCGTCGTACACGTCCACGCCCAGCGCGGCCGAAAAGGGACGAGCCAGCGCCGAGGCCTCGCGGACGGCGCGCGGCCCGAAACGCGCACCGGGTCGAAACGAGCTGCCACCGTCGAACGGCACGCCGCACAAAAGCACGTCCACCGCCGGCACGTTGTCCGGGTCGTCGTGCACCGGCAGCCGCAGAAAGCTCGGGATCCCCGCGACCCGCGGCACTTCATCCGAGCTCGGCGGCCGGAACTTGCGCGCCTCGCGCACGCTGCTCGGCGCCGCTGCGGAGCCGCGCGCCGGGGTTGCTTTCGGCTCTCGCTTCTTGGCGGCTGCTGGCTTGCGCAAAGGTGACGCCTCTCGCTTTCGGTCGCTACACGGAGCGCGGTCAGTTAGCGCAAGGAGAGTAGCGCACAACCACGCCGCCCGGGGCTGCCTGCTGAAAGACCTGCGCAGCCAGCGGCGGATTGTGCGAAACGTCCACATTTTCCAGGATGACGTCTTGGTCGCCGTCCGGGACTTGCAGACGCAGGCGACCGGGCACCTCCGACTGACAACTCGGCCCGCTGACAGGCACGGGCGGATCGAGACCGTCCGGATCGACCCGCGGCAGCGACATTTTCGCCGGGCGGTGGCCGACGAGCTGCGCTCGGTAAAGCTCGATCCCTTGCTGCGCGACGCGCACCTCGGTCACGCGAACGCGCTGCGCGCTGAACGGCAAGCCGTAGTCTTGCTCGAGCGGGCGGAGATGAATTTCCTCGCTCGCGTCGCGCGTGCTCTGAATGCGCACCACGTACTCACCCGATTCCCAAGCGATGCTGGCTCCGGCCGGCGCGTGCTTGAGCACGGGTGCTTCACCTCGGAGCAGCTGGACCAAAGCCGCCGGAGGCAGCGGCACCTGGGTGAAACGCGCGAGATTGCAGGCATTGGCGGGCCCACGCAAAAACTCTTTTTGACGCAGATCGAAGAGCGCGAAGTCCTGCCCGTCGGAGGTCAGCGTCGAAACCGTGGCGCCGAACGGGCTCACGACGTCGAGCCGCAGCTTGTCCGGGGTCGCAACCACGTACAGCAAAGTGCCGCGGATGCGCCCGGCTCGACCGAAGTAGTCGATCTTGGCGTCGCTAGTCAGCGCGCGACTACAAGCCGTAGTCGCGCGCATTCGATCGAGTGCCGCCTGGGCGTTCGGAAATTGCGAAGCCGGAGGCGGCGAGGAGCAGCCGAGCACGAGCGTGGCCAGCAGCGCCGAAGCCTGTCGCATCTCAGCCACGCAGGGCGTCCAGCAGATCCAGATCCGGATGCGGCAAGGAGAGCTTGGTGGGGATCAGACCGATCTCGTGCTCTTCGCACAGCTTGGCCAGGCCCAAGCCGTCGATCACCGACACCGGGCTCGCGCCGGCAGCGGCCGCTTCTTCACGGGCGCCGCTCAGCACCTGACCGGTGGTCATGATCAAGCCGGCCAGCGCCGGGCCGTAGTGATGCAGCGCGCCGCGCAGCTCGGTGACGCGTTCGCGACCGACTTCGCGGCCGTCGCGACGAATCACCACCGCCGTGCGCACGTCGCCCGAGGGACCGCGCGCCTTGCCAGAGAGGTGCAGCTCCGCACCGTGCAGGCCCGGACGTCGCACCTGGCTCAGCTCGGTGAAGCCCATGCGTTCGAGCACGAGCGTGAGCAAGTCACCCAGGCCACGGTGCGAGAGATCTTGCAGAGTGCGCGCGAACGAGCGGCGCAGCACCTCGCGGTAGCGCTCCGCGGTCTGCAGCAAATCGCGCTCGAGGCGGGCCAGCTCGCCGTCGAGCTGCCACTCCGTGAGACCAATGCGATTGGCAGAGATGCGGAAGCGGGGCCGACGGCCCGCGGACAACGCCCGGATGTTGTCCGTACGCGCAGCGGCCAAGAGCAGCCCTTGCGACGCGGCCTGGTCACCCACGAGCCGTCCGCGGCGCTGAGCCGCTTCACTCAAGGTTGCGGCAGCCACGGGGCCGCGGCTGCGATCGAAACCGAGCAGCATCGATTCCACCGCGTCAGCCAGATCTTTACCGACGAGTTCGTCGATCGGCCCTTCACGCTCCACGGAGCGCTCGGCGCGAGCCGCACCACGGTCGCCCTGTCGCTCCTCGCGGCGGCTTGCACCGCGGTCACGCTCGGCACCGCGGTCACGCTCGGCACCGCGATCGCGCTCGGCGGGGCGCTCACGCTCCGCAGAGCGATCGGCAGATCGCTCTTGATCGCGCGAACGCACGCGCTCGGGCCGCGGCTCGGCCGCGCCGCGGGCCTCGATTTCTTGCGTCAATTCCGCGGGCAAAACCGCGGGAGCGTCGGACACGGTGTACGACGGCAAATCATCGCCGCCTCGCTCATCACCGGGACGACCGCGACCGCGGCGACGGCGACGGCGACGTGAGCCATCCGCGCCAGCGGCGGCAACGGCTTCGCTCGGAGCGGCGTCGGCAGCGCCACCGAAAATCGGTTCGTCGTCGTCGTCTTCGGAAGCGAACAATTCGGTCGCGTGCGCGGCGAGCTCGGCGCGTGAGCGCTCTCCCTCGTCTGGCGTGGAGCTCCCTTCTTCGTCGTCGAAGGTCACGTGCGAGGCGTGCGGAGAACTCGCCGCATCGGCGGGCGCTTCTTCCGCGGTGTCTACCTCGGGCTCACCGGAAAAGCCTTGAGCAGCCAAGCGCTCGAGCGCGGGTGTGCGATCGGCCAAGCCCTTCTCGATCATCGCCGGATCCCATTCACGGAGCGCGAACACGCCGGGCTTGATGCGCACCAGCGGGTTTTCTTTGTCACCCTTCTTCACGAGCGCCGCCAGGCGCGCGCCCATGGTGACCTCGGGGCTCTTGCCAACGTGACTGAGCAAATTCTTCTCAATCGCTACGTCGGTGATCTCTTTATAATGGAGTGGTTTACCTACGAGGCGCAGAACCTGCGCCGCGGCTTCCGTGAACGTCATACGCTGTCGATTTCTTTCGCTTGGGAGAGAACTTGCGTTCTCACTGCCTGAAGGTGCCTCCGGGGAAGCGCACATTCGCTCCCGCCGTCGGCAGGACACCTTCCACGCCCCTGAGATAGCACGCCGGCCCGCCTGGGCGAAAGCGGCGTATTTACGGCGTTTCGCCCAGTGGACTCAGCTTGGCGGTTCTTTTCGAGTAAAATGGCTGGGTGGACCCGGGACGATTGTTCGACGAGCTCTTGGGCATTGCCGCCCGAACCGGGCTCGAGGTCCGCACGCGCGCCTTCCGAGGCAAAGTTTCTGGCAAAATCCCGTTCGCGGGCGGCCTATGCACCGTGCTCGGGCGGCAGCTGGTGCTGCTCAATTCGAACGCGACCGCGGTAGAGCGCTCCGTCGCGTTGGCCGACGCACTGGCGCGCCTGCCACTGGCCGAGCCCACGATGAGCAGCGATGCTCGTCGCTTCTTGGCCGAACGCGCCCGCTCGCAGTCTGGCGTCGTCGAACCAGAATCAGCACCGCGACCCGGACTGGCGAAGACCGTCAGCTCGCACAAGAAAAAGCCCCAACACCGCTGACCTTCCAGCTAGCGTGAGTCGATTGTTGAAGATCGAAGCACAAGTAGAACTCGCGCCCCTGACCACACTCCGGGTGGGCGGCAGGGCTCTATACTTCGCGCGAGTCGAGCACGAGACCGAGCTCACCGAGGCACTCGCTTGGGCCAAGCAGCGCGCGCTGGAAGTGCGCGTGCTGGGCGGAGGCAGCAACATCGTCGTCGCAGACTCGGGATTTCCGGGCCTGGTAATCGACCTAGCGCTGCGCGGGCTCCGACTACACAATCTGGGCAACGACATAGAAATCCGCGCCGGCGCTGGCGAACCCTGGGACGAATTCGTGGCGAGCATGGTTTCGCGCAACTATCAGGGGCTGGAGTGCCTGAGCGGCATCCCCGGGCGCGTCGGGGCCACGCCGATTCAGAATGTCGGCGCCTACGGCCAAGAGGTGAGCGAAACCATCACCCAAGTTGCGGTCATCGACACGCTCAAGAGCACGCAGCGCACGTTCAGCGCCGAGGAGTGCCAATTCGCCTATCGAAATAGCTGGTTCAAATCCCGCGAACCGGGCCGCTACATCGTCACCGAAGTCACGTTTCGGCTTCGCCCAAAAGCGCCACCCGCCCTTCGCTATGCCGAGCTCGAGCGCACCTGCCTGCAGCAAGGAAATGCCACGCCGTCACTTGCTCAGGTGCGCGAGACAGTCCTCGCCTTGCGGCGAGCCAAGTCGATGCTGATCGATCCGAGCGATGGCAATAGCCGCAGTTGCGGCTCGTTCTTCGTCAATCCGGTGCTGGGCGCAGCCCAGTTCGATGCATTCGCGGCACGTGCAGCCGGAGAAGAGCAGGTTCCCCAGTACCCGCAGCCAGACGGAAGCGTGAAGCTCTCGGCGGGCTGGTTGATCGAACACGCGGGCTTTCCCAGAGGAACGCGCGACGGAACGGTCGGGCTGTCGACGAAGCACGCCCTAGCGCTAGTCGCACACCCCGGCGCGCGCGCCCTGGATGTGACGCGATTTGCCGAACGCGTACGGCACGCGGTGCTCGACCGCTTCGGCGTGCAGCTCGAGCCCGAGCCGGTCTACTGGTTCTGAGCGTCCGCTGCTCAGAAGCGCGAACTCATTTTCAAGTCGGTCCTGAGCATCAGCTGATCAGCCGGTGCGCTGGCGAGGGTCGGGCGGGTCGCCCCGAGGGGCGGAAATCATGTTCGTGCACGAACTCCATTTCTCACCTCGCAGGGCACCGCGCCAAGCGAGTGACTCTCTGGAGGGGGCGATCGCGATCCGGCAGCGCACCTCGCGTCTTCGTCGGGTAGCCGGGTCGGACGACGAAGGGCGATTACCCGACGGGAGCGAGCTACCCGACTTACCCGACGCTCGCGTAAATCGCGTCGATGGCTTCGTCCAGCCGCCCGAGTTCGATGCCGCCGGCCTGAGCCATGTCTGGTCGTCCGCCGCCTGAACCGCCCACAATCTGAGCGGAGTTTTTGATCAACTCGCCCGCCTTGAGACGACCGGTCAAATCCTTGGCCACGGTCAGCACGAGTTGCGCTTTTCCGTCGGCCACGGACCCGACCAAGACCACGCTCTGGCCCAGCTTGTCCCGGAGTTGCTCGGCCAGCTCACGCAAGGCAGCGCGATCGGTCACCTCGGTGCGCACGCCCAGCACTTTGACGCCAGCGATGTCGCGCGCTTTGGCCAGCAGCGCATCTAGACCGCCGCCCCCGCCGCCGGTCGCGAGTTTGCGTTGCAGTTCGTCGATCTGCTTTTCGAGCGCACGCTCGTGCTGCAGCAGCTTTTCGACTTTGTCGGCAACGTTGGCTGGCGTGGCCTTGGCCAAGTTGACCACCTTGGTGAAGCTCGCCTCGACCTCCCGCAGGTAGGCGAGCGCGCCGTCGCCGGTGACGGCGATGATGCGTCGCACGCCGGCAGAGACGCCCTGCTCGCTCACGATTTTGAACAGCCCGATGTCACCCGTGGCGCGCGCGTGCGTGCCGCCGCACAGCTCGGTGGACTCGGCCATGCTCAGCATGCGCACGACATCCCCGTATTTTTCCTCGAAGATCATCATCGCGCCACGCGCGCGGGCCTCGTCCATGTTCAGCACCTCCGTTTGCACGGTGTGGTTCTGCAAGGTGCGCTGGTTCACCAGATCTTCGACTTTCGAGATCTCTTCGGGCGACAGCGCGCGCGGACTCGTGAAATCGAAGCGCAGCCGATCGGGGCCGACTAGCGAGCCCTTCTGCTGGGCGTGCGAGCCGAGCACCGTGCGCAGCGCCCAATGCAAGAGGTGCGTGGCCGAGTGATTGCGACGCGTGCGATCGCGACGCGTGCTATCCACGCTCAGCTCGAGCTGGTCCCCCACCCGCACGGAGCCGGATTCGACCCGGCCGCGATGCGCGACCAGGCCGGTGATCGGTTTGTGGCTGTCGTCGATCACGACCTTGGCGGAGGCACTGCTGATGGTGCCCAGATCGCCCACCTGACCGCCGGACTCGCCGTAGAACGGCGTTTGATCCGTGATCAGCTCCACGAGCTCGCCCGCGCTGGCTTCTTGGACCAGCGCGCCGTCTTTGACGATGGCCAGCAATTTGCCGTGATCGCGGTCTTTTTCGTAGCCGGTGAAGCGCACCCCGCCGCCCGGCACGGCGGCCAGGGCCTCGCGGTACACGCCTTCCACCGCTTGGTTCTGTGACTTGAACTCGGAGCGCTCCTTGGCCGCATCCAGCGCTTCGTCGTAGCCGGCCTTGTCGACTACGAAGCCGCGCTCGGAGCAAATCACGTCCGTGAGATCGAGCGGAAAGCCGTACGTGTCATACAGCTTGAACGCGTCGGCGCCGGGCAGCGTGGTCTGGTTGTCCTTGGCCATGACCTCGAAACGTTCTTCGAGTAGCGAGAGGCCGCGCTCGATGGTTTGCCGGAAGCGCACCTCTTCGTTCTCGGCGACCGAAGCGATGTGGTCGCGCCGCTCGCGCAGCTCTGGGTACTGATCGCCCATGGCATCCACCACGCGCAACGCGACCTCGTGCAGGAACGGCCGCTCGATGCCGAGCCGGTGACCGTGGCGAATCGCCCGGCGCATCACGCGCCGCAGCACGTACTCCTTGCCGCTGCGATCGGGCATCACGCCCTCGGCGATCAAAAACGCGGTGGTGCGCGCGTGATCGGCGATCACGCGCATCGATACGTCGTGCTTGTCCATGCTGCCGCCGTAGCGCTTGCCAGACAGTTCGCTCGCGCGATCGACCAGCTGGCGCAGCAAATCCGTGTCGTAGTTGTTGGTCTTGCCCTGGGTCACGCACGCCAGGCGCTCCAAACCCGCGCCCGTATCGATGCTCGGTGCGGGCAGGTTGGCCAGCTTGTACTCACCGCCGACCAGGCTGCGCTCGAACTGCATGAAAACCAGATTCCAGATTTCCATCCAGCCGTAGCCTTCGACCGTTTGCTCGTCGGCGAACTTGCTGGGGTCGACGTTCGGACCGTTGCAGAAGAAGATCTCGCTCGAGGGACCGCACGGGCCGGTCTCGCCCATCTGCCAAAAGTTGTCGCTCGAGCCCAGGCCGCGCACGCGATCGGGCCCGAAGCCGCTGATCTTCTGCCACAGGTCGCGGGCAAAGGTATCTTCGGGAATGCCGTTCTCGCCCTTGAAATAGGTAAAAATCAGGCGATCGGTCGGAAGCTCGAGCTCTTTGGTCAAAAAGTCCCAAGCGAACAGGATGGCTTCTTCCTTGAAGTAATCACCAAAGCTAAAGTTGCCGAGCATCTCGAAAAAGGTGTGGTGGCGCGGTGAAGGACCGACCGCCTCGAGATCGTTGTGCTTGCCGCTGATACGGATGCACTTTTGGCTGGTCGTGGCACGCTTGTAGCTGCGCGTCTCCCGACCCACGAACACGTCCTTGAACTGAACCATGCCTGCATTGGCGAACATCAACGTCGGATCGCCGGATAGAACGACGGGACCGCTCGGGCAGATCTCGTGGCCGCGGCCACCGAAGAAGTTCAGGAACGCTGTGCGAAGCTCGGAAGAAGTGTTGCTACTAGACGCCATGGCTGGGCCCGGAGGTGTAGCATGGGATAGTCCTCCCGCGAATCCTGGGCCAGAACATCACCCTCGCGGCGGCGCTCGAGTCGAATGAGCGACGGTTCCCTGGAATTTGCCGAGGAGCGCGGCCTGGGCAAGGTGCTCGGTCGGGTGCGGCTGGACTCCGGGATGGCGATCTCGGACGGCTCGCGCACTCGCGCCAACCTGCTCCTGAGTGAAAGCGGCCTGTGGCTGGTGGCGGCGCGCGACCGCTTCCACGGACAGCACCTGGATCTACTGACGCGGGGCGATCTGCGCTTGGTGGCAGGACGAATGCGAGATCGGCTGTGCTTCGGCCAAGAGCAGTTGACCATCCCCACGGGCCGCCGGCACGCGGTCGAACGCTTGATTGCGCTCGCGCGCCTGGCGTCCGCCGGCAATCATCCAAACGCCGAGCTCAAGGCATCGCGCCTGGTCCAGCTCCCGGACGAACTCGGACAGGCCTGGCTCGAGCGGGAGCTCGCTACCGGTGAAGTACTCATCTCATGGCTTCGTGGCAGTAACCCACTGATCCTGCACTCGCACGTGATCGGTGAAACGCGCTCCACCCCCCATCTGTTCGTGACCGAGCGGCGCGCGGCGATCGTCGCCTGGTCCGCGGTCGGTGACGTCAGCTACGTGCCCCTGCACGCAGACCGAGTACGACTGCGCAGCGAGGGCGACAAGGTTGAGCTTTCGTGCGCCGCCGGCAGCTTTCTGAGTCGACGCAGCGACGCGAAATCGTGTCGCGATGCGTTCGAGTTGCTCGGACTCCCCGACGGCAAGGCGCGCTTGCTGGAAGCCGCCCGGCGACTCTGGCTGGCTGGTGAGCGCGGCCGCGAAGATGCCGGCCCGAGCCTGGCCTTGCTCGACGCCGCGATCCAACACGGCAGCCAAAGAGCGCGTTTCGCGCACCTGCTCGCTGCCACCGAGAACGCAAAAAACGAGGTCCCGCTCGATCCGAACGCCGTCGCGCAAGCGCTCGGCGCGAGCAGCCTTTCCCCGCCCGGGCTGGGTGATTTGTGGACCAGCTTTCGCTTTTCGGCACGAGCGGGTAGCTTGCTCGTGCGTGCGCTGCTCGAGGTTGGACAGCTGGGCCTGCCGTTCGCGCTGGCGCTCCAGCGCCGTGTCCACGACACGGCCGGAGCCGACGCCCTCATCGCCAAGGACGAGCTGCGCTTGGCGCGCTTTGCGGTCGAAACTCGCCTAGCTTCGGCCGCCCACCGAGACGAACGCGATCTGGCGTTGGCGAGCGTGCTGAGCGAGCGTGGCCTCACGCAAAGTCCGGCGACGCTCGCAGCGGCTCGCGCGCCGCTGCCGGCTCAGTTGATCGAGGGCACGCTCAGTCATCCCCTCGCCCGCGGGCAAAATTCGCTGGTGGCCGGCGTGCAAAAGCTGGTCGCGCTCAGCCCCGAACCGGACCACGCCGCGCTCAGTGACTACTGCGAAGCGCTGGACAGCCACGAGTCCCCCGAAGCCAAACGTGCGCTGGACGCGGCGCGCCTCGCGTTCTCGTTGCCCAACCTGCGGGCCTATGTGTCGCGCGGAAAAAAGTCGATCGGCATGCGCGGCTACGAGGCTAAATCACCCTACATTTTGCTAGGCAGCGCGCACCTCGATCCGGCTTCGCCGTTTCGCATGACCGAAGCCGAGCTCGGCTTTGCGATCGGCGCGGAAGCCTTGCACCTGAAGCTCGGACAGGCTCGTCTGACCTCGAACGAGGTCTGGGCCGGCGCCTTCGCGCGGACCCGTGGCGGCGTGGAGCTGGCCCTCGGCCTACTGCCACTGCTCAAGGGCCTGCCATTGGCTGCTTCGGCTGCAAAGTTCTTGGAAAAAATTCCCGAGCCCGCGCTGCGGCGTGGACTCGAAGCGCTCGTTCGCTTCGAACACGGCCAGCGAAAGGCACCGACCGAGCTCACGAGCGTGCCCAGCGCGCTCTCGCACATCAACGAAAATTTGGTGGCCGCGCATCGCTTGATGCAAATGAGCGCGGACCGCGCCGGTCTGCTGCTCTCGGGTGATTTGCGCGCCAGCCTGCGCGGCCTGATGTTGGTGCGACCCGATACCCGCGCCGTGCTCGACGCCATGGTCGAGGCTGATTTGGTGCGTGTCTTGCTCGAGGGCGAAATCGAGCCAGCGCTGCGCAGCGACCTCATCGTGCGCATCGCCGCGCTCCTGAACTTCTTCGTGGGCGACGACTACCTCGAGCTGCGTCGGGCGCTCGCCACGCGCATCCAGCCGGTCGCAGAACCAACGCCGCTTGCTTAGGGCCCGCGAATGGCTAAGAGCGATTGGATTTAGGACCGTTTGTGAGACAAAAGTCCCAAGTACAGGTCCTCATAGGCGCGTGCCACCACCGACGCCTCGTGGCGTTCGGCCAACGCTAACCGCTGCTGCGCTACGACGGCCAAACGGCGCCCCGGGTCGGCGAGCAGGCTCGAAACCTCAGCCAACCAGCTCGCTGCATCCAAACCGGCGACCTTGAGCACGCCCCCGAGGTCCTGGAGCGGTCCCTGATCGAGCACGATCACCGGCACTCCCAATGCCATGGCTTCGAGCAGCACGATCGGCAGATCGACCTTGCCCCACAGATCATCGACCGGAAAAACGAGCGCAGCCGCTCCCGCCAAGAGAGCCAGGATATTGGGCGCATTCTCCAAGAAGCGCGTCTGGGCGCGCGGCAAGCGAGCTGCCAAGCGTGTCGCCACCTCGGTCGCACGCGCTGACTTTCGCCGGTAAGCAAACACGGTCACGATCCCGGGCAACGCGCTGGGCACGCGTTCGGCCAACCCGGCCGTGGCCTCGGCGCCCGAGCTGGTCTCGAGATCGCCCGGATAGAGCAAGTAGCGCTGCTCGGGCGCGAGGTCGAGCTCGCGACGTACGGTTGCGATTTCCGACGGGCTGGGCAAGGTGAGGTCCGGCACGGGCGGCGGGATCACCTCGATGCGTGGCGCGTGGGTGCCGGCGGCGTCGTAGCTCGATTCGATTGCACGGCGCGTCCAGGTGCTCTGCGCGACCAGGATGTCGCCGAAGAACAGCGCTTGCGGATCGGCGAAGCTTCGTGGAGGCGACGCGATCGTCTGCACCACGGGCACGCCGCGCACTCGGCGCAGCAACTTGCCCGCGCCGCTCGTGCGGGCATTGGGCGCAAACACGAAATGCCAAACGCTGGCTCGCGAGCGCAGCAGCACCCAGGCCGCCGCCCGCAAATTCGCCGAAAATGCCGGGGTGAAGCCGCCGGGCGTGCCGTACGCGGCGACCGAGCGCACGGGGAGCGCGCCCGAGGCTGCGGAGAGCGGCGGCGCGCCGGGCGTCGAAAGGACGATCGGAGCGACGCGCCTCAGGTGCTGGGCGACGTCGCGCACGAGGCATTTACTACCGTCGTGAAAGGGCGGCGCAATCGGCTTCGAAACGAACAGGACGCTGGGAGGCACGCGTGGGCGTACAATTACCCCGGCCGCGTGACAAGCACTACAGCCGGGCGGCCGCCAACAGCGCAGGCGGCGTGCGACGAACCGCGCTGGCAATGGCCGCTTCCAGCACCGATCGTCGGAGCTCGGCCAGCACGGAGGAGTCCTGCGCGTCTTGCTCGGTGGCGGTGGCGCTGGCCCTGCCCGATACCTTGGCTGCGATCGCCTGCTCCGGCATGGTGTGCAGCACGAACTCGACGCTCGCGGAGTAGGTAATGGAGCGGCCTTCACGCGAGGCGGTGAGCTCCGATACGTTGCCCGTCACCATCACCATCGGCACCTTGCTGGGCTTGCCCGAGCTGGTGTCAGTGTTCGGTCCGCTGCCGTCGGCGGCGAGCACGCGCACGCCCGGCAGCTCGCCCAGCTTGCGGCGCGAGGAGTCGGCCAGGGCATTTTCGATTTTTTTCGATTTGACGCCCGAGCCGTTCTTCATCATGCCGAGCTTGATCAAAACCTTGGGCTTGGGGCCGCTGATCCGCTCTTCTTCGAGTGATTTGATGGCTGCGGCGACCTGCGCCCGAACCGCCTCGGACTTGTCCGAGCGGTGCGCCTTGAGCACCGGCAGCGCGGCCTGATCGCCGAGGTTCTTCAGAGCCGCAGCGGCGGCCGCGCGAACCGAGGCGTTGCTGTCGTCGAGCGCGGCCTCGAGCGGAGGCGCCGCGTCGCCCGTCAGCGACTTGCCGAGCTGGAGCGCGGCCGATACGCGCACACGAAAGTCGCTCGCGTTCTTCAGCTGGTCGACGAGCTCA
>DATEPG010000524.1:0-9115 GCA_035273265.1 Polyangiaceae bacterium
AGCGAGTGGCTGTCACGTCACCGGTGATCTGTGCCTCAAAGACACCGATTGCTGCGGCGGTGACGAGACCAGTGGCTTGCCGGGCGCGGGCAATGGCAAGTGTCTGCTGGAAGCCGGTGCGAAGATCGGCATCTGCACCAACCCGATGAACGGTGGGAACAACGCCTGCAATCCAGAAGGCAACGTTTGCCACTACTTGATGGACGAGACCTACACCTGTTCGAGTTCGGCGGCGCGCTCGGATTGCTGCGGCCCTGAGACGCCCAAATTCCTGATGTGCAAGCTCGATGGGCTCGGTGTTCCGCGCTGCCTCGGCGTGGGCGAGTGCAAGGTGGCCAGTGAAACCTGCGCATCGGCCGCCGATTGCTGCGACAAGGCGCCCTGCGTTCCGGATGCGACGGGTGCCCTGCGTTGCCTGGCACCGCCCACCAATGGCGATCCGAATTGCGTACCGAGTGACGGTGCATGCACCATCAACGCCGATTGTTGTCCCGGTGGGATCTGTAACCGCCCGCCAGGCTCGACGGTGGGACGTTGCTCGGTCATCCCGACTGACGACGGTTCCGGCGGAGCAGGCGGCGGTCCCTCGGGTACTGCTGGCGGTCCCTCGGGCACTGCTGGCGGCAGCAGCACGGCCGGCGCCGGCGGTGGTTACACTGCTCCTCCCGTGTGCTCTCAGTACGGGCAGCTGTGCTCGGTCGATGGTGACTGCTGCAACGGCGTGCCTTGTACCGACGGCACCTGCGTCTTCCTCGTAAAATGAGCTCGAGGGAGCCCCGCATGTCGACGCCCCGCACCATTCGAGCACTCGCAGCGCTCAGCCTCGGGCTCACCATCGTCGCCGTCGCTTGCGGCGGTGACGATGGGAGCACGCCGACCAACACCGGACAATCGTGCACGACCGCCGATCAGTGCTTCGCGGGTATCGAGGCAGGAGCGCTGATCGGGAGCGCTGTCTGCTTGGACAAAGTACAGGGGGGGTACTGCACGCATACCTGCACGACCGACTCGGATTGTTGCGCCGTCCCTGGTGAGTGCCCGACCGGGATGCCAGAAGTATGCGGACCGTTCGAATCCACCGGGCAGCTGTACTGTTTCCTCAGTTGCGAGGACGCCGATCTGAAAGACGCTGGTTACACCGACAGCGCGGCATACTGCGCGCACTTTGCCAACGCCGCGTTCATTTGTCGCTCCACCGGCGGTGGCTCGAACAATCGGAAAGTGTGCGTGCCGAACTGAACCTGGACGATCTCGAGGTTCGAGTCATCGGGCCTCGGGATCAGGTGCCCCGCGCCTGCCCCGTCGAGGCACGGCGGGCGTCCTCGCGCTCCGCGCTGCGGGCGCCCGGCTGCCCAAGCGCTGGCCTTCGGCCAGCGCGGTGCGCCAACGGTGGTGGTAGTAGTCAGCTCTCGACGTTGAGAGTGGCGGCTTCGAGCCGAGCCGAGAGCCGCGGGCCACGAAGATGTCGGGCGCGCGATACGACGTGGGTACGTCGAGTGACTTCGGTGCCAGGCATCACCAAAAGCTGGTCCTGCGCCTGTCCGGTGGGCTCTCACCTGAGTGGCTTGGAGCGTTCGGCGATCTAGCTCCCTCCGCCCGATCGCGCTCGGGTCCGCTCAGATCGACAGGCTGTACAAGCGCGTCGCTGCTCTCGACGTTGGGAGTTGCGGCCTCGAGCCTCGAGCTTCGAGCTTCGAGCTTCGAGCTTCGAGCTTCGAGCTTCGAGCTTCGAGCCGCGAGCGCGGGAGCGTAGAGAGACAGAGAGAACCCGTCGCGTGCGCAACACGACGCGCGTACACCGAGTGCAGCGTGGGGCGGCAGGTGGATCTGGGGCCGTCGCCGAGGGAATGTTTGAGTGACTGGTGAGGGGGTCGGCGGCTCCGTGTGCGTACGATTTCGTGGAGTCCGCGTTCGTGGTGCGCGCGTGATACGGCGCAACCTGGCTTTGCGAACTCCACGAAATCGTCCGCGGTTTTTTTGGGGGGTCGAGCCTGCAGCGGTCGATTGGGCTTGACGAGAAATCTGAGGGTCTGTTGTCAGAGAACGTGAGAGGCGCGAAGATTTGCGCGCGGAAGGGCCTGGCTTGCGCAGGGTCGAACGATCACGGGGGGCGTCGAGTTGAAACAGGTTTTGAGCCGAAAACGTGGAGTATTGGCGTTTTACGAGGCCGAAAAAAGGCGTGATACAGGAGAGGAATGGGGTCACACGAGTATCGATTGAGGTCGTTGTCGGACAATGATCTCTTGGCGGGGCTGGCGCGCGTCGTGGAGCGGCGCAACCAGATCACGGCTGAGTTTTTGGCGCACTTGGCGGAGCTCGATGAGCGACAGCTGTTTCTCGATCTCGGATTTTCTTCGCTGTTCGAGTATTGCGTGGAGGCGCTCGGGCTGTGTGAGTCGACGGCGGGTCGGCACATCGCGGCGGCGCGGGTGTGCCGTAATCATCCGCAGGTGTTCGGCCTGGTGGCGAGCGGGGCGTTGCATGCTTCGGGGCTGAGTTTGCTGAGGAAGCACTTGACCCGCGAGAACGCGAGGGAGCTGTTCGAGCTGTGTCAGCGGATGAGTGCGCGCAAGGTGGAGGAGTTGCTCGCGGCGCGTTTTCCGAGGCCTGATGTACGTGATTTGGTGCGTCGCTTGCCGGCTCAGGCTGGGCTCACTCTCGACGTCGAGAGTGCATCTAGGAAAATGCCCACGGAGAACTTGCCGCACGAGCCGTCGCTGGGGCTGGGGCAGACATCCCTCGAGGCTCGGCCGCGCGAGCCGTTGGCCGCGTCGGCTCCGGCGCAGGGGCAGAAAGCAGGCCGGTTGGAACCGCTTTCCGCGGGTCGCTATGGCGTGCATTTCACGGCGGATGGCGAGTTTCGCGAGTTGCTCGAGCGCGTGCGTGGGCTCGCGGGGCATCGGCTGCCTAGCGGCGATCTGATGACCTTGTTCAAACGCGGGCTCGAGGCGTACGAGCGAGAGCTTTCGAAGCAGCGCTTTGCGTTGGGCAGGAAGCCGCGCCGCAGCCGAGGGGCGCCTTCCGCGCCTTCCGCGTCCGCCGCGCCCGACCTCCCGAAGCCTGATCTCTCCATCTCCGAGCCAGCCAACCCCGATCCCCACTTGAATCCGAACCCGAACTCGAACTCGAAGTCGAGGCGTCGGTACCCAGCGGCGGTTCTGCGTGCAGTGTTTCTCCGCGACGGTAAGCAATGCAGCTATGTCTCGGCAGATGGGCGGCGGTGCAGTGCGCGGCGCTGCCTGGAGCTCGACCACGTTCAGCCTTGGGCGATGGGCGGTGAGGGCACGATGGAGAATCTTCGGCTGCGCTGCCGAGCTCACAATCAGCGGTATGCGCGGCAGTACTTTGGGAAATCTCGGATAGAGGCGGCGGTGCGGCGGTCCCGACAGCGGCGTGCAGCCGTTGAGCGTCCGGGCAAAGCTGCCCAATCGTGAGCTGGCACTCGATGTTGACCGAAGTTCGAGACGTGACCGAAGTTCGAGACGTGACTGAAGTTCGAATCGAGGCGGGACTCGGTGGCGATGCCGTGGCGTTGGGTCCGCGACCCCTGGATGATGAGCGAGCGGCCGGCGTGACCACACTGCGCTGCCGCTCAGAGGGGTGGCCCCCCGCGGCGGGCGAAGCCCGACGCTTGCCGGGGGCCCTGGCGGCGCAGCGGCAGCGAGCACGCCGGACCGTCGTCCGGCGCTGCTTGCCTGGGGGCAGCCTAGGACCGAGTGTTAGCTCCAATGTGGGGGCGTGGAGGCAGCCGCGATCCTATTCGGGATTTTGACTGCTCGCGCGTCCGCGGCCAGCGGCAATCCCTCTCTGATTGAGGTGGTCGTCAGTGCGGCCCGTGTGTCAGTTATGACATGAACTGGAAACATGGCGGAAGTCTCGAGAATTCGCGTCGGAAACTGAGGTCCCGGGGCTGTGGAGCTTTCGAGTCGTGCTTACATTCTTCAAGAACGCGGCGCATTCCCCCTGAATTACTTGACCGAACGCGGGGGAGGGCGCATGGACGGCAGCGCTAAAACACCCCGCTTCGTCCCATAGAACCGCCATGGAAAACGATCTCTCCGAGGGCTCCGTCAACACACTGAGCCTCGCGTTCGCCGAAGGGCTGTACGCCGATTATTTGAAAGACCCCGATCTGGTCTCGCCCGACTGGCAAGAATACTTTGCCGAGTTGACGCCGGACGCGGATTTTAGCCGCGCTCCCAAGCTCGGTCCCAGCTTCCGAGCTGCCAGCTTGTTCAATGCGCCCGTGGTGACCAATGGCCACGCGCAACCGGCCGTGAACGGCAACGGCAAGAGCAACGGCTACGCTGCGCCTGGGTGGGGCAACAACGGCGTTTCCGACGTTGCCGTCCGCCAGGATCGCGTGGATGCGCTGATCCGCGCCTACCGCGTGCGCGGGCATATGATCGCCAAGATCGACCCGTTGGGCCTGCCGCGCCCGCTGCAGGCAGAGCTGGACCCCGAGTTTCACGGTCTCCACGGCGACGATCTGGACCGCAAGTTCTCCAGCCGCACCATTTTCGGGGCCGAAGCGCTCACGCTGCGCGAGATGCTCACGCGCCTGCGCAACACCTACTGCCGCTCGATTGGCGTGCAGTTCATGCACATCGACGACTTGAAGGTCAAAAACTGGCTTCAAGATCGGATGGAGGGTTCGGAGAACCGGCTCGAACTACAGCGCTCGGAGCAGATCCGGATCTTCACCAAGCTGACGGACGCCACCACTTTCGAGGACTTCTTGCGTCGCAAGTTCTCGACCGTGAAGACCTTCTCGCTCACTGGTTCGGAGAGCTTGATTCCGCTGTTGGCGCTGGCCATCGATCGGGCAGCGGAGCACGGGGTCGACGAGATCATCATGGGCATGGCTCATCGTGGCCGGCTCAACGTGCTCGCCAACATCATGGGCAAGAGCCCGCGCGAGATTTTCCGCGAGGTGGAAGACAGCGATCCCGAGCTCTATTTCGGCAGCGGGGACGTAAAATATCACCTGGGTCACAGCTCGGATTTCGTGACCGAGAGTGGCAAGAGGGTGCACCTCTCGCTGTGCTTCAACCCGAGCCACTTGGAGTACGTCGATCCGGTGGTGCTCGGCCGCGCGCGGGCCAAGCAAGATCGCGTGGGCGACACCACCCACGCGCACAAGCTCGGCCTCCTGATCCACGGTGATGCCGCCTTCGCGGGCGAAGGCATCATTCAAGAGACGCTGAACCTGAGCCAGCTGGACGCGTACACCACGGGCGGCACGCTGCACGTCGTGATCAACAACCAGATCGGCTTCACCACGCCGCCGTCGCAAGGGCGTTCCACGACCTACGCGACGGACGTCGCGAAGATGCTGCAAATCCCGATTTTCCACGTCAACGGTGAAGATCCGGAAGCGGTGGCCCAGGTCGTGCGCTTGGCCATGGATTTCCGCGATACGTTCCTGCGGGACGTCGTGATCGACATGTACGGCTATCGTCGCCACGGTCACAACGAAAGCGACGAACCCGCGTTCACTCAGCCGTTGATGTACGCGGCGATCGCCGAACGAAAGAGCGTTCGTGACGGCTACCTCGAGCATCTGCTGAAGCTCGGCGGCATGACCGTCTCGGAAGCAGATCGCATCGCGGTCGAACGCCGCGAGCACCTCGAGGCCGAACTGGGCGAGGCGCGTCGCAAAGACTTCGTGAAGACGACTGATTGGCTGGGTGGCTATTGGAAGGGCTACCTGGGCGGACCGGAAGCCAACGTACCGGAGGTCGACTCGGGGATCTCCTTGGCGCGCGCCAAAGATCTGATCCTTCGTCAGAACGAACTCCCCGCGGATTTTCATCCGCACAAACAGATCGAGCGCTTGTTGCAGAAGCGCAACGCCATGGGCAACGGCGAGCAGCCGCTCGATTGGGGCACGGCCGAGTTGCTCGCCTTCGCTTCGCTCGTGACCGAGGGCTCGCGCGTGCGCTTCACGGGTCAGGATTCGCCGCGCGGCACCTTCACCCAGCGTCACGCGGTGCTGCATGATGTGGAAGACGGCCACACGCACATGCCGCTCTGCCATCTGAGCCCGGACCAAGCGCCGATCGAGATCTACAACTCCGCGCTCAGCGAAGCCGGCGTGATGGGCTTCGAATACGGCTACAGCCTGGATTGGCCTGACGGCCTGGTGATTTGGGAGGCGCAGTTCGGTGACTTCGTGAACTGCGCACAGGTCATCATCGATCAGTTCTTGGTCAGCGCTGAAGACAAGTGGAAGCGCCTGAGCGGCTTGGTGTTGATGCTGCCGCACGGCTACGAGGGACAGGGGCCCGAGCATTCCAGCGCTCGGCTAGAACGCTTCCTGTCCGCGGCTGCAGAGGACAACATCCAGATCGTGCAACCGAGCACGCCGGCTCAGCACTTTCACGTGCTGCGCCGCCAAGTGCTTCGCCCCTGGCGCAAGCCCTTGATCATGTTCACGCCAAAGAGCCTGCTCCGTCACCCCATGTGCGTGAGCCCGCTCGAGGACTTCTCTGCCGGTCGCTTTCACCGAGTCATCCCCGACATGCGCGCGGCCAAGCCGAGCAAGGTGCTCGTGTGCACGGGTAAGGTTTATTACGACCTGGAGAAGCGCCGTCAGGAGCTGGGACGGAACGACATCGCCATCGTGCGTGTCGAGCAGCTGTACCCGCTACCAGACCGGCACATTCGCGCGGCCATCGAGCATTGCGAGGACGGGACGCCGATCGTCTGGGTGCAGGACGAGCCGGAGAACATGGGGGCTTGGCGGCACTTCCGCGCTCGCTTCGGAGCAATGCTCTTTGGGCGCTTCCCCTTCAGCGGTGTGTGTCGGACAGAGTCGGCGAGTCCGGCGACGGGTTCACACAATTGCCACAAGCTCGAGCAGCAAGAGCTCCTCGAGCGCTCGTTCGCGTGAAGGCGCGTCTCACGCCGCCCACGTAAATCCCAAGAATTATTCTACAGGTTGACCGATCTGGGTGCCGGGACGAAAGTCCCGGGCTCGTGGCCGCGGCCAGTATGGTTCGCGCGAAGGCAGATAACAGGAAGCGCTGCAGAGCATGGCAATCGAATTAAAAGTGCCGACCGTCGGTGAATCGATCACCGAAGTGCAAATGGGTGAGTGGCTAAAAGGCGAGGGCGACTCCGTTGTCCGCGACGAAGTGATCGCGAAGATCGAAACCGACAAGGTGACGGTCGATCTGACTGCGCCCAACGACGGCGTGTTGTCCCAGATCAAGGTCAAGCAAGGCCAGACAGCCAGCGTCGGTGACGTGATCGGATACATCGAGGAAGGCGCGGCAGGCGCCGCCAAGCCCAAGGCCGCCGAGCCCGCGAAGTCCGAGGCTTCGAAGCCCGAACCGCGCAAGAGCGAAGCACCGGCAGAAGATCGTTCGAAGGGCGTGCGCCCGACCATTCCGCCGCAGGGCTTTGCGCGCGTCATGCCGTCGGCCCGCCGAGCGCTGAAGGAACGCGGCCTCAATCCAGAGGACGTGGAAGCTACGGGGCCCGGTGGCCGCGTGCTGAAGGAAGACGTCGATCGCCTGAAAGAGAAGCCGGCAGGAAAAGCAGCGCCGGTCGCTCAAGCGCGCCAAGAAGAAGTGGTGGCGATGAGCCCTTTCCGCAAGCGCATCGCCGAGCGCCTGGTGCAGTCTCAGCAGACTGCCGCGCTGCTCACGACCTTCAACGAGGTCGATATGGGCGCCGTGATGGAACTACGGAAGACCCATCAAGAAGCATTCCAGGAGAAATACGGCATCAAGCTCGGCTTCATGTCCTTCTTCGTCAAGGCGACGATCGAAGCGCTGAAGCAGATCCCGTCGGTCAACGCCGAGATCCGTGGCAGCGACGTCGTATACAAGAATTTCTACGATATTGGCGTGGCGGTCGGCGGTGGCAAGGGCTTGGCCGTCCCGGTCATTCGCAACGCGGAACGCCTGGGCTTTGCCGAAGTCGAGCAAACGATTGCGGATTTCGGTAAGCGCGCCAAGGACAACAAGCTCGAGCTGAGCGAGCTGCAAGGTGGCACGTTCACGATCACCAACGGTGGCATCTACGGTTCGATGATGTCGACGCCGATCGTCAACCCGCCGCAGAGCGGCATCCTCGGTCTGCACGCGATCCAAGACCGACCGATGGCCGTCAAAGGTCAGGTCGTGATTCGACCGATGATGTACGTCGCGCTGACCTATGATCACCGCCTCGTCGACGGCCGCGAAGCGGTGACGTTCTTGAAGCGCATCAAGCAGTGCATGGAAGAACCCGCGCGCATCTTGCTCGAGGTCTAACGTGAAAAAACATGATTTGATCGTGATTGGTGCCGGCCCCGGCGGCTATGTGGCCGCGATCCGTGCGGCGCAGCTCGGGCTGGACGTCGCTTGTATCGAAGCCGAAGAGGCGCTCGGCGGCACCTGCGTGCGCGTGGGCTGCATCCCCAGCAAAGCGCTGCTCGAGGCCAGCGAGCGCTACCACGCAGCCGGTCATGATTTGGCCGACTTTGGCGTCAAGGTCTCCGGTGTCGAGCTGGATTTGCCTCGCATGCTGGAGCGCAAAACCAAAGTCGTCGCGCAAAACACGGGCGGCGTCGCCTACCTGTTCAAGAAGAACAAGATCACTCGCTACCGGGGCCACGGCCGCATCACCGGTCAGGGGCGCGTCGCGGTCGAAGGACAGGACGCGATCGAACTCGAAGCCAAGCACGTCTTGATCGCCACCGGCAGCAGCGTGGCGCCCTTGCGCGGTGTCAACCTCGACGGTGAGCGCATCGGCACCAGCACCGAGGCTCTCTCGTATTCGGAGGTTCCGAAGCACCTGGTGGTGATCGGTGCCGGCTACATCGGACTCGAGCTGGGCTCGGTCTGGAACCGCCTCGGAGCCAAGGTCACCGTTCTCGAATACCTCGAGCGCATCTTGCCAGGCATGGACTCGGACATCGCCGAAGAGGCCGAGCGCATCTTCACCAAGCAAGGCATCGAGTTTCGGCTCGGGTCGAAGGTTACCGGCGCTCGTCGCGAGGGTGACCAGGTGTTCGTCAGCGTCGAGGGACAGCCGGACATCGAGTGTGACCGCGTTCTGGTCTCGGTAGGTCGCGTGCCGAACACGAGTGGTCTCGGTCTCGACACGGTTGGCATCGAGCTCG
>DATEPG010000525.1:0-10972 GCA_035273265.1 Polyangiaceae bacterium
GAGCTGAGCTGAGCTGAGCTGAGCTGGGCGGCCCGCCCGTACTTTGCTGCTAAGCTCGCCGGCGATGTTTGGCATTCGCTCGTTGCCGCGCACGCTCGAAGCGGCTTTGCGTGATCTGGGGCACGCCAAAAACGAAACCCGCATTTCGGCGCTCCGCGATCTCGTGCGCTTGGCCGAATCGGACGCGCGCCCGCGCGCCCTGCTCGCCCTGTGTGAAGTGCTCGGCAGCGACGCCGATCTGCACGTCAGAGCGGCAGCCGCCCTGGCGTTGGGCGACGCCCAGGCCAAAGAGTCGCGCGGTGCGTTGCTCGATGCGGCGCGCAACGCACCGGTCCAGGTGCGCGAGATGGCCGTCGCTGCGCTGGGCGAAATCGCCGAGCTCGCCGAGCCCGCTGATTCTGAGATATTGGCCCTGCTCGAAGCCGCCCGCGCGGATGCCGCCCCCGAGTTGCGCTTCCAGGCGCTGATCGCCCTCAATCGCGTGGCGCGTGCCAGCCTGCTCCCTCAGCTAGTCGAGGCCAGCCGTGATTTGGACGCCGAGGTCCGCCAAATCGCCTTTCGTTTGGCGGAAGAGCACGTGCTGGCCGACGGCGCGACGTTGCCCGAACCGCTTCGGCAACGGGCACGCGCCGCGTTGCGCGACGACGCGCCGCGCGTGCGTCTGGCGGCCGCGATCCTGCTGGCGCGGGTGGGGGATGCGTGCGGCGCAGACGTGATTCGGGACGTCGTGGAGCGCAAGGATCGCGTCGCTTCGCTGGAAGACGAGCAAGCTGCGATCGAGCTGTGCGGGGAGCTTTCGATCAGTGACGCGCGGCCGGCCTTGACTCGGCGCGCGTTCGGCTTTTTTGGTTTGTTTCGCGATCCCTCGGCCTGGCACGCGCGGGTAGCCCTCGCACGCCTGGGCGACGAGCAAGCGAAGGCCGCGATCATGCGAGGCTTGGCCGCGTTCACACGTGACGCGCGCACAATCGCCGTGGCCGCGGCTGGGCGCGCGCGCTTGCGCGAGGCGCGCCCGATCCTACGCGACATGACCGCCGCGCAGGCAGATCCCGAAACCGTGGCCGAAGCCTTGGCCGAGCTCGAAGCCGCTCCATGACCAGCAGCTCGATTCCGCTGCCCTTGCAGCTTCAGTTTTATCGCGCCTTGTGCCGCATTCGTCGCTTGGATGAGCGCATGCAAGCCTTGCAGCGCCAGGGCCGAATCGGCTTCTACGGGACGTGCACGGGCCAAGAGGCGGTGCCCGTCGCGCTCGGTTTTGCCCTGCAGCACAGCGATTGGGTGTTTCCGGCGCTGCGCGAGAGCTCCCTCTTGCTCGTGCGTGGTTTTCCCCTGGTCAGCTACCTGGCCCAAGTCTTCGGCAACGACCGCGACCTGCTGAAGGGACGTCAAATGCCGAGTCACATGAGCGGGCGCTCCGCCAATGTCGTGTCTTGGTCGAGCTGCATCGGCACGCAGCTGACCCACGCCGTTGGCGCTGCCTGGGCGGCGAAGATGCGGCGCGAGAGCATGGTCAGCGCCGCCTGCTTGGGTGATGGCGCCACGAGCTCGGCTGATTTTCACTCGGCGTTGAATTTCGCGCAGGTGTTCAAGGTGCCGTGCGTATTCGTGTGCCAGAACAACCAATGGGCCATCAGCACGCCGGCCGCGCGTCAGAGCAATACCCGAACTTTCGCCGAGCGCGCTTCAGCCTACGCCATGCCCGCCGAGCGTTTGGACGGCAATGACGTGTGTGCGCTGTACCTTGCATTCCAGCGCGCGGCCGAGCGCGCTCGAGCCGGTCTTGGCCCGACGTTCCTCGAATGTGTGACTTATCGCGTTGGACCGCACTCGACCAGTGATGACCCCACGCTGTATCGCAGCGAGCTCGAGGTCGATGAATGGCGCGCCCGTGATCCGATCGCGCGCTTGGCCCGCTCGCTGCAAGCCCGAGCGGCGCTGGACGAAGCCCGTGGGCGGGCCTTGGACGACGAACTGAGCGCCGAACTCGAGGCCGCGTTGCTGGTCGTGGAGGCCGCCCCGGCGCCGCCGCGGGACTCGCTTTTCGACGATGTGTATGCCGAGCTTCCGGGCCATTTACTCGAGCAACGGAAAGAATTGTTCGCGCCCGCGAAACGCTTTGCGCATTCTGTGAGTCACGAGGGTCCCCACAAACCCTTGTGAAGTGGCAAAACAAGCGTTACATCACGCGGCGAAATGGATCAATTCGACGCCATCGTGCTGGGCGGCGGCCCCGGCGGTTACGTGTGTGCCATTCGGCTCGGCCAACTCGGGCTGAAGGTCGCCTGCATCGAGGAAGAAGAGTACGGCGGGGTGTGCCTCAACTGGGGTTGCATTCCGTCCAAAGCGTTGATCGCCAACGCGCACTTCGTCGAGAAGGCCAAGCACATCTCGGACGCCGGCATCACGGTCAGCGGCTTGAAAGTGGATGTCGAGAAGATGCAGGATTGGAAGGGCGGCGTGGTCAAGAAGATGACCAGCGGCGTGCGTTCCCTGCTCAAAGCCAACGGCGGCGAGATGATCGAAGGCCGCGGCAAGGTGATCGACCCGAAAACCGTCGAGGTCACCTTGAAGTCGGGCGAAAAACGGCGCGTCTCGGCCAGCCGCGGCCTGGTGATCGCTACGGGTTCAGCCACGATTCAGGTGCCCGGCTTCGAGTTCGATGGCGAGCGCGTGATTGGCGCCCGCGAAGCGGTCAGCCTGCGCAAGATCCCGAAGCGCCTAGTCGTGATCGGCGGCGGCGTGATTGGGCTGGAACTCGGCATGGTTTACCAATCCTTCGGCGCCGAGCTGACGGTCGTCGAGCTCACGCCCAACCTGCTGCCCGGCGTCGACCCCGAGTGCGTGAAGGTGGTCGAGAAGAAGCTGGAAAAACGCGGCGGCAAGGTGCTGAAGAACACGCGCGCCGAACGGCTGGAAAAGACGGCCAACGGCGTGACCGTGATCGTCTCGAACGAGGGCAAAGAGCAACGCATCGAGTGTGACGTGGTGCTGGTCGCCGTCGGCATGAAGCCGCGTTCTCGAGGCGTCGGTCTGGAAGAAATCGGCGTCGAAATCGATCAACGCGGCTTCGTCAAGACCAACGAATTTTGCGAGACCAACGTGAAGGGCGTGTACGCCATCGGTGACGTGAGCGGGCAGCCGATGCTCGCGCACAAAGCGTCGAAAGAGGGCGAGGTCGCGGCGGAAGTGATCGCCGGCCACCACGCGGCCAAAGACTGGCTCACCGTGCCCGGCATCATCTTCACGGATCCGGAGATCGCCACCGCGGGGCTCACCGAAGCGCAGGCCAAAGAACAGGGCCACACCTTCAAAGCCGGCAAGTTTCCGTTTGTCGCGCTCGGCCGCGCCGTGAGCATCGGCGAAACGGACGGCTTCGTGAAGGTGGTCACCGACACCAAATCCGGGCGCATCCTGGGCATTCACATCGTCGGGCCGTCGGCGAGCGATCTGATCAGTGAGGCGGTGCTCGCGATCGAGACCGTGGCCACGGCCGAAGACATGGCGCTCACCATCCACCCGCACCCCACCCTGGGTGAGGCTTTGATGGAAGCCGCGGCGGCCTCGCTCGGTCACGCGATCCACATCGTCAATCGCTGAAAGAGCGGCAAATGCCGGCGCGCGCGCCGGCGCCGCCGGCGTTTTTGCGCGGGCCGGGCTAAGCGTGGCATGTTTGGAGCATGGGGATCTTTGCCCGCGTTGCTCAAGTCATGTCTGCCAATTTCAACGCCTTGATCGACAAGGCGGATGACCCGCGTAAAAGCCTGGACCAAACTCTGCTCGAGATGCGCGAGCAGATCCTGGCCGCGCGCCGAGAGGTGGTCAGCGGTGTCGCCTCCGAGAAGCAGCTCAAGAAAAAGGTCGAAGAGCTCGATCGCGAGGTCGAAAAGTGGAGCGACCGCGCCGAACTCGCCGTTCGGAACGACGATGACGGCCTGGCGCGCGAAGCCTTGCTGCAAAAGCGACGGGCCGTTGCTGAACGCGACCGCGCCGAGGCGCAACGCGGCGAACAACGCGCCGCTGCGCTAGAGATGAAAGATGCGCTCGAACGCATGGAGCGCAAGGTCAAGGAGTTCGAGCTACGCAAGGGCACGATCGCCGCACGCGCGCAGCAAGCCAAGGCGGGGGGCGGAGTGGAGTCCCTGGGCAAGATCGGCGGCGGCGCTGGCGCGTTCGACGAATTTCGGCGCATGGAAGACAAGATCGAGACCGCTGAGCACACCCTCCTTGCGCACAGCGAGGTGGACGCGGCTCTCGCCGGTCCCAGTCCAACCGGCATGTCTCCCGCCGAAGTCGAAGCCAAATTCCGCGCGCTCGAGAGCGGCGCCAGCTCGGACGCCGCGCCAGCTAAATCGGAGGTCGACGACGAGCTTTCTGCGCTGAAAAAGAAGATCCGGATCGGGACTTGAGTCCCGATCCTTGCTCGAGCTTTCGCTACTGCGGCCCAATCTGCGGAAAACCGCAGGCCGCCAGGCTGTCGTAGCAGGCAAAGGTCAAGCCCTCGTTCAGGTTGAAGACGGCAAGGGAACTGCCTCCATTCACCGACCCGGACTTACACGTGCAGCTGCTTTGGCCCGAGTCCGTCTGATGACACAAGACTGAGTAATAAGCGCCGGTATCGCACTTTACGTCCAAGGTGCATCTGCCGTTGTTGCTGTTGCCCGAAGTCGAGCACGTGGGTGCCGCGACGGGCGGGGGGATCGGGTTGGTGCCGGTGCCGACGCAGCTTTGGTAGTAATCCGAGAGGCCGCCACAGAGCGCCCCCGACCGTTTCTCGACGTCCCCGCAACTGGCGCTGTTTCGGTAGGCGGTCGTCAAGCAGGTGAGCAAGTTGATGGCGCCATCTTGGCATCGTGCGGTCTGTCCGTTCAGCTCCGCCGAGCAAGAGAGCACGCACTGATCGACCGAAACGCCGCTGGGACACACGCCTTGCGATATGGTGCTGCAATACTCGGCACAACTGCGGTAGGTGGGCGCCGGCGTTCCGGTCCCGCCGCCTTGAGCAGAGCCGCCTGCAGGGACCGCGCCCGCAGCTCCGGCCGCTCCGCCGGTTCCCGTGCCAGGCACAGCGCCGGTTCCCGTTCCTGACGTTCCTCCGGTTCCCGTGCCAGGTACAGCGCCGGTTCCCGTTCCTGACGTTCCTCCGGTTCCCGTGCCCGACGCTCCGCCCCCCGTCACACCGCCTCCGCTGGTGGGGGGCTTGCCGACGCCTGGCTTGCCTGCGTTGGCGCTTCCCGGTGACCCGCTGGTCGACTGACTCGGGTCAGCGGCCATGCCGTCGGTATCGAGCGTGGAGCTGCGCCCTCCGCAGGCCGCAAGCGCCGCCAACAGCATCAGCCCAGAACCCTTAAGTATGCGAGACGGCAAGCCACCCATGCCAGCAATATAGCGGATCTCCCCTCGGGAGCCCGAACTATCACGCGCGAGTCGCGGCGTTGCCTTCTGCCTGCCAAATTTCACGCAAGATCTCTGCGACCGCCTCGTAAAGGACTTCCGGGATCTGATCGCCAATTTCGAGCTCGTTGAGCGCGCGCGCGACCGGCACGTCGCGCACGACCGGGACGCCGTAGGCGCGCGCGGCCTCGATGATCAACTTGGCCATCTCTCCCTGACCCTGCGCGATCACGGACGGCGCGTGGTCCTCGTCTTCACTGTATTTGAGGGCGGTGGCTAGATGGGTAGGGTTCACGATCACCACGCTGGCGGTTTTAAGGGCACCGAGAGTGGCGCCGGTGAGGGCTTCTTGGTGCGCGCGAAGGCGCGCGGCTTTCAACGCTGGATCGCCTTCCGATTCGCGATGTTCGCGTTTGATTTCGTCCTTGCTCATCCGATGACGCTGAAACCAGGCGTGTCGAGTGAGTAGCAGGTCCAGCAGGCCCAGCGAGACACCCACCGCGGCCGCAAACCAAGCTAGTTTGCCAGCCAGGCTTGCGGCGAGCGTCGCTGCAGCGCTTGGGCTACCGATGGACGACGCGAAATCTGCCGCGTGGGATCTCAGCTGGTAAAGAGCGAAATAGCTGACTGCTGCCGCGGCAAGCAAAGCTCGCGCGATGGCCACCACGCGCTGCCAAGAAAACAAATTCTTCAGACCGGTCAACGGATTCAAGCGGTCGAGGCTGGGTGCTAACTTTTTGGCGCTGATGACGCCGCCGGTCTGTACGAGACTTGCGGCGCAACCGGCCGTCGCGGCCACGGCCAGCACGGGCAAGCTGATGCTCAATACGACGCGGGCGATCAGGGGAGGCGAGGCGGGCTCGTTCGGACGCTGCAGCGCGGCGGTCAACAAGGCCCCGGCCTGCTCGGTTGCGAACGCGACTACGCCGCCCATCACCGCTAAGGCCGCGATCAAGCCGACGCTCTGTGACAGCGCTGCCGAGATCGGGCTATCCCCCTCGCGGCGGGCCTTGGCCAAGCGCTTGGGCGTGGCTTGTTCGGTCTTGTCACTCATCGCGCGTTGGCCTGGCTTTGCGGCTCATCGGTCAGCGTCGAGCGCCAGTTTCGCGCGTTAGAACAAATACGGCAAACCCCGGCCACCGGTGAGTTTCCAGGCGGCGACCGTCTGCTGGATGATCGGCGCGCGGACCAGCGCTGGCGGGTGGCTGTTCTGAAACGCGAAGATTAGCCCGCTCGGGCTGAGTTGCTCCAGGCCAGCGAAGAACTGCATGGTGATCAGCGCGCCGCCCTCGTTCAGGCGGTAGCCCGTCCGACGAAAACCCATGGTCATCAGGTTGTTCATCCCCGACGTGTCAGCCGCGATCTCGTTTGGCTGGTTGAACAGCGGCACCGTGCCGGACAATGCTTGGCCGAGTTCAGCCAGAGGCAATTGACCTGCCGAGGTGCACGGCAAATGCCCGAGGTAGTGGTGGGCCAACTCGTGGCCGAGCACGAAGCCAATCTGCTCTTCGAGTAGTTGATGCTGACGCAAGACCTTGCGCCCATCCACCTGCTGTGTGGCGTCGAAGAAGCCTGGCGGCGGCCGCACAATCGGACGATTGGGTCGTTGCTGCTGCACGATCAGTTGGATGTAATCGCTCAGCTTGTGCGTGCCGAAGGTCTCGTCGGTGGCGCGCGCTTGGCTCAGATGCGCTTCGATGTCGAGCAAGCCGTCGGTGATGGCCATGGCGGCGTGCCGACCCGCGGTGCACATGGCAAATGCATTCACGTCCCCCGGCGTACTATCGACGACCAGCGGGATGCCGGCGACGCGCTGCTGTTGCGTGGCGGGCAAAGTCGCGACGAGCTCGTTCAACACGGATTGCGCCTGCCCGCGCAGGAAGGTGAGATCGACTGCGTTGATCGGGTCGTTGACGACCGGCAGCACGGCCACTCCGGGTGCTGGCAGGGGGGCGGATTGACCCGGCGGAAGTGGGCTCGCTGGTGCCGTGGCGCCGGTTGTTGGTGGTTGCTGGGGATACTGCGCCGGGTAGCGCGAACCGCTGGAGCAGGCGAAGGCCGGCAGTGCGAGGAGTGCGAAGGCGCAGCGGGCGCTGAAGCTCGACGGACGAACAGGAACGCGCGGCGGCATTCTGCTCAGCATAGCAATCGAACGCGCACGGCGCGCAGAAATTCCTGGGGTGTTTTGCCCCGGTTTCGCGCAATTCAGCAAAGTTGCGCCGGGCAGGTTAGGCTCGGCGCCGCGTGGTGATTCCCGAGCTCGTGCCCGTTCCAGATCTCGCCGAGTATTTCGTCGAAGGCAACCAACTGCGCTTGTTGCGCAATGGTTCGGCCGCCTATCCAGAGATGCTCGCCGCGATCGACTCGGCCGAGCAACAGATCTTGCTCGAGATGTATTGGTTCGGATCGGATGTCATCGGACGAAAGTTCGCGGCTGCGCTGAAGGCCGCGGCCGAGCGGGGCGTCGAAGTGTCGATCATCTTCGACGCCGTCGGTTCGGTCGGCGCAAGTGCCGCGATGTTCGCCGAGCTCGAGCGCGCCGGCGCGCAGGTAATCGAGTTCAACCCGATTGCGCCTTGGAAGCGGCGCTTCCGCCTGTCCAAGCTAACGCGCCGCGATCACCGAAAAATCCTGGTGATCGACGGCAGGACGGGCTTCACCGGTGGCATCAACATCGCCGACTATTGGTTGCCGCTCGACGACGGCGGCGCAGGCTGGCGCGACGATATGGTGCGCATCGACGGGCCGGCGGTTGCCGGCTTGAGTGATTGCTTTGCAAGGGTGTGGGGGCGCTTGCGTGGTCGCAAGCTGCGCACGCCGGACGCGCTTTTGCAGCCGCCGCCGCCGATCAGCTCGCGTCGAGTGCACCTGCCGGCGATCCGGGTCTTGGGACAGCGCTTTTTGCGCACGCAGCGCGAAATCTCCCGTGCATATCTCTACTACTTGCGCGGCGCCCAGCGCAGGATTTTCATCGCCAACTCCTATTTCGTGCCGGATCGGCGGGTGCTGCGGGCGCTGGCTCGTGCGGCGCGGCGCGGGGTCGACGTGCGGATCATCGTGCCGGGTCAGAGTGACGTCGATATCGTGCGCCACGCGAGCCGCGCCGTTTGGGGACGGTTGTTGCGCGCCGGAGTGCGTATCTTCGAGTGGGACGAGAGCGTGTTACACGCCAAAACTGCCGTGGTCGACGGGCTATGGAGCACGATCGGCACATTCAATTTCGACTACATGTCACTGCGCATGAATCTCGAGGTCAACGTGAGCGTGCTGGACGCGCGCTTCGCGAACCGGCTGGAGAGTTCGTTTCTGGACGACTTCGAGCTGTGCCGTGAGGTCTTGGCGGTCGATTTCCGCTTTCGCCCGCTCGGCCAGCGGCTGCTCGAGTACCTGGCCTATCGCTTGCGAAAATTCTTGTAGCCAGAGCACGCGTCCGGAATCGAGGCTAAGCTCGCCCGGCAGTGCCTTCGCGTGAGCCCATAGCTGAGTTGGAATTTCGCACTCACGAGCGGATCTCGAGCATCGGTGCGAACGCTTGGCGCGCTTTAGCGGGCGAGGACTGCCTGCCGTTTCTGCGCTACGAGTGGCTCTCCGCACTGGAGGACACGGGCTGCATCGAGCCTTCCCGCGGTTGGCTTTCGCTGCACATCGCGGCCTACCGGGAGGGGGAGCTGGTTGCACTCGCGCCCGCATACGTGAAGGGCAACAGCGAAGGCGAGTTCGTTTTCGATCATTCCTTCGCGCGTTACGCGCAGGCCAACTTGCGCATCGACTATTACCCGAAGCTGATCCTGGCGGTGCCGTTTACGCCTGCCACGGGGCCGCGAGTCCTGATCAAGGCCGGTCAGGATTCGGCGGCAATTCTGCGCGGCTACGCGCAGGCCTTGCCCCAGGTCGCGGAACGCATTGGCGCCTCGGGCTGCCACGTGCTGTTTCCCGAAGCGGGGCAGGCCGAGGCCTTCGAGTCCGCGGGCTACCTAGCGCGCCACGGTCTGCAGTACCATTGGCGTAACGCGGGATATCGAACCTTCGACGACTTTCTGGACCGCTTCAGCTCCAAGCGTCGCAATCAGATCCGCAGGGAAATGCGGGAAATGCGCGACCGGCAAGTCGACCTTTCCGTATTCAGCGGTGAAGGCCTGCGTCCCGAGCGGGTGGACTTCATCTTCGACTTCTATCGCTCGACCGTCGAAAAATTCTTTTACGGCAAGCAGTACCTGAATCGCGCGTTCTTCGAGCAAATTTGCCAGACGATGCCCGAGCATCTGCACTTGGTCATGGCCACCGACGCCGGCTCCAAGAAACCGATCGCGGGCGCCTTCAACTTGCTCGGCAAGCGCGCCCTCTACGGCCGCTACTGGGGAGCGCTCGAGGAGCGCCCCTTCCTGCACTTCAATGTCTGCTTTTATCGGGGTATTCAAGAGTGCATCGAGCGCGGGCTATCGCTGTTCGAGCCCGGCGCCGGTGGTGAACACAAACGTTCGCGGGGCTTCGAACCTTCCCGCACCTTCAGTGTCCATAGCTTTCAAGATCGTCATCTGAGCTCCGCAGTGACTGAATTTTTGGAGCGCGAACGCGGCGCAATCGCCGATCACCTCTTGCAGTCCCAATCTGAGTCGGGGCTCAAGCGGGTGGGCCACGATGCGGAATGAGCCAACCTGAACTCGCCCCCGCGCTTGACAAGGCCCTCACTCCGCGGCACGACTCCGGGGCAGTGATTCGTGTGCTCCGGTTTTTGGCTCTGTTTACGGCGTTTTTCGTCGTAACCGTGCGAGGCTTGTCCGGTTTCCCCTTGCTGGCCGCTTGCGCTGCCCTGCCTGAACTGGGAACGAGCGGCGTCTGCCCGGCCTCCGAAGCTCCCCGTGAGAATGACACGTTGGCTCCAGTCGCCGTCGGGGATTGGGATGACGGCGCCGACGCCGTGATCGCACCATCACCCTTGCGGGTTCGGCTTTCGACATCCCGTGACGCTTCGCGCAATGGCCGTGGTGCATTGGCTGCCGAGCGCGCCTTGCCAAGTCACGCGCCGAGTCTCGAGCGCCCTCCGCGCGCCTGAAATTGGCCGCGTCCCTTTCGCCTGATCGCGCTCGATTGGGCGCCATGGGCGGCTGTGCTTTCGCGCGAACCGGTTCGCTCCCGCTCGCTTGGGAGGCCTCGCCCCAACATCTCCCGCAATGCTGGCGTGCCCGTTTGGTAACCGAACGGCGCGCATGATTTCTTCGCCCAACCTAGTTCCCCGGAGGCTCTGCCTTGAAGTGCCGTTTCAAGAGCGCCCTCGCGTCTCTTCTGTGTGTCGCGTGTCTAGCTGTTTCGAGCTGCCTCGCGCCGCGTCAGGCTTACGCTGCCGTTCCGCTCACACTCTCTCTTCCCGAAGCCCTCGATCGTGCCAAAGCTTCTAGTCCCGAAGTCACGCGTGCGCGTTTTGCTGCGCGTGAGGCCGACGCCAGACGGGTCGGCGCAGGCATCGTGCTACCCGTGAATCCCCGACTCTCGATGGACGCTCGTCCGCTGATCAGCGGTGGCTCAGGCAACATGGGCTATGGTGCGACATTGGACTTCCTGTTCGATGTCGGCGGCGCACCGC
>DATEPG010000526.1:0-3915 GCA_035273265.1 Polyangiaceae bacterium
GCAGGGGGTTACTCGGGAGGCGGTGGCGGCTTTCCGCCCATGCCTCCGCCAGGTATGGACACCACGGGTCGTCCTCCCGAGGGGCGCCGCGCGCGGCCCGCGCCTGGTGCGGGTGCCGGGTCTGACTGGGACGACAAGAAGAAGAAGAAGAAAGCCCGCGGCGGCACCGAGGAGCCCAAGAAGGGTGAACGCGGGGGCGGCGGAGCTGCTTACAAGAACCTCGGCAAGGATTGGGACGACGACGACTGAGTGCGGCGGCGCTCGAGCTCGACTCTGCGCCGCGCTCGGGGCCTCCGACCGAGTTCGAATTCGCTTCAACGGAGCCGCGCAAGTATTGGATCTTGCGCGGATTTTTCCGCCCACAGTATTCCTCCCTGGAGGATGCTGCTTTTGGTCCCGGTCGGATTGCGTGCCGAAGGCGGCGCGTGCTAGGACGTGGCTCCATTTCGTCCGGTTTCGGCCGGCAACGCTAGGCGTGGGCGCTCGACCGACTCGACCGTCGCGCCTCGCTGATTAGACGAGCAATAAACAGCGATGATTTTCGACTGGCTCTACGGCCTGTTCTCGAATGACCTTGCCATCGATTTGGGCACGGCCACGACGCTGATTTACGTCAAAGGTAAAGGCATCGTCAGCTGTGAGCCGTCAGTCGTGGCGGTGGCGCGTGATGCCAACGGCGTGAAGCGAGTGCTGAACGTCGGCCGCGAGGCCAAAGAGATGCTCGGTCGTACGCCGGGCAACATCGTCGCCATTCGCCCGCTGCGCGACGGCGTGATCGCCGACTTCGAGATCACCGAGGCGATGCTGCGTTACTTCATCGCCCGCGCCCACAACCGGCGCACGCTGGTCAAGCCGCGCATCATCATCTGCGTGCCCTTCGGCATCACGGAGGTCGAGAAGCGCGCCGTGAAGGAGAGCGCCGAGAGCGCAGGGGCACGCGAGGTGTACTTGATCGAGGAGCCCATGGCCGCGGCGATCGGCGCAGGCCTGCCAATCACCGAGCCGAGCGGCAACATGGTGGTCGACATCGGCGGCGGCACGACCGAGGTCGCCGTGATTTCACTGGCCGGCATCGTCTACTCGCAGAGCGTACGCGTCGGCGGCGACAAGATGGACGACGCGATCGTCGCCTACATGAAGCGGAAATACAATCTCGCGATTGGCGAGCAGACGGCCGAGCGCATCAAAATCACGATCGGCAACGCTTACCAGCTCGACCCGCAGCTGACGATGGAAGTCAAAGGCCGCGACATGGTCGCCGGCATCCCCAAGACCGTCATCGTCAACTCGGACGAAATCCGCGAGGCGCTGGCCGAGCCGATCAACGCAATCGTCGAAGCCGTGCTGCTGGCGCTCGAGCGCACCCCGCCCGAGCTGGCCGCCGACATCGTCGACAAGGGCATCGTGCTCACGGGCGGCGGCGCGCTGCTCAAGAACATCGACGTGCTTTTGCGCGAAGAAACCGGGCTGCCGGTGATGGTCAGTGACGACCCGATCAGCTGCGTCGTGCTCGGCAGCGGCAAAGCGCTGGATCACATCGAGCTGCTCAAGGAAGTCACCATCGGGTGATGAGCTGAGGCTCGCGTGGGTTCGTTCAAGCACTATCGCGATATCGTCATCGTAGTGCTGCTATTGGCACTGCCGTTCTTCTTCCTGCGCTCGAGCATTCGCAGGCCAGAAGACACGAGCTGGGTAGATCGCACACTTTTACACGTCGCGGCTCCGTTTCAGTACTTTGCCGCGCTCTTGGCGCGCGGCGTCTCGGGCCTGGTCGGGGACTACGTGTACCTGGTGGACGTAAAGGCCGACAACAATCGGCTCGCCTACGAGAACGCGAATTTACGCAGCAAGGTCAGTGATTCCGAGCGCACCGAGGCTGACAATCGTCGGCTGCGCCGCCTGCTCGGTCTGCGCGAGACCTTGTCCCAAGAGCTGGTCAGTGCGGTCGTGGTGGGCAAGGACACGACCGAATACTTCCGGGTCGCGCACCTCACGGTAGACACGAAGAACGCGGTAATTCGACCAGAGATGCCGGTCATCTCCGTGGACGGCACGGTCGGCACCGTGCTGCGCGTGGCCGGTGAAAAGGTGGACGTGCAGCTGACCGTGGACAGTGGCTTCGGCGTGGACGTGATGGTCGAGCGCACCGGTGCACGAGGCTTCGTGCGCGGCATCGGTGATCGCCAAAAATATTCGGCGCGTGTGGAATACGTGCAACGCACCGACGACGTAGACGTCGGTGACGTGTTCGTCACCAGCGGCTTTGGTTGCCGTTTCCCGCGCGGCATCCCCGTAGCACGCGTCAAGAAGGTCGAGAAACGCAACTTCGGCATCTATCAGTCGGTGGAAGCCGAACCGACCGTAGATTTCTCGCGCCTCGAAGAGGTGATGATCATTCTGACCGATCCCAAAGAGTGTGAGTCGGGCGCCGGCAACTCGGTGTCGAAGAAACAGCGCCAGCAGCGTTGATGCTTGCGCCGAGCTCCGCATGAGAAACCTCGGATTCTTCGTCGTCGCTGCGCTGCTGATCTTGGTCCAGTCGAATTTGTTTCGCTTGATAGGACCGCTCGGCACCTTGATCGGCGCAACCTGGGTGCATGGCGCCACCCCCAGCCTGGCGCTGCCGCTGGTGATTTTTCTGGGCGTTCACGAACCGTCGATGCCGCGCGGCGCGGCGCTGGCGTTCGCCATCGGCTATGCCCAAGACTTGCTGGGCGGCGCGCCCGTTGGGCTATTTACCTTCGTTTACGTGATGATTTGGTGGCTCTCGCGGGTGGCCGGCGTCAGGCTGACGGCGCAAACCATGCTCACCCGCATGTCGCTGGCGTTCATCTTCGCGCTCGTGCAAAGCGCCGTGATCTTGGTGCTGTTGGCCGTATTCGGAAACGACAATCGCCGTCCGCTGGAGGTCGCGACGATCGTGTTGCCCCACGCTGCGGCGACCGCCCTGTGTGCGCCGATCCTGTTTCGCTTGGCGCAGCGCTTGCGCCAAGGCGGAACGCCGGCTCGCGCGCAGCCGGAGGCGTTGACGTGAGGCGTACGTGTTAGTTCAGCGCTCCGACGTCGGGGAGTTTCGGCAACGCTACCGCTGGCTGGTGCTGGTGGCGCTCGCGGCGTTCGCGATTTTGATCGGTCGCTTGGCACAGCTGCAAATCGTGGAGGGCGATTTGCACCGTGCTCAAGCCAGACGCAACATCGTGCGCGAGCGCTCGTTGGCCACCACGCGCGGCGTGATTCGCGACGCTTTCGGCCGCGTCTTGGCCGCGAATCGCCCGTCGTACAGCGTGTACATCACGCCCGCAGAAATCGACCTGGAGACGACCTGGCCGCGCGTGATGAAGGTGGTGCCGCTGGACGAGTTCGAGCGCGCGGCGATCGAGAAGCGCATCGCGGACATCAAGGCACTGCCCAAGGAAGACAAGCGACGGGGCCGCCAAATCTTGCTCAAGGTCGACGTCGATCGCGACGTCGTAGCCTTCCTCGAGACGCACGAGAAGGAGCTCAACGGCGTCGAAGTTACGCCTTTTCCCGTGCGCTACTACCCGTACGGCGAACTCGGCGCACACGCGGTCGGCTACATGCGCGAAGTCGACGCCGAAGCGCTCGAGCGCTTGGACGAGCGCGGCTATCGCGCGGGCGATCGCATCGGCGCAATCGGCATCGAGCGGCGCTGGGAGAGCTATCTGCGCGGACAACGTGGCTGGCGCAAGATGGTGCGCGGCATTGCGCGCCGCGAGAGCAACGCAGAAATCGACGCCAAGTACCTGGAGGAGCCGCGGCGCCTGGAACCAATCCCGGGTCGCGATATCTCGCTCACGATGGACATCGATTTGGTGGCATCGATCGAGAAGGGCATGCGAGGCCAGCTCGCAGGCGCGGTGGTCGTGGTCGACGTACGCACGGGTCGGCTCTTGG
>DATEPG010000527.1:0-11074 GCA_035273265.1 Polyangiaceae bacterium
GACATTCCGACGCCGCGTCCCGATGTCTCGCTGACATCGCTGCGTGTGGTGACGCCTTGGCGACAGATGATCGCTAGGCGCTCGGCGGGTGTGCGACTCGGCAAGCCGAGTGACGCGCCGAGTTGGGCGATGACCGCCCAATCGATACCGCGTCCGTCGTCGCTGACCTCGAACACGACTCGATTTTCTCGGGTTTGCACCTTGAAGATCATCTTGCCGGTTGGCGATTTTCCGCTCGAGGCGCGTTCCTCTGGACTCTCGATACCGTGATCGACCGCATTTCGAACCAGGTGCACGAGGTCGGTGAAGAACGGGCCGTAGACCTCTGGATCGAGCCGCACGGCTCCGGCTTGTACCTCGACGTCGACGGCGGTCTTGCCCAAGCGCGTAGCGAGCGCGCGCGCCTGATCCGCAAGTCGTCCGAGCGGGCGGGTTGCAGGCTCCAGGCGCCAGGTCAACAGCTCCGAGAGTGCAGCGGACTTTCCGTCTCGGGTCAGGGTACTCACCAATGCGGCGTAGTCGGTCGCGCTGACTTCCATCATTTGGCGACCGTTATCGCCGATCAGCTGTGTGACGTGGTCGGTCAACGCCTGCCAGCGGTTCGCCAGCAACTCCTGGGACTTCATGCCGTCCCCGGTGGCCAGCTCGTCTTCGAGCTTGTGGCACAGATGCGCGACGACCCTCAGACCCATCTGTGCTGCATTGCCTTTGAGCGTATGCAGCGCGCTGCGCAGGTTGTGGTCGTCGATGACATCGGAGCTGCACACGAGCTTGACCATTCCGGCGGCCTCGTTCGAGAAGGCCATGAAACCGTTACGGTCGAGCATCAAACGGCGGAATGCCTCCATCATCTCGGTGAGTTCGGCCTCTTCGCGCTCGCGCTGCAAACGATCGGTGATGTCTGCCACGACCAGCAGCACGCCCTCCAAGCGATCGTCTTTCAGCAAGGGGATATAGCGAAGACTGAAGGACGAGCCGTTTGCGTTCAGCCGCGAAGGCAGTTGCTCGAGTGCCACTTCGTAGGGCAAGACGTCGGCGATCAACTGATCCCAGCCGAGCTCGAAGCCGAGCGCAAAATCGGGAGACGTCGCGAATAGGTATTGCCAAAAGGTCGTCAGCCGGCCGTCGCCCGCGCCGAACCAGCGGTCTACCACCGCAGAACGTTCACGGGCCATCACGCCGTCCATGGACAGCGTGACGAACCCCTGGTCTACGTTGTCGAGCACCAGGCGCATGTCACGATTGCGGCCCGCGAGCGCCAGCGTTCGTTCGTCGACCTTGTGCTCCAAGGTGCGATTCATTTCTTCCAACTCGCGGTAAGAGCTGGAAAGCTCTTCGACCATGCGATTGAAAGAAAAGCCCAGCACCTGCAGCTCGTCTCCGGAGTTGATCGAGACGCGAACTTTGCGGTTGCCGCCGGCCAAATCGATGGCGGCCTGAGTCAGCGCTTGAACCGGTTGGGTAATGCGAACCGCCTGCACGCGGCTGAGCAAAATGCCAAGCAAGGTGGCAAGCCCCACCGTCGCGCCAATCAGCGCGATAGAATTGACCTGCTGCGATTTGGATTCGGCCGCAGCCAGGCTGAGTGCTTGGTGCATCCGGCGCGTGGACAGACCGTAGCGAATCGTACCCAAGATCTCTTGGTCTTCGCCGAACACGGGCTCGGCGACCTCGACGACTTCTTGTCCCAAGCGCGATACGCGGCGTATCGTCTCCTTGCTTTGGACGAGCTCCGACGGGTCCAAGCCGAGTCCGCGCCAAGCATTCTTTTCCGGGGCCACCTGCTCCCCACCGGAGGCGCCGCGCTTTTGGAAGGCCAGTGCGCCGCCCTCGGAATTGACGAACAGGCCGTAAACCAAATCCGGATCTTGACTGACCGCGCGCGCGAGCAACGTCTGCATGTCGAGGAAGGCGTTGTCCAAGATCATGCTGTGCAGGGCCAGCGCGTGATTTTCGGTCAGGACCTTACCCTTGCTGGTGATGCCTTCCTCGATGCTGGCTTCGATCGCCCGCAAGTGCTCGGCGGACGAGCGAGCGCTCAAGAACAGCACGATCGCCAAGGTCACGCCGCCAATGATGCTCGATACGAGCAGCATCGTTCGAATGAACTTGTTGCGCAGCGAGCCGCGTGGCGCGGGTGGGGCCTGGGGGACCGGAGGTTCGCCCATGCTAGCGGTCCAAAACCCGGTCTACTTGTCGTAGAGCGTCATTGCGCAGCGAAAAGCGTTCGCGCACTTGAGCCAAGTCCAAGGTCGTGGTCGTCGACACCGGCAGCTGCGTTTGTAGGTCTGGCGGCAGCGCCCAGCCATTGTCCGCGATATCGAAGACCAGGCTCGCCGCTTGTGCGCCGAGTGCGGAATGGTCGGGCAATACCGCGAAGGTCCCAAACGATTGCAGCGGGGAAACGAGCGAGGCCGCGCCCACGATCGTCGGCGACCAGGGGCGCTCGTTGAGCCCTGGTAGCCAGGCGTCAGCGATCAGCGTCGGGCTGAGCAGGTGATCATCGTTCAGCACCCAGACCGCGCCGGCACGCTCCTTCAAGCGTCGGAGCGCACGCTTGAGCTCGGAAGCATTGGGCGACGAGCCGACGACCTCACGCACCACTCCGATTTGCTCACGGGCGGCGAGTATCGCTTGGCGCTCCACGAAGCTGCTCAGCTCCGGCCGGTGGATCACTCCGATCCTATCGATCGGGCGGTCGATCAGCTTGCGCAGGTTCGTCACCACGGTGATCAGCGGCACCTCATAGCTGATGCCGGTGGCGCCGCTGACTTGCAGTCGACCCGCTTCCAGAAACGAGGTCATCACGATCACGACAGGGGGAAAGGTCGTGCTCTTGTTGTTTCGCTGAAAGTCGTTGTAGGCGGCGACCGTGGGATTGTTCATCAGTACGATGCTCGCAGGCCGATGGCGCCGAACGCCCTCCTCGATCACGGAGCGCCCGGCGCGATCTTCCACTCTCAGGGCGACGAGGCTGTAGTTCTTGGAGAGTTCGTCGCGCAGGCCTGACCAAACCTCCATCGTTTGCGGCGTCTCCGGCATGCAAACGAGGATCGTCTCCTTGGCGCTTTCATTCCGGCTGTGCGCGATTTCGGCGTAATAGCGCGTGGTCGGCGAGATCGCGCTCTTGGCGCAGCCTTGCAGGAGCGCGCAACCCACCGGCACTCCCAGCATGAACTGTCGTCGATTCAGCGCCATGTGTCGACCCCCATGGTCTGCGCCAAGTTGAGGGGGAGTCGGGCGATGCCGACGGTAATGCTGGGGCCCGCAGAGCCGAGCGAGGCAACCGCTGGCAGAGCGATTTGCTTTGGTAGCTCGCGCGCCACGAGGTTGATGCGGCTCGCCGACTTGACGTCGCTCAGCAGACGTTGGGGGATCAAAATCGCGTCGACTCGCTGCATTTGCAAGAGCGGCAGCAAGTCTTCGACCTTGGTTACACGCTCGACCTTGGCTGTAACTCCGAGCATGCGATTGACGAACACGTTGGTTCCTTCGCGACCAAGCACGTCGAGCGCGCCGACGGCTTTGACGCGCGCGGGGTCGGGCGCCGCGTCCGCGGCCACCAGCGCGTATTTTTCCTCGACGGAGCCGGCGCGTACGCCTTGCAGCTGGGCGTGCATATTTTTCGCCGAGAGCACCAGCGGCAGGGTCAGCACCGCGTCCGGCGTCTCTGTCAGCGCACGGTCGAAGTCGGAAATGCGTCCGACGGCGGTTACGTCGACGCCGGGGAGAGCGCTCTGCAACAGGCCCTGAAAAGCGCGCTGCTTCAATGACACGTGCAAGTACACCAACAGCTTTGGGGCTTGAGCCTGCGAGGTTCTGCTCGCCAGCAGGGACAAGCCGAGCGCGGCTCCCATGACAGCAGTGCGTGACAAACGTCCTCCATCAGTCATGCCGTGGTCGCCTCGTAAAAGGACGTGCCACGTCTTTCAAACGTGCACCTAGACACGGCAGAAACTGGGGAACCCATAAGGCATGGCACGGAGTTCACGGAAAACCTTGGGCTTTTGCGTCCTGATTGAATCGAAACGGAGGTTTATTCGGGGGAGTAGCAGAGCGGCGAGGCGCGGTCGTGTGCCGCGCGCTTTGCCGGAGTCGCTCAGAACATCAGTACGTCGCCTTCGGCGCTGGTCGAGTCCGAGACTGCGGGTCCCAACGCGAAGCCCGGTTCGGCTTCCACCTCGACCCAGATCATGATCGATCCCGAGTCGGTGCTGAAGACGCGCGGCGTGAGCTTGCCTCGCGGCATCGGGCGCAGGTGGAGGCCGCTCAAGACGACCGGAGTCGTCAGCGCAACCTCCAGGCCGAAGCCCAGGAATTTGCGCTTCAGGCGTCCGACGAGCTGGTTGGTCAATTCCCCAACCCAGTCGCGGGAGTGCTCCTTTTGCGGGCTGGAGAGCTCGATCGGGGAACGATTGCCGACGAGCAGGCAAGTGCCACGGATGGTGGGGCCGACGAAGCCAATCACGCCCGACAACAGCACTTCCTCGGAAATGATGAACTCGGCTGGATTCGAGTTCAGGGTCACGCCATACGCTGCAAACAGCTCGACGCAGCAGCTTCCCGTCAAATCGGCAATCTCAGAAGCAAGTTGATCGTCTTCCAAAAACACTAGCTAGCTCCCTGCTGTAGCAAAACCTTGTTTACGGTGCTCACCAAACTCTCCACCTTGATTGGCTTGATGAGCCATGCTTTGGCGCCGTTCTGCCGGGCGCGCTCGATCATCGAGCGTTGAGCTTCGGTGGTCAGCATCAGCACGGGGATACCGGCGGTCTTCGGATCTTGCTTCAACCGCTCGAGCATTTCCAAGCCGTTCAAAAGCGGCATGTTCACGTCCAGGATGATCATGGAAAAGTCGTGCTGCTCCGTGCGTTGCAGCCCGGCCGCTCCGTCACTCGCTTCGATCACCTGAAAGCCGACGCGTGTGAGCGCCTCGGCGACATGCTGCCTGATAGTTTCCGAGTCATCGACTACGAGTACCTTTTTCACTATTTCCTCCACGCAAACGGGCAAAAACTGTCGCTTTTCAAAGTCATCGAGAAATCAGAAAATGATTACGTCACCGGCGCTACCGATGTCGGCCGGACCGGTGTACACGAGTCGCGACTCGTCGATATTGCCGTCCACCGTCACCAATACGTCCCCCCGCAGGGTGCGACCCAGATAAATTCGCATTGAAGCGAAACGGGCGCGCTGCCCCTCCAGCGCATCACGCGTGATCAAACTGGGGAGGAGGGGTTGCATGGCCGCGCCGAACGGCAGCAACCGATGCTTGATGCGGGCCGCCAGTTGATTGGTGAGCTCGCGCACCCAATCGAGCTGCTGCGGCCTGCGCATGGATTCGGCCTTCATGATCGTGAACAGTGCTTCGGGCAGCGAAAGCGTGAGTCGACCGGGGCATGGAGTGGCCTTGACCGACTGCGCCAAAGTGAAGCTGATCGCCGCCGACACTTCTGGGATCTTGAGCTGTGAAGTGTCCAGGCGACCTCGTGGTTGCGGCGCAACGGCCACCCCACAAGACTGGAATAGCTCCACGAGCGCGCCCTGCACGATCGTGTCCATTAGACCACGTTGCGCGATGCTGGGACCCATGGTCGGGGCGCTGGGGGCTTTCAAGCAATCTCCACGATATCAACCTTACGGCACAGTTCAGGCCTCACGAAACATTCAGTTTGCGTTTTGTGGTTTGGAGTGCGCTGTTTGCGCATGTGCACCGCGGCTACCTTGTCGCATCTGTAACTCGTTGATAACGCTTTCAAATATGCAGAGCGTCAGGCTCGCCAGCATTTTCGATTAGCTGCTGTCTGGCTGCGAGTACGCGAGCCGCTTGGCTGCTGCGGTTTGCCCCGGTTCGGTTGCAAGTCGACCACCAGCAGAAGGGGGATTCTCGAGCTCCGAATCAGGCGACGTTCAGCGTGTTGGTGCGCTCGCCCACACTCGACCGGCTGCAAGGCAAGGGCCGTCGGCGCTCTCGAGATCGTTCTCGTGGGCGGCCGAACGGACTTGTGGATCGCAACCAGCTGCGCGATTCTGCGCGGGCCGCGGCCTTCACGCGGCGTCCGAAATTGTGCGACTTCCTGCCGTGAAAGGCGTTTGCACTGGCCATGATCCGCTACTACGCGCGCTTGAATGCAGCCCAGGCCCCCCAAGAGCTGCTCAACCGAGAAGGCGTCGTCAAACTGAACGATTTTGGAGCTCAGCTCGGCTTCGGCGTTTCGGTGCTTCGCCAGCGTGAGTTTTTTCAGGGTGAGTCGGGTGTTCCGCCAACGCCCGAGGTTGCGCAGCCGCTCTTGACCTGGCCGTTCTTGGATTTCATCGAGCACCTCGACTTGAGCGGGCAATCGCTGATCGAACTCGGTGCCGGCTTCTCCACGATCTGGCTTTCGAAACGCTTTGGAAAAGTCAGGTCATTCGAAACCAATCCGGAATGGCACGCAGCGGTCGGCAGGAACGTCGCCAGCAACGTCGAGCTGTCATTGGTGCCGTTGGCTCAGCTCGAGAGCGGCCAGCTCGAATATCGTGGTGAACAATGGCTGCTCGTCGACTTCGCCGGAAAGCGCACGGCGTTTCTCAATCACTTCCTCAGCCAGCTGACGGCTGCGATGCGACCAGCTGCGATCGTGCTCGACAATTCGGATTGGTACCGTCGCGGCGCGCAGCTGCTTCGGCAGCACGGCTACCTGGAGCTACCGTTCTATGGGTTTAAGTCTGGGCAGTCTTGGATCTCCTGTACGAGTCTTTTCATCGAGCCCGCGCGCTTCGCGCCGACGCAGAAAGATCGCTTCTTTCAGCCGGCGTTCTCACGAGATATGCACAATTCTTGGGATGAGGTTTGAGGCACCCCGGGCCTGCAATGTTCGTTGATGTGCTGGCGAATCCCGCCGCCCTGGGCAGCTCGCTAGCGAAAAAGGCGCCGCTTCCGGCCGAAATTTCAACTTAACCCTGGAACGTTGGCGCGCTCCTGGTGTAGCTTTCCTGGTGCAAGCCCGGCCGGGTTGGTTAGGCTTGGTTTCGGGGACATTAGATGCCCCGATCAGTTCGCAAGGCAGAGGGTAACTCTCGGACACACATAGGAAATCGGCACATTGGCCGCTATGGGCACACGAGAACCCTTTGTTAGATCTCACTACCACTAGAAAGACACCGCGAATGACCGACCCGAGCGCCGCACCGACGCTGGTCCGCAATCTGGGCAACGGACCGCGAACTTTACTCGCCAAGCCGCTAGCGCCTAAAAGAGCCCTCATGGCCTCAGACAAGCACAGCAAGCCAAGGTTTGGAGCGAAGAGTGAGTTCGTGAGGTCCTTGGACCCCTCGATCCCCGCGGCTGAGGTCGTGGCGCTTGCCGAGAAGCGCGGACTCAAGCTCACGACCGGCCTAGTGTACAACATTCGAAGCGCGTCCAACGCTGCGGTTCGCGGCAGTCGCGCCCGGCTCGCCCAGAAGCCGATTGCCAAGTGGCGTAGCGGTACTTCCGACGACACCGCAGAAGCCCAGCTGCGGGCAGCCATCGCTCAGATCGGCCTTTCGCGCGCCCGACAAATCCTCGAAGAGGTCGAAGAGACCTTCGCCGGGCGCTGAGCACAAAAGGGCCGTGCCCCCGAGGGTAGCTCGAGGGCACGAGTCGAGTCCGCTGTGAGAGGCGCGAGCGCTCGACGGGAACGAACCGCGCAGCGCCGGCGGAAAGGCTAGGTCACTTCGCCTTCGCGGCTTCTTCGACCAAGCTGGCGTCGAAGTACTCTTCGACCTTGAGCGGTGCCTTGTACACGGCATTCTTGACGTTGAAGTCGTCGACGATCTTGCTGGAGCCGTAGATTGAGTCGAAGCCATCCCCCTTGGCGTAGTGCTTGACGTTCTCGGCCGCGTTCAACAGGTGGGTGCCTTTCATCAGACCCTTGTACACGTCCGGGGTCAGGCCGACGCGAGCGCTCATGAGTTTGGCTGCCTCGTCCAGGTTAGCGGGGTCTGCGATGAAGTCTGCGATGCGGAACCAGACCTTGACGACCTTGAGCCACTCGGCGCGATTTTCAGCCAAGCTGCGGGGGCTGACGCACAGGTGATCGTAGATCAGGCCCTTCACGTCCGCGCTGGTGTAGATTGCGGTCGACCCTGGGAGCTCCTTGAGCGCCGCCCCGCTGTTCGGTTGCCAAGCGGCGATTGCATCGACCGCGCCCGACTTCAGCGCGTTCGGCGTGTCGTCGGTCTTGACGTTCTTTATCTTGACGTCCTTCTCGGTCATCTTGTTGGCCTTGAGGGCATTCAGCAAGAGCAGGTGATCGACGAAACCGACTTCGACGCCGATGGTTTTGCCCTTCAGATCCGCCATCGACTTGATCCCGGGCTTGGCTACGATCATGTCGTTGCCGTCGCTGTAGTCGTTGGCCAGAATGCATACGCTCTTGCCGCCACCGTTGCCCGTGACGAGGGCATCGCCGTTGGTGACCGCTACGGCGTCCACCTTGTTGGCGGTGAAGGCGTCCATGGACGGAACGTAGTCGAACCACTTGAACTCGACGTTCACGCCTGCTTCCTTGAACCAGCCTTTCTGGATCGCCACTTCCCATGCCACCCAACCGGGCCAATCGCTGTAGGCGATTTTCAAGGTTGGGCCTGTCGGCGTCGGCACTGCGGCGGGGGCCGCGACGGCCACCGGTGCGGCGGACGCGGCCGGCTTACCCTCGGCGGGCGCAGGCGGCGTCGGCTTGCTACAGGCGCTAAATGTCGAGGCAAGCAGTAGGAGGTATGCTGGGATTCGGAGGGAAATAATCATCTGGGGCCTAGTCTGTGAGGGCTACGCAGGCGACAATCGGGCTGCTGGTATTGCGGTATTATTTCGAAGATGCTTCGGCTACAGAATCTAACAAATAGTCGCTCGGTCGCGAGTGGCGGGTCACGGCCGTCAAGGTGCAGCGTACTCACCGAATGCAGCCTCGACGGACGCGAAAATCTTGCGGGCTTCGGTCAGGCCTAGCTCAGCGACGGTTTTCCTGAGCTGAACCTCCAACGCCGCTGGCCGGCGACCTTTGCGTGCGATTTTGGGCTGAGTCTTCCGCTTGGCCTTCTTGCCCGCGAGCGTCACGAGCTTGCTGCGGTCCGCTTTCGGCGTGGGGCGCCGAGCTGCCTTCGTTCCTTTTCCAGGCTTCTTTGCAGTCATTGTCGGGGGTGTCCTTTCGTTGGCTTCCCCAGTGACCAAGACATTTAGATCGGGATGTACCAGTCTTTTAAGTCAAGATACCAGTGGGCGCCAGATGTCGAATCAAATGCGATGGAAATACAGAATGACCAAGCTGCCGCGCTCACGAATGAGCGCAGGCGGACTCGGTCAATCGGGCCGTTTGCGGCCCGCATGGGTCGGCGGATCGAAGCGCTGAGGTTCGCGCGCTGTTCGTTGACGAAATGCCGCGACTCGGTGATACCGAGGCTGCGCCAGCGGTCGCATTCAAGCGCGAGGTCTGTTGAACAGACTGCTCCGCAGACCAAATCCTGAGACGACCGCCGCTGTGGCTAATCCACACCTAGGTTCACGAGCTCGCATCTTCCAGTGATCGGTGGATACTCCGCCGGTTGAAAGCGCCGAGTCGTCCCGGCATATGCCCGTCGCGAACCGAGTCGTCCCGGTTCAGGCTGACCATTTGTCGCTGCGTGCAGCACGCCGCGACCCAACTAGAATCACCCGTCGTTTGTTTCGCGAATGTCGCTGCTGTTGATCCGGGAGTCGCTAGTGCTTTTTTGCGAAGGCCCGCACCGATCCCCCACGTGATCCACAAATACTCATTAATTCCGGCATTTAGACCCGAGCAGGCGCGGTTTCGCGCGCCTGCTCGGGTCGCCGCCTCGGCTGCGTGCTGACTCCAGACACGTGAGCCCGGGGCGTGGGCAGTGCACTAGGGTGATGCCGGACACTTCGCGGTGATTTTTTTGCTCACCGGGGGGAGGTGCTGCAAATAGACGGCGATGTCCGAGAGCTGGTCTTCCGTAAACGCATAGCGCTCCATGGTCGCGCACAGCGTTTGCCCGTCTTTGTCCTTGCCGTCGCGGATGGCGGTTTTGATGTCTTCCGCGTTCCAGGAGCCGATGCCCGTGGCTACGTCGGGGGTGATGTTCGGATAGAAGCCGTTCCCTTGGTATTGCTGCTGGTGGCATCGAATGCAGCTTCTGGTGGCCGGCAAGGCGCTGATCAGCGCCAAGGCACGCGCCTGCGCAGCGGCGATTTCGGGATCCAGGACGTCGGGTGCTCCGCCGGCGCCGCCTTCGCCCGGCTCCTCGCCTTCACTGCCGCCGCTCGAACCGCCGGCGACGCTGGCGCTGCCACCGCTGCCACCGCTGCCGCTAGTGCCGCCGCCACTGCCGCCCGCGGTGCCTTTGCCGCCCGCGGTGCCTTTGCTGCCGGCGACGCCTTTGCCGCCCGCGCCCGGCTCGGGCGTGTCCTCGCTGCCACCTTCGCCGGTTTCGTCGGCACCCGCCTCGTTGTTGCTGCTGCTGCCGGCCTTTGCCGTCTCGCCGCCGCTGCCTTTCCCTGCGCCGCCGTCTGCACCCGGTTCGCTGCTCGACGAGCAACCGACGGCCATGGCTGAGGCCGCGATTGCCGCTGATAACGAGAGCCATAAGATCAGAGTGTTAGATCTGAGATGTATTCGAAACATTGCAATTCCTAATAGTTTGGTTTCGGGACGGTTGCGGTTGGCCTGCCGCGCTTCGAGGGACGATCGCGGGCTCGAGTAAAGTTGCAAAGATTGCCGGGAATTTCGGGAAGCGGAGGGGGCGAGCTCGCGAGCTTCAGGGAGGTTTCGAATGCACTGCTTTCGAGTGCGCTTGGAGTGTGTTCGATGTGTGAGATTGTGACTGTGTAGAGCGAGTGGTGGCTGGCTCTAGAGTAGTTGCTGGCAAACTATTTCGTTGGTGATTGTTTTAGGTTTCGTGTGTTCGTCGATCCAGCGTTGCGCGGCAAATTAGGCAATTTGTCGCGGCTGTTTCCCGTCGTGTCGGCTGCTGATTTTCATCGAACGGTATAGGAGTGGGGTTCGGTGATGCTTGTTGCTGAGCGGATCGCCGATCGGTGTCACTCTCTGATTGT
>DATEPG010000528.1:0-13391 GCA_035273265.1 Polyangiaceae bacterium
CGTGCGCCCATTCGATCGACCCGATTGGGCAGACACTGGCGCGCGCAACGCTGCACTCGACGGGCGCTCGGTCGGAATCGACAAGCTCGGCCCGTCGATCGCGATGCTGCCGACGCCCGAGGCCGCCGGCATCGCCTTCGCCGAGGTCACGAGCTTCATGCATTTTTTCATCGTCCAGAACGGCGAGCCCGCGTTGCGGCTGCTGTTCGCGGACCTGCGTGGCAATGGTGCGGCCGGCGCCGAGGCGGCGCTGCTCAGCGCGACTGGCTACGGCTTGTCCGAGTGGAACGCCCGCTGGCAGCGGTTCCTGCGCGAGCCGGTCAAACCCGGCGCAGAGATGCCACTGCACGCGGCAGCGCCCCGCGCACAAGGCGACGCCGGGCGCCGCGTTCGACTCGCGGATCTGCTGGCAGGTCGTGGGCATGGCCGTGAGTCGGCGAGCGAAGTCGAACCGCTGCTGGCTGCGCCGTCGTCGCTATCGCGACTGCCTCAGCTTCGAGCCCGCGTGGCCTCCGGGCTGTACGCGGGGGGTGACGATCTCGGGGCGGAACGGGCCCTTGGTACCGTGGCGGAAATTGACGGTCTGTACGGACCTTGGTTCGCGCTGGCCGGCCGAGGGTTCGAGCGGCGCGCTCAGCACGCCGAAGCCGAGTCCGCGTTCACCCTGGGTCTGTCCGTGGATCCGCTTTCGGACGAGGTGGCCTGCGAAGGTTACGCGGGCAAGCGCCCAGCCGGGAGCGCCGGCGATTTAGCCGATATTGGGACAAAAGAACCACCATTGCCCACACGTGCGGCATGGCTAGAGCTATGTAAAGCTGCGCGAAGCGTGCCGCGTGATTGACCGCTGGTGCCCTGGGCGCTTAGGATAATCAGCTCGAATCTCTGCGAAGTTTAAAGGATTTCCGTGGGTCTCGCGACGTACGCTGCTGCTCAGCTTTTGCGCGCACTGCCGCGTGTCCGAATTAGTCGGGCCGTTGGACAACTGTGCGAATTACCGCTCTCTCCGCCCCTATCGCGCGCGATCATGGGTGCCTACTCGCGCGCCTATCGTGTGAACCTCGAAGAAGCGATGCCCGAGCCCGGGCCGTACGCGAGCTTCGATGCGTTCTTCACGCGTCCGCTGAAGGAAGGCGCGCGTCTGATCAGTTCGGACGCCGTGGTCTGTCCGGCCGACGGCAAATTATCGTCGTGCGGCCGCGTCGACTCTGGCTCGCGCATTTTCGTCAAAGGCCAACACTACGACGTGGGGGAACTGATTGGCGATGCACGCGACGCTGCACGCTACAGCGGCGGTGAATTCGCGGTCGTGTATCTCGCGCCGGGCGACTACCACCGCGTGCACTCGCCGGTGGACGGCGAGATCTCGCTGGTGCGAGGCATCGCCGGTGACTTGTACCCGGTCAATTCGATCGGCGAAAAGCACATCCCCCAGCTTTTCGTGCGCAACCATCGCGCGGCGATCGTCATCGACACGCGCGGCCTCGGGCGAGTCACGGTGGTCATGGTCGGCGCGGTGATCGTCGGCCGGATCACCATTACCGCCTTACCGGGTCGACCCTCGGCCGAGCCCGGTCTGCACACGGTGACGCCCGCCAAGAGCGTGGCTCGTGGCGACGAAATCGGCATGTTTCACCTGGGTTCGACCGCGGTGGTCTTGCTCGAGCCGGGGCTGAGCGTCGGGCGCCCACTCGGCAAAGTGCGCTTCGGTGAATCGCTGTTGAGAGCTGGATGACGATCGAAAACTCGGAAGATACGGCGCAAGTTGGCGTTACCGATCCGGCAGAACCGCAGGCGCACGAGCCTTCGTCTGGCTCGGCTTCCGTTCCCGATGCTACTGCTCCGGCAGGTGCAGCCAGCGCCGTGCTCGAATTCTCGCTCGGCACCGGCGCGCACGACTCCACGCCGCCGCTATCACGCAAGCTCGCGCCCCCACCCAAACCCAAGCGCGACTCGGGCGCGGCCTCCGCACCGCCGTCGGGTTCTGCTTCCGCTCGCCCGCCGGCCCCCGGGGAAGCGCCAGATCTGTCGGCCTCTGCGAATGCGTTGAAGGCTCCGATCGCACCGACCATCTCGTTCTCGGCGGACGGTGCACCGACGCTGGACAGCCCAGCTTTGGTGGCGAGCGAGCCGTCAGCCGCGAGCGCTCCGAACGCCGTGGCCCCGCTCAGTCAGCCGCCGCCGATGCGCCGCCGCTCGCACCCTTCATTTCCAGACGTGAGCGCAGCGAAAGACGTGAGCGCAGCGAACGCGTCGAGCAGCGCGCGCACGCCTTCGGAGCCAGCGCTCGCGGCGGGAGATCTCGCTGCCGCGCAGGCGAACGCGACCGCGCTGCGTCCGATCGCGTCGCCGCCGCGCCCGCGCAGTGATCCTCCCGGACCGCGTTTGCGCAGCGATTCGTCGCCAGCCGTGCCAGATCCTGCTGCTGCGCGGGCACCCGCCTCGAGCCCGTCGGGCTTCCCACCGCCGTCGACCTCGACGTCGGCCATCTTCGCGATGCGCATCATCGCGGTCGGTGATTCGGTGCGTCCGCCAGCGGCGCAAGAACCCACGCCGGACATCGATCCGGACTCCTATCCGCCGTCCGCGTCGCGCCTCGGGACCACCGTGCGGCGCAGCTCGCGCCCGGTGATCGCGGCGGCGACTGCCGCAGCTGCTGCGCCGGTCGCGCTGCCCCCGCCCGCGCCAATTCCGACCGACGTGGGACCCTCGATTGAACTCGACGTGCCGATCGACGTCGAACTGCCGCCAACCGCCGCCACGGCGTCCGCGGTCGACGTAGTTGCGGCGCTCGATGCGGCTGCAGCAGCGCTCGAGGCCTCGTCCGTCGACGTTCCGTCTGCGCCCGCGCGACGTCCGCCCGCGCCTCCTCCGCCAGTCGAACTCGCGCACGACGAATTTTCAGCCGAGTCGATTGCCAAAAAGATCGCCGCCGCAGAAGCCGCGGAGGCAGCCGAAGCTGCCCGAGTAGCTGGCCCGGTAGTTGACGCTTCCCGAGCAGCTGCGCCCGTAGTGGACGCCACCCGAGTAGCTGCGCCGGTAGTTGACGCTTCCCGCGTAGCTGCGCCGGTAGTGGACGCCACCCGAGTAGCTGCGCCGGTAGTTGACGCTTCCCGCGTAGCTGCGCCGGTAGTTGACGCTTCCCGAGCAGCTGCGCCGGTAGCTGCAGCGGCAGAGCCAGCCGAACCTGCCCAGGCCGAGGAGCTCGGCCGTGAGGACGCGATCTCGATGCCGCCGGAAGAGTTGGCGGCGGATCAACCGGAGCTGGATGCGAAAGCGGATCCGGCTAAGCCGCCTCCTCCGCCCAAGCGCGCGCCCGGAACAGTCCCGTCCGCGCCGCCTGCCGTCGAGGCGGCGCCCGTTGCATCTTCTCCGCCGAAAGACCCGCCGCCGGCGCCCGACCTCGCCGCTGCCAAGGCTGCGCAGCGTTCCAAGACGCGCGCGCCATGGTGGGAAGATCTGTTCAACGAAGACTTCATGCGTGCAAGCTCGCGCGTGTCGGACGAACACATTCGCCGTGAGGTGACGTTCATCGAGGAATCGCTGGGTGTCGCTGCGGGCGGGGTGGTGCTCGACCTCGGCTGCGGCGCTGGACATCACGCGGTCGAGTTCGCGAGCCGCGGCTACGGCGTAGTTGGCTACGATCTGTCGCTGTATCAGCTGGCGCTGGCAGCGGACGTCGCCCAAGAGCGCAGCCAGAAGATCAATTTCTTGCAAGGCGACATGCGCGAGATGGCCTTCGAAGAGATGTTCGACGGCGTGTTCTGCTGGAACACGACCTTCGGCTACTTCGAAGAAGACAAGAATTTGGCGGTGGCGCAGCGCGTGTTCAAGGCGCTGCGTCCAGGCGGCATGTTCTTGATCGACGTGCTCAATCGGGATTTCGCTGCGGCCTCAGCGCCCTGCACCGTCTGGTACGAGGGTGATTCGTGCGTGTGCATGGACGACATGAGCGTCGACTATATTTCGAGCCGCCTGCGAGTGAAGCGCTCGATCATCTTGGATGACGGCCGCACCAAAGAGTCTTTGTTCTCACTACGCCTGTATTCGCTGCATGAACTCGGCAAGTTGCTGCACGAAGTGGGCTTCCGGGTGACCGAAGCCAGCGGTCACCCCGCGACGCCGGGCGTGTTCTTCGGCCCCAACTCACCGCGCATCATCATGCTCGCGCAGCGTCCGTAAAGGGGAGCGAACACGTTACTTGCAAGTGACGTGTAGGCCGCCGTTCTGCTCACTGCATTTGCAGCCAGCGCCCAGCTTGCCGTTCAGACAACCACAGCTCGACTTTTGAGCGCAACGCGGGAGCCAGCCACAGGCCGGGCCACCGTGCGCGGACTCGTCGCAGTACCAACCGCTGGGACAGACTCCGGCGCCGCACGGACTGCATGTGCCGTCGTCACAGAGCGCGGCTTTGGGGGCGGCTTCTGGCTCGGATTCCGGCTCCTCGCTGCGCGCTTCGTCGGCCCGAACGCTCGCTGACTCGTGAGGCGTCTTGGCCGGCGCATCGGAACCCGCCGCGCCGCCGCCACAGGCGGCGAGCAGCAAGCAATAGGCGACCGGTCCCACGAAAAGTGCGGATAATCGTTTCGAGCGGGTTCCCACGCCCAAAACGTATACGTCCCTGCCTACGCAGGCTACAAGCGTTTCGTGGATCTCGCGTCAGCTATCCGGCACTGCATGCCCGGTCTGCGAGTCAGCGGGACATCTCCCGACCTTTCGGCTGCGGCGCGCGACCTGTGGCCACGTGCGCTGGTCGACATTCAAAGTGGTGAGCTGCCGGCGAATCGCCCGGGCGCCGTGGTCTGGCCCGAGCGCTCCGAGCAAGTGAGCCAATTGCTCGAGCTGTCGCGATCGGAAGGCTTTCGGGTCGTGCCCTTCGGTGCGGGCAGCGGTGTGTGTGGCGCGGTGCTGCCGGACGAGCGCACGATCGTGATCGACTCCAAGCGGATGACGAGCTTTCGCATCGACCGCGATGCACCAGTCGTTCACGCGGGTGCGGGGGTGCTCGGTCTAACCTTGGAGCAAGAGCTGGAAAAACACGGCTATACTGCCGGGCATTTCCCGTCGAGCATCGTCTGCTCCACGGTGGGCGGCTGGGTCGCAGCCCGTGGCGCGGGCCAATGCTCGAGCCGCTACGGAAAGATCGAAGACATGGTGGCCGGGCTCGATTGCGTGCTCGGCACCGGAGACTTCGTGACCATGCGCCGCAGGCGTTCGGGCCCGGACCTCGTGCCGCTCGTGACCGGAAGTGAAGGCACGCTCGGCTTCATCAGCGAGGTCACGCTGCGTTTGCACCCTGCGCCGCGGGCGCGCCGATTTCTGGCCTACTCGTGCGCCACTATTTCCAGTGGCTTCGAGATTCTGCGCACGATGATGCAGGCGGGCCTCAGGCCAGAGGTGGCACGGCTGTACGATCCGATCGATTCTGTCCTGCTCGGTCAGAGCTCGCACGGCAAGAAGTCCAAGAAAGATCGCGGCGCGACCGTCAATCGTTGGTTTGGCATCGCGGCGCGCCAGGCGTTGCGAAAACCACGCTGGCTGCAGCGCACGATCGAAGCGCTCGAAGGCAACCTGCTGGGTGGCGCAACCCTGCTGTTGATCTTCGAGGGAGAGGCCGAGGAGGCGAACCAAGATGCCGCGCGTGCCGCGGCCATCTGCTCACGCGCGGCGGCTCGCTGGCTCGGCGAAGGGCCAGCGCGGCGTTGGCTGGCTCATCGCTACTCGGTCAGTTTTCGACAATCTTCCTCATTTCGACTGGGAGCGTTCACCGACACGATGGAGGTAGCAGCGCCCTGGTCGAAGCTCGAGGCGGTATACGAAAGCGTGCGGCGCGAGCTCTCCGAGCATGCTCTGGTGATGGCGCACCTGAGCCACGCCTACCCGGACGGCTGCAGTGTTTACTTCACGTTCTCGGCGCTCGGCGCCCGCGCTGGCAATGCGCGTGAACGTTACGAGGCCGCCTGGCGCGCGGGGCTGGACGCCGCGCTCTCGGCGGGAGGCAACTTGAGCCATCACCACGGCGTGGGGCGGAGCAAGGCCGCGCGCTTGGCGGCCGAACTCGGGCAGGGAACCGAGCTGTTGAATCGCTTGCGCGCGGCCTGGGATCCATCGGGCATGTTCAATCCGGGCGCGCTGATGGCGCCCGCCCCAGAGCTGCCCGAGGGGCCGAGCGAAGCGCGCTCCGCGTTCGCGCTCGATGAAGTCTCGCAGCTCGTCGAGGTCGATGCGCGACTCTCCTTGGGCGCCGTCGAGGCGCTGTTGGCACGCGCCAACCTGACCCTGGGACTGACCGAGACAAGCGATTGGTCGGCTTCGGTTGCCGACTGGATCGCGCGCGGTTTGCCTGGATCGCCGGACGCTTGGGACGATCCAGTTGCTTCGCGCGTAGCGGGCTTCGAGGCTCGCGTGGGTGGCTTGCAGGCGCGCGTACGAGCCACACCACGACGCGCCACTGGTCCAGACCTTCTGTCGCTGTTTGCCGGCGCACGCGGTCAGCTGGGCGTGGTGGAGCGCGCCGCACTGGCGGTCACGAAGCGCGGGGCGTCACCCGCGCGGGTACAGCCGTTTCGCTGGGACCGCGATCCGCCACTGGCCGCAGCCGAGCAGCGCGCGTTCGAGCTCGCAATCGCGGCCCTGCACGGATCGTAGCGACCGAACCGAAGGCCTTGGAAGCGCGTACTCTTTCGGCTACTGATCAGTGCTTGGGTGGTGCAAATGGCAACTAAACGGCAATTGTGTGCAGCATCGATGGTGACTCGCGGACTTTCGCTGCTGGTCTTGGCTTCGTTGGCGAGCGCGTGCGGCTCGCCGACGCCCGCTGCAAACGCAGTGCAAGGCACGAGCAGCGCGCCCACAGCGCGGCCGGCCTACGCTGAAACCGATGCCGCTTACTACCGAGCGCGTGCCGGAGCGCTCGCCACTGAAGCGATGGAAGAAGTCGCGCGCACCGACTTCTGGCACTTACGCCGTGGACGTCTGTACGTGCCGGACGCCTCGAACATCCGAGAGCTCGAGGAGCGCCTGGCCGAAGCTGCTCGCAGCGAAAGCGCTGCCGGCGTGGTCGACGCCAGCGCGGCGCTGTTGGCCACCGATCAAGCCGACATCAACGCTCACAGCCTGCGCGCAAGCGCTTTGCACAAGACCAATCACCTGACTGAATCCGAGTTTCACCGTGCTGTGGCCCAGGGCTTGATCGATTCGATCACGCAGGCTGGGGACGGCCAAAGCCCCGAGTCGGCCTGGACCGTGTACCGCGTAAAGGAGGAGTACGAAGTCTTGAAGGCGAAGCAGGCGCGCTTCCTCTCGCAGTCACGCAGCAGCGAAGGCGCCCGAACCTTCGATGTGCTCCAGGCCGAGCGGATCGTCGACGGTGCCAAGCTGCGCTTCTATTTCGACGTTACGGAGCTGGTGGCCGAACAAGCTCGCGCGCCTCACTGACGACGCTGGCCGCGCTCGCCGGCCTCTGCCTCTGCCTCTGCCTCTGCCTCGGCCGCACCTGGGTTCGCTTCGATCTGATCGACGGGACCCGCCACGCGCACGCCAGCTCGGCGTTCGACCAGGCGCGACACGCCCGCACCCGCGGCCTTCAGCAAACGCTGCTTCTCGCGGGTCAAACGCCGCTCCGAGACCTGCTTGGAGAGGCCGAAGCCCGCGTGCACGAGTAAGCCGAGGCCCCAAAAGAACACCGGGAACAACACCCACCACTCGCCAGGCGTGGTCAGAAAATTGACCGCGAACAAGAGTGCGTTGACTACCGAGTAGACCAGCGCATGCGCGATCAGGCCGCGTCGCCGACGAGACACGATGCGCTTCGTGGCTGTAGTGGCCAGCCGCGCCTCGGTTACCTCACGCGCGGCGTTCTCGACCGCGGCGGGCGACAAGCCGATGCCAGCGCCGATCGACAACAAATCCTCGTGGCTGACGCCGCTCGCCGGTTGTTCCTTCAGCGCGCGCTCGATGATGGCTCGCACTTCGTCGTCCGCGTAGCTTTGATCCTTGCTCATCTCAGGGCTTGGTCTGGTTCAGAGCCGTGCGGTATTCACGAATGGCTTGGCTGGTCGTTGGGCGGTCGAGGTACGTGCACAGTTGCACGAGATCGATGCCAGGCAAGACGCTGCTCGTGGCGGCTTCCAGATACTGATCCCCGTTCAGCACGTGAACCGTGATTCGCCCCTTGCGCCAAAACCAGACCTCCCGCACCCCGAGCTTTTGATAGATGGCGAGCTTGCGGATGCCACCGGAAGTCCAGACCACCTCGATCGCCAGGTGCGGGCGCGAGGCTTCGGGCTCGATACCGAACACGTAGCATTCGTCCGCTTCGACGCCGCGTTCGCTCGCTTTGTCTTCCAGTGTCCAAGAGCCATAGGCTGAAAATTCGATGCCCTGCTCGAGACACCAGACTGCTACCAGATGGCCGATGTGCGACTTGAGCGACTCATGAGGTTGCGACGGCGTCATGATCTCGAGATCCCCCTCCAAGTACGCGAAGCGCGGCACCGAGCGGTCGCCGCGTAGCTCGAGCTGGCGCTGGTAGTCCGACCAACTCAGCCCGCGCAGCACGACGATTTTGTCTTCGACCGGAGTGTCGTCGTGGTTTCGCAGATCTTCGGCGAACATGGGTCCGAGTGTACACTCGCCGGGGATGCTCGGCTAACCGAGAGCGCCGCTCACTCGGGACCGCTCGTTTCCTGCGGCGGATGCGCGGACAGCAAGCCCTCGGGCAGGCTCAGGTTTTGGCTCAAGCGTTGGAGCGCGCTTTCGACGAGCTGACGATCGACGCTGTCGACGCTGCCCTTGCCGGCGCGAAATAACGCAAAACGCAAGGTGGCGGCTTCCAGCCGCGAGAGCGCCGCGGTGCGCAGGAAGCCGATCTCCTCCACGCGGTAGCGAAGCAATACCTGGCCGTCGTCGAGAATTTGCTCGCCGATCACTTCGGCTTTGACCCGGCCAGTACCGCACAGTTGACGAATGATGCCGCGCACGCGGGACGCTCGCCTTCGCACTTTCAGCGCGGCCGGATTTTCGAACAGCTTGAAGAAGCGGTTCCGCGCGAAGGCCGTCGGGACCAGGGTGAGCGCGCAGAGCAGCGCGTCCAGATCGACGCTCGCCGGCGCGCCCACGAGCTAAGCGTCCTCGTGAGTCTTGTTGGCTTCCAAGAGCGCGGCCTGGTGAAAGGAGCCAACCGCGTCGAGCAGCTCGGTCAGATCGCCGTCCATGACACGATCGAGCTTGTACAAGGTCAGACCCACGCGGTGATCGGTCAGGCGATTTTGCGGAAAGTTGTAGGTGCGGATCTTGTCCGAGCGATCCCCAGCTTTGACCATGCTGCGGCGCTCGTCGCGAATCGCCGAGTCGTGCTTCTCTTGCTCGATCTCGAGCAAGCGGCTGCGCAAAATCTTCAGGCCCTTGGCCTTGTTCTTGATTTGGCTGCGCTCGTCTTGGCAGCGTACGATCATGCCGGTCGGCAAGTGGGTGATCTGTACCGAGCTGTTGGTGGTGTTGACGCCCTGGCCGCCTGGGCCACCGGAGGCCGCGATGTCGAAGCGCAAATCTTTGTCGTCGATCACGAGCTCGACGTCGTCCGCCTCGGGCAGCACGGCGACGGTAGCGGTGGAGGTGTGGATGCGACCCTGCGCTTCGGTCGCCGGCACGCGTTGCACACGGTGCACGCCGCCCTCGTACTTCAAGCTAGAAAAGACGCGGTTGCCGCTGACGAGCAAAATGGCTTCCTTGATGCCACCGGCCTGCGCGTCGCTGCTGGACAAGAGTTCGATCCGCCAGCCGCGCGTTTCTGCATACCGCGTGTACATGCGCATCAGATCGGCGGCGAAGAGAGCCGCCTCCTCGCCGCCTGTGCCAGCGCGGATTTCGAGTAGCGTGTTCTTGTCGTCGTTCGGGTCCTTGGGCAAGAGCAGGACGAAGATGCGCTGCTCGATCCCGAGCAGCTTGGCTTCGAGCTCGGGCAGCTCCTGTCGGACTAGCGGACCGAGCTCTGGATCGTCCATGGCCTCGCGGTCTTCGGCCACGTGCTTTTCGACCGCGCGCCACTCTTGAAACGCTTCGACGATGTTGGACAGCCCGCTGCGTTCGCGATTGAACGAATTGAGCTTCTGCGGGTCCCCGAACACCTTCGGGTCACAGAGTAGCTGATCGAGCTCTGCGTACCGTCGAACGATGGATTCGAGCTTGCCGACCGGGATCATGCTGCTTGCACAGCGCCGCGTGTCAGTGTCGAGAAGTCGTCGAACGTGCGTTCACTCATGACCTTTGGCGGAGCGCCTCGTTGCTCGCGCTCCAGCGTGACCAACAACGCCGACAGTGCGACCTCGAGCTGCTTGTCGTCCGGCTCGATGGTGGTGATCTTTTGTACCAGGAAGCCGGGCCAGAGCAGGACTTGGCCGGGGCCTTGGGTGCAGTACTTGGCCAGCACACGTTGCAACTCGAAGGTGATCGCGGCGATGAACGGCAAGAACGGCAGCTTGAAGGCGAAGAACAGCAGATTGTCCGCGAGCTTGCCGAGCCCCAAATGGGGAAGCAGCGGACCGAGCGCGCTGAACACCAGGATCGAAACCAGCGCGACCATGACGATGAAGGTCGTGCCACAGCGCGGGTGCAGGGTGGTCTTTGGACGCGCGTTGTCGACCGTGAGCGCCTCACCCGACTCATAGGTGTAAATCGATTTGTGCTCGGCGCCGTGATACTGGAATACCCGATAGATTTCGGGGAGGCGCCGGATGAGCAGCATGTAGCCGATCAGGATCGTGAGCTTGGCGGCGGCAGTCAGCAGCTGAAATCGCACGTCCCGGACGTCCAGCCCGAGGCCGAACAAGCTGCTCGCACCGGCGGCAAAGGCCTGCGGCAAAGCCACGAACAGACCGACCGCGAAGATCGCGGAGATCACACCGAGGAAGCGTCTTTTGCCGTCGCCCTCGGCTGCCCCAGCGGCGGGAGGATTCGGAGCTGGGTTCTTGCCGAAGTCCTGCGGCGAATTGGTCAAGAGCGCGATGATTGGCAGCGACAAGAGCGCGAGTGTGCTCGGCCCCGCGCTGCGCGGACCCGACTTGGGCGGTTCCTCTTCTTCGAGATCTTGTTCGAACTGCTCGGCGGAGAAGCGCAAGGCGGCGCTGCCCAACTTGAGCGCTTCCACCAGGGCGGCGACGCCGCGCACCAGTGGCCAAGCCAACTTGCCGCGACGCAGATCGGCCATTGGCATTTCGCGGACGACGAGCGCGCCACTTTTCCGACGCACCACGGCGGAGAAACAGTGCGGCGAGCGCATCATCACGCCTTCGATCAGCGCCTGACCGCCGATATACGGACGGGCAACGCCATCAGGGCCGAGAACCGCGGGTTGGTTCGACATCGTCCTCAGTATAGCGCTGGAGCGCGCGATGTTGTGATTCGGGCGGCGCGATTTAACGCCGCCCGAACCGAGGGGCTCACTTCGATTCGGCAGCGGCGGCAGCAGCGGCTGCAGCCACGCCGGCAGCGCCAGCCGCACCAGTCGCGCTTGCGTAGCGACGACGGAAGCGGTCGACCCGACCTTGGGTATCCATCATGCGCTGCTTGCCCGTATAAAACGGGTGGCACGCCGCGCAGACATCGACCTGAAGCTCGGTCTTGGTGGAGCGGGTCTCGAACTTGTTGCCACAAGCACAAGCCACTGCGACCGTGTTGTATTCCGGGTGAATGCCGTCTTTCATCGTCTCTCCATCGCGTTAGCGCCATCTCGGCTGCCTCGGCCATGTGCCGGGGTGTGCGAAAAGGACGCGGAACCTAGCTTGCGTCCTCGTTCCGGACAAGCAACCCCCCGCGCTTTATGAAGAATCGCCCGGCAAAGCGCCTGGGGCACTCGGGCCAAGGGCCGGTTCTAGTTCGGCTCGTGGTCTGGGGCTACGCGTTAATCATCAATCAAATCAGTTGCTTAGTACTCGTTTTCAGCGGCCGGCCGCGAACTTGACCGCCGCACTTTTTTCCATCAAGGATCCCGCCCAATGTCGGATCCGACGCGACGCGACGCGCTCAAGCGCCTCGGGGCCCTGGGCCTCGTCGTGGGCGGTGCTGCGGCGACGGCCAAGTTGGCCTACGACCCGGGTGGCTTCGGCTTGGCTCAAGCGAGCGGCGAGCGCCAGGTTCGCGACTTTCGCATTCATCATCCGGCTGCAGGCAGCGATCCCGTATTTGCGATCGCCAAGAGCAGCACTGATCCAGCAGAGCTCGTTCGGCGTGCCGTGAACGCCATGGGCGGCATGAAGCGCTTCGTAGCGCGTGGTGACATCGTCGCGGTCAAGCCGAACATCGGTTGGGATCGCATGCCTGTGCACGCGGCCAACACGAATCCGCAGGTGGTCGCCGAGGTGGTCAAACTTTGCCTCGACGCGGGCGCCAAGGACGTGATCGTCACCGACGCTTCGTGCAACGAGGCCAATCGTTGCTTCCAGCGCTCGGGCATTTGGCGAGCTGCCTACGCCGTGGGCGCGAACGTTATTTTGCCCACCGCGCATCGCTTCCGGGACCTGCGTATGAAGGGCGAGGTGCTCGATCAGTGGCCGGTGTATTTGCCGCTCGTGAACGCCGACAAGGTGATCAACGTACCGGTCGCCAAACACCACAATTTGTCGAAGTACACCGGCGGCATGAAGAATTGGTACGGCATCCTCGGCGGCCGGCGCAATCGTCTGCATCAAAATATCGACGTTTCGATCGCGGATTTGGCGACTTTCATGCGGCCCACGCTGACCGTGCTCGACGCCACGCGGGTTCTGCTGCGCAACGGCCCGCAGGGCGGCAATATCGATGACGCCAAAGACATGCACCAAGTCATCGCCGGCCTGGATCAAGTCGCGATTGACTCGTACGGCTGTACGCTGATCGGCGAAAAAGCCACGAACGTGCGCTACCTCAAGATGGGCCACGAGCGCGGCATCGGCAGCATGTTCTGGGAACAGCTGCCCCACGTGGAGGTCTGACCATGAGCAGCGGCACACCCGGCGAGCTCGAACCCGGGATTAACGGTGGGGACTTCCCCGCGCCGATCCCCTGGCTCGGCAGTGTGGGCAAAGTGCGCCCGCTCGACGCAGCGGAGACGAGTCGCAGGGCGTCAACCGCGCTAACTCAAATCCGAAAATCGTCCACCCACCCCGTGCCCGTGCCCGTGCCCGTGCCCGTGCCCGTGCCCGTGCCCGCTCTCTCTCCCCCCGCTCTCTCTCCCCCCGCTCTCTCTCCCCCCGCTCTCTCTCCCCCGACCGCGCGGGCCGTGAATCGAACGTCCGCGTCCGCCACCTTGGTCAACAGTGGCGGGCCGAGCGCCCCCATCAAAACGAAAAAGGCAGGCCCGAAGCGACCCGGTTCGGGCATCCCGGCGCGCAAGGTGATCCGGATCTTGGTTTGGGTCC